>NZ_JAESMM010000012.1:0-272491 GCF_017893165.1 Staphylococcus sp. GDX8P54P
GTGAGTTCTTGAAAATATTAGAAATTGAAAATGTGTTTTAAAATTGAATCGTTTAGCTTAATGGAACAATGAGGATGGGACAAAAATAATATAATGAAGCTATTTTGCAAATTCGCAGTAGCTGACTGAACTGAGAAGGCGCTTAATTCAAGCTTTTCTCAGTTCTAGTCACCCTTGCGGGCGGGGCCCCAACAAAGAGAATTTCACTAAGAAATTCTACAAGCAAAGCAAGTTGGGAGTCGGGGCCCCAACACAAAAAATCACGAAAGTGATTTTACAAGCAAAGCAAGTTGGGAGTGGGACAACGAATTTAAAAAGAATTCTGTCCCACTCCCTTCTATTTTAAAGTCATATGAATACAGTATTCATGAATATAATCACGCCTTTGAAATTTAAATATATCATTCTCAACACTACATATAAAAAAAGCAGTGAACCTCGGCATTAGATTCACTGCTTTTTATTAAAACGTTTAAAGTAAGTTTGAAACTTTAACGTTAATCTTTTACGGGCATATAAAAGGGGAATAACTTGAAAATGACCAATCCTTTAAGAACGAAATATATGTGGGGGGAATTGTCTTATTCGGTATTGATAATCATTTTCAAATACTATTATACATTATTGATAATCATTGTCAATTATAATTGCGAAAAATTCTCAATTAAATTTGAGTATCTATTTACAATTTCAATCATTTATCTAATTTCAATCTCTGATGTGATAAAATGTAGGTTATGTTATGATAAAGTGCATTTGACTTAGTTCGAGCCAAAATGATTAATTTGATGATGAACTAGCAAATTTACAATAGATGACTGACTTTAGAAAGTATTTTAATTAAACTTTTCTCAATACTAGTCATTCTTGTGACGACTTCCCATCAAAGCGCATTTCTAGATGAGCAATGCAAGTTGGAAATCAGAACATTAGCATTTAGAATTCTGTCACGCTCACTTTTAAAACTAAGATTAATGCATCTAAAAAGAGGTGGAAATAAAAATGACCAACATTCTTATTGTTGAAGATGAACAGAACTTAGCTCGCTTCTTAGAACTAGAATTAACGCACGATAATTATAGTGTAGATATAGAATATGAAGGGCAATCAGGACTTGATAAAGCGTTAAGTAACAATTATGACTTAATCATATTAGACTTAATGTTACCAAATATAAATGGTTTAGAAATATGTCGTCGTGTGAGACAGGAACAATCAACACCAATCATTATTATTACAGCGAAGAGTGATACATATGATAAAGTGACTGGCTTAGATTATGGTGCTGATGATTATATTGTAAAGCCCTTTGAAATTGAAGAACTCTTTGCACGTATTCGAGCAGTATTACGCCGTCAACCTCAGAAAGATATTATTGATATTAATGGTATTAAAATAGATGTTGATGCGTTTAAAGTTACAATTAATGGCGAACAGTTAGATTTCACTAAGACTGAATACGATTTACTCTATTTGTTAGCAACTAACCGAAATCGTGTGTTACAAAGAGAGCAAATTTTAGATCATGTTTGGGGCTATGATAGTGAAGTCGAAACAAATGTCGTAGATGTCTATATTCGATATTTACGAAACAAACTTAAACCTTTTGATAAAGAAAAAACAATTGAAACCGTTCGCGGTGTCGGGTATGTGATTAGATGATTAAAAAAGGTACGTTAAAATATAAATGGATGATAATTACAACACTGATAATGTTTAGTACCATTATTCTTTTTTGTTTAGTTATCATATTCTTTTTAAAAGACACTTTAAGAGATGGAGAAATAGATGAAGCTGAACACAGTTCTAGTGATATCGTTAATTTAGTTGAATCTCGGTCAATGGATGACATCACAACGTTAGATTTGTCTGCTACTTTAGAGAACTTTGAAAAAGCGATTATTTACGACCGTAATGGTAAACAATTGATGCAATCTTCGAATGAAAATATGATTAATTTCAAACCTGAAGTGGACTTTGTTAATCCTGAAACAATTCAAATTACAAAGCATCATGGCGTGCCATATTTAATCATAACTGAGCCAATACATAGTGACCGTTTTGAAGGTTACAGTGTTTTAATACATTCACTTGAAGGCTACAACAATGTTGTTCGGTCATTGTATTTTGTGGCAATCGCATTTGGCTTATTAGCAACAATCATCATGGCAGGTATTAGTTATATCTTTTCAACGCAATTAACGAAGCCTTTAGTAACAATGTCAAATAAGATGATTCAAATACGTCGTGATGGCTTTCAAAATAAACTTGAGCTTAAGACAAACTATGAGGAAACTGATAATTTAATTGATACCTTTAATGATATGATGTATCAAATTGAAGAATCTTTTAATCAACAACGCCAATTTGTTGAAGATGCTTCTCATGAATTACGTACACCGCTTCAAATCATTCAAGGTCATTTAAATTTAATTCAACGTTGGGGCAAAAAAGATCCGGCCGTCCTTGAAGAATCTTTGAATATTTCACTTGAAGAAATGAACCGAATAACAAAACTAGTAGAAGAATTATTGTTACTAACTAAAGATAAAGTGAACAATCAAGCTTTAGAGTTTGAAGAAGTAAACATCAATGAGGAAATACGCTCACGTATTAAATCTTTAAAACAATTGCATCCAGATTATGAATTTGAAACACATTTGTCCAAGAAGCCATTAACATTACAAATCAACCGTCATCAATTTGAACAACTGTTACTGATTTTTATAGATAATGCGATGAAGTATGATAAAGATAATAAGCAAATCGAAATAGCGACGCAATTAAGAAATAAACAAATCAGTATTGAAATTACAGACCATGGCCTCGGCATTCCTAAAGAAGATCAAGAATTTATTTTTGACCGTTTTTATAGAGTGGATAAATCGCGAGCGAGAAGCCAAGGTGGTAATGGACTAGGTCTTTCAATTGCTGAGAAGATTGTTCAGCAGTATGGTGGTTACATTACGGTTGATAGTGAAGTAAACGAATACACAACGTTCAAAATTATATTCAAATAACGACATTAATTCAAAAGCCTGGGACAAGTACGATGTCTCAGGCTACAAATACATATTGGCAGTAGTTGACTGAGTTAAACATGCACTTACAACAACCATTTTTTAATTTTAGCCCACCTTGCCAGCGAAGCGCCCCAGCAAAGAGAATTTCATCAAGAAATTCTAAAAGCTAAGCAAGCCGGGAGAGGATCAGAAATCAATTTTCAAAACTTTATTTCTGATCCTCTCCCTTTTTCTTCTTGATCATCTATCTACACTAAGATTAACCAAACCTCATGTTCCAATTTCAATTCTACTTTTTTATCGTTTTCTCGTTAATCTTTACTTATAATTAGATAAATTTAGCGTACCTATTTTAGTTATTTTGTTTTTTCCATAATATTCTGTTAATGGACTTTATCAATGCTAGAAATAGTGCTATTATTGACCTGTAAGCGGTTTAACTATTTTGTGGAGGGTAATATTATGGCAAAGGATAACAAGGATGTTACAGAAGCTCCTGTAAACTTTGGCGCTAATCTAGGTCTAATGTTAGATTTATATGATGATTACTTACAAGACCCAAGTTCGGTTCCAGATGATTTACAAGTGCTTTTCAGCACAATAAAAAACGGCGAAGCTCACGTTGAAGCTAAGTCTACCACTGAAGGGAGTGGTTCATCAGCAGGCGACGGCACAATTAAACGTATTATGCGTTTAATTGATAATATTAGACAATACGGTCACCTTAAAGCTGATATTTACCCTGTTAACGCTCCAGAAAGAACCAATCTTCCTAAGTTAGAAATTGAAGAATTTAACTTAGATAAAGAAACATTGGAGAATGTCTCAGCAGATATCGTATCTGATCATTTCAAAGATATTTATGATAATGCATACGAGGCAATTCAACGAATGGAGAAACGTTATAAAGGGCCAATTGCTTTTGAATATAATCATATTAATAACAATAAAGAACGCACGTGGTTAAAACGTCGTATCGAAACACCTTATAGAGCGAACATCAATAATGACGAAAGAAAGCAATTATTCGATACTTTAGCGCATGTTGAAGGCTTTGAGAAGTATCTGCACAAAAACTTTGTTGGTGCTAAACGATTCTCAATTGAAGGTGTCGATACATTAGTACCAATGTTACAACATACATTAAAGCGTGCAGCTGAAGTTGACATTAATAACATTCAAATTGGTATGGCACACAGAGGTCGTTTAAATGTTTTAACTCACGTACTTGAAAAACCATACGAAATGATGATTTCTGAATTTATGCACACAGACCCAATGAAATTCTTACCTGAAGACGGCAGCCTTGAATTAACTGCTGGTTGGACAGGAGATGTAAAGTATCATTTAGGTGGTGTGAAGACAACTTCATCATACGGTATTGAACAACGTATTTCATTAGCTAATAACCCAAGTCACTTGGAAATCGTTGCGCCAGTTGTAATTGGTAAGACACGTGCATCACAAGATGATACACACCATGCTGGTAAACCAACAACAGACTTCCATAAAGGTATGCCTATTATTATACATGGGGATGCAGCATACCCAGGACAAGGTATTAACTTTGAAACAATGAATTTAAGTAACCTAAATGGTTATTCAACTGGTGGTGCATTACATATCATCACTAATAATAGAATTGGATTTACAACAGAACCAGTGGATGGTCGTTCAACAACGTATTCTACTGATATTGCAAAAGGGTATGATGTACCGATTTTGCATGTAAACGCAGACGATGTAGAAGCAACAATTGAAGCTATTGATATTGCAATGGAATTCCGCAAAGAATTTCATAAAGATTTTGTCATTGATTTAGTTGGTTATCGTCGATACGGGCATAATGAAATGGATGAACCTTCAATTACAAATCCACTTCCATACCAAAACATTCGCAAACATGATTCTGTTGAAATCATCTATGGTAATCAATTGGTAGCGGATGGCGTTATTTCTAAGGAACAAATGGATGACGTTATGGATAAAGTTCAAAAAGAAATGCGTGCTGCCCAAGATAAGATTGATAAATCAGATAAAATGGATAATCCAGATATGGAGAAACCTGAATCATTACTAGAACCATTGCAAAGTGATGATAAAGATTTCTCAATAGATCATCTCAAAGAAATCAATGATGCTATGCTTTCATATCCTGAAGATTTCCACATACTAAAAAAACTTAATAAAGTACTTGAAAAACGTCGAGAACCTTTTGAAAAAGAAAATGGTTTAGTTGATTGGGCTCAAGCAGAGCAACTTGCTTTTGCAACCATCGTTCAAGATGGCATTTCAGTTCGCCTAACTGGACAAGATAGTGAACGTGGTACATTCAGTCATAGACATGCTGTGCTACATGATGAAGAAAATGGTGATACTTATACTCCGTTGCATCATGTACCTAATCAAAAAGCGACATTTGAAGTGCACAACAGCCCATTATCTGAAGCTGCCGTGGTTGGTTTCGAGTATGGTTATAATGTTGAGAATAAAAATAGTATGAATATTTGGGAAGCGCAGTATGGAGACTTCTCAAATATGGCTCAAATGATGTTTGATAATTTCATGTCATCAGCTCGTGCGAAGTGGGGAGAACGAAGTGGCTTAACACTATTCTTACCGCACGCATTTGAAGGTCAAGGCCCTGAACACTCTTCAGCACGTTTAGAAAGATTTTTACAATTAGCTGCAGAGAATAACAGTACGGTCGTTAACTTATCAAGTTCAAGCAACTATTTCCATCTATTACGAGCACAAGCTAAAAGTTTGGGCACTGAAGCGATGAGACCTCTAATTGTAATGTCTCCGAAAAGTTTATTAAGAAATAAAACAGTGGCTAAGCCTATTGATCAATTCACTACAGGTGGCTTCAAACCAATTATTGTTGAGGATGGAAATAAAGACAAAGTGACTAAACTCGTACTAGCTTCAGGTAAAATGTTTATTGATTTAAAAGAACATTTAGCTAAAAATCCTGACGATTCAATTTTACTAGTTGCAGTTGAACGTTTATATCCATTCCCTGAAGGGGAAATTAAAGAAGTATTAAATGAATTACCAAATCTTGAGACTGTATCTTGGGTTCAAGAAGAACCTAAAAACCAAGGGGCTTGGTTGTTTGTTTATCCTTACTTAAAATCACTTGTAGGTAACCAATATAATTTAAGTTATCATGGTAGAATACAACGTGCAGCACCAGCTGAAGGTGATGGAGAAATTCATAAGCTTGTTCAAAATCAAATCATTGAAAGTAGCATTGAAAAATAACTAGGGGGAAATATTATGCCAGAGGTAAAAGTTCCAGAATTAGCAGAATCTATAACAGAGGGTACCATTGCAGAATGGTTAAAAAATGTGGGAGATAGCGTTGAAAAAGGCGAAGCTATTTTAGAATTAGAAACAGATAAAGTTAACGTTGAAGTAGTTTCTGAAGAAGAAGGTGTGCTTCAAGAACAGTTAGCTTCAGAAGGCGATACAGTAGAAGTTGGTCAAGTCATCGCTACGGTTGGTGAAGGTAGTGGAAATCCAACAGCAAGTAAATCAGAGCCGTCAGACGACGCTCAATCTAATAGTTCAGATGATAGCGGTAAGAAAGACGCACAACCAACTGAACCACAATCTAATAAAGAAGAGGAACCATCATCTTCTAACAATCAACGTATTAATGCGACACCATCAGCACGTCGTCATGCACGTGAAAATGGCGTGGATTTAAGTACTGTTTCTGGAAAAGGAAATGATGTTGTTCGTAAAGATGATGTTGAAAATAGCCAAAAATCAACTCAATCACAACCTTCTCAAGAAGCTAGCAAAAAAGAAGCACCTAAAAAAGCTTCAAGTGCGCCTAATAAACCAGTAATTAGAGAAAAAATGTCACGTAGAAAGAAAACAGCTGCTAAAAAATTATTAGAAGTATCTAATAATACAGCTATGCTAACGACGTTTAATGAAGTTGACATGACAAACGTAATGGAATTACGTAAGCGTAAAAAAGAACAATTTATTAAAGATCATGATGGTACAAAATTAGGATTCATGTCATTCTTCACTAAAGCCGCTGTCGCAGCATTGAAGAAATATCCAGAAGTAAATGCTGAAATTGATGGCGATGATATGATTACTAAACAATATTATGATATTGGTGTCGCTGTTTCTACTGATGATGGTCTATTAGTTCCATTCGTACGAGACTGTGATAAGAAAAACTTTGCAGAACTTGAAAGAGCGATTGCTGACCTAGCAGTTAAAGCGCGCGAGAAAAAACTCGGCCTAGATGATATGGTCAATGGTTCATTTACAATCACTAATGGTGGTGTATTTGGATCAATGATGAGCACACCTATTATCAACGGTAATCAAGCAGCAATTCTTGGTATGCACTCTATTATTACTCGACCAATTGCAATCGATAAAGATACTATTGAAAATAGACCTATGATGTACATTGCTTTAAGTTATGACCACAGAATTATTGATGGTAAAGAAGCAGTAGGATTCTTAAAAACGATAAAAGAATTGATCGAAAGCCCTGAAGACCTACTATTAGAAAGCTAATCATAACGGAAAATAACCTCAAACTAATATTGATAAGGCTGGGGCATCATTCCTAGCTAAATAAAGGCTGAGACATAAATAATATAATAATGCTATTTTGCAAATTCGCAGTAGCTGACTGAACTGAGAAGGCGCTTTAATCAAGCTTTTCTCAGTTCTAGTCATCCTTGCGGGAGTGGGACAACGAATTTAAAAAGAATTCTGTCCCACTCCCTTGTTTATTTACGATACTTCCTATTGGTAGCTCGCTAGTCCAATTTTCTATGTTTGAAAACTGTCTATTCGATATTTTCTATGTTGGGCCTCACACTAAACTCCGTTTCATGATCCATTTTAGAACTACTTAAGCCGGGTTAACCATTTTACAAAATTCACAGTAGCTGACTGTACTGAAAAGGCATTTGAACATACAACAACCTTAGAATCACTCATTATTAATAAGCAGTCGAAACTATGTTAATTTGTATCTTTAGGCTGTGTAAGTATGGCGTTAAATGGTAAATACTTCTGCTCACATATTTATCACACTCAAACTGCAAAATGTTGCGAATACAAATATAACCATGTAAAACGAACTATCGCAAAAATTCGAACAAACTAATATAACGATAATATTCCACTATAAATAGCCCCCCCTTCCTATTTGTCAAAGGATAGGGGAGTAGTTATATCTTTGTTTTATAGGATATTAAAATTATTTTATAAACAAACTTCAATAGAGTTTATATTTATGTAATACGTTTTTTGTACTTCTTAGAATTCGCCAATGCTTTATGTAGTTCATGATATAAATCGTATTTAAAATGCGTTATAATGAATAGGAAAAGACAAATATTAGGGGTGTCATTGCATGAGTGGACTTAGAAGTGTCACATTAGGGACAAGTGATCTTTCTAAAACAAACAAATTATTTAAAGATATTTTAGGACTTAATGTAGCAACTAAAAATAAAGCTTTACGTTTTGGTGATGCAGATTTAAGTCCAGGTACACGAATTCACTTTGTTGAAGTGCCAAATCCTGAATACCAAAACCAACATATCGCTAGTGTTGGTTTAAGAACACCATCTGATTCAGGTTTAGAAGAGTATCAAACCATTTTGAAAGATAATGATATTGAATTTGGTGAAGTAACTGAGTTAAATGGAAATAAACATTTTAGCTTCGAGGATAATAACGACCAAATTTTTGACATTTATTCAAATGAACTCAATACTGGCGTAGGTTTAGGTACACCTACTTTTGAAAGTACAGTAAACCCACTTCATCAAATCCAGGGTTTAGGACCTATCATTATTAAAGTTAATGAATTACCGGTTACCGCTTCTATCCTGACAAATGTGTTTAACCTAACGCATTATGCAGAATATGAATCGTCAGCTATTCCTGAAACAATGATTCAAGTGTTTCAAATTGGAGAAGGCGGTTTAGGTGGCGAAATTCATTTATATCAACCTAAAGATCCTATTGAACTTAAAGAAGAAGGTATTGTTGAACAAGTTGAGTTTAGTGCAAACTCTCAAGAGGCATTCGCACATGCGCAAAAGGAATTAGATGATATTGGAATTCCTTATCAAACGTTAGATCAAGGCGATGCTCAGTCATTACGCATTACCGAGAATAGTGGCATCTCGTTTATTTACACATTAGAAAAGTAATACAAAGACAATATGGAGGATTTAAATTTATGGCTATGTTACATGAAACTTGGAAAACACGTACACCAATTAAAAAGGTAGAAGTTATCAATACTGATGCAAAAAAATTCACAGTATCTGATATGTTAACAGTTGGTAAACAATATGATGTGATTAATGAAACCGAAGAATACTATCAAATTATTGATAATTCTGGTTTAGTTGGTGGTTATTACAAATCATATTTTAAAGAAATTTAGTATAAATCGTTATGTATGTTCATGATTAAATTAAGACTTAGGGGTTAACTTTGGATTTTAGATGATGTATAGGTTGTGCTAAACAATACATTACTTTCATCCAATTTAATCTCTTAGTCTATTTTTCATTTTAAAGAAGGAGCGTAAGTAATCAAAATGATTAAAAATCAATATATCAATTCAGATGAGTCAGTATTCAATGATGCTAAAGCTTTATTTAGTTTAAATAAGAACATTTTACTAAAAGGACCTACAGGATCGGGTAAAACAAAATTAGCCGAAACACTTAGTGCTACTGTAGATACACCAATGCATCAAGTTAACTGTTCTGTAGATTTAGATGCTGAAAGTTTACTCGGATTCAAAACAATTAAAACTAATGATCAAGGGCAACAAGAAATTGTGTTTATCGATGGTCCCGTTATTAAAGCCATGCGTGAAGGTCATATTCTTTATATCGATGAAATTAATATGGCTAAACCTGAAACATTGCCAATTCTCAATGGTGTGCTAGATTATCGACGTCAACTTACTAATCCATTTACTGGTGAAGTGATTAAAGCTGCGCCTGGATTCAATGTCATCGCCGCAATTAACGAAGGGTATGTAGGTACACTTCCTATGAATGAAGCCCTAAAAAACCGTTTTGTCGTCATTCAAGTAGATTACATTGATGGTGATATACTTAAGGACGTTATTAAACAGCAAAGCCAACTTCAAGATGATGCAATTATTGAGCAAATCATTAAATTTAATGAAGATTTGCGCACCATGTCTAAACAGGGACAAATTTCTGAAGAAGCAGCAAGTATTAGGGCATTAATTGACTTAAGTGATTTAATTACTGTCATGCCAATCGAACGTGCGATTCAACGTACGATTATTGATAAATTAGAAGATGAGCGTGAACAACAAGCAATCAAAAATGCGATTGAATTAAACTTTTAGAGAGGGATTATTATGAGCGATCGTTTTATCAAATTTAATGATGAGCAATTAGATGCTAAGCAAGTTATGATGTTGCAAGACTTAGCACGCTTACTTCTCAAAAATGAACAAACACAAGTTAAAATTCAAAAATTCCCTTATTATGATCCAATCAACAACACATTGATTACAAGTTGGTTCTGGTCGCACCGTCCCGACCATATAGAGAAAGCTGGACTTAAAACAGATGTCATGCTTGCCGCTTACGGATATCAAATGATGGATGAAACTATTGTTAATAATGTACTTCATGATGATGAATTTGCACATCCGAAGTTCTATCAACAACTTTTTAGATTACTTGAAGATATGCGTGTGTTTAATCATATTCGTATTGCACGTCCTAGCACAGCTAAATTAATAGATTTACGTTTACAAACGCGATTGTCTTATACGGAGTCTCAAATCAAATTTTATAAGACTAAAACAGTATATACTGACTTGCTATTTTTATATTTAGAAAAAGCATTTCTAAGCCAAAACTTCTATGATATTCCAACCATAGATTCACAATTAGATGATATTTTAAATTCAATGTTTCTGTACTTACCTAACTTTTTCCAAAATGAAACATCAGAAGATAATATGTACTTAGCACAACGCATCATGTTTCAAATCGATGATATATTAAACAAAGATATGTTAAACGAATATTATCATCTTCCTCGTAGGGTATATGAAGCAATCCACGAAATGTCATTTGATGAGTTGAAACGAACGGATGCAAGTAACGTCGACGGTAAAGATAATACATCTGAAGATACAGATGCAGAAACTGCTGAAGCTGAAACAAAAGCTCAAGATAGCAAATCAGAAGGCGGCGCATATCTTGAAATGGAACTTCATGAGGGTGAAAATAGTGAGGTTATGAGTGATAATGATACTGCACGTGAAGGTGATTCCACAGACGACATGACGGATATGATGACTAAAAAAGGGCGTGGTTCAGAAAATACACTGAACAACGATGAAGGCGGGTTTATTGGCGAGAACGCTTCATTTGCACTTAAAGGAATTAACGAAAATGTTGAAATCAAATGGAATGTGCCTGATATTGAACCTGATTTCTTGCCAGCATATCAAGATGTTAAAAATGATGTTCAATTCGAAACGAAAGATTTAATTCAAATTATTAAAAAAACGATTGATCGAGAACATGTAGATGAGCGTCACAATTTAACTAAAGGTCGTTTACAACGAGATTTAACTAATTGGTTTATCGATGACCAATATAAATTATTTTATAAGAAACAAGATTTAAGTAAGACGTTCGATGCTACTTTCACATTACTAATTGATGTGTCTGCAAGTATGTTCGATAAGATGGAGGAAACAATCAAGGGTGTTGTGCTTTTCCATGAAACGCTTAAAGCATTAAATGTTAAGCATGAAATACTGGCATTCAATGAAGACGCATTTGATTCTGATGATCGTAAACAGCCTAACATCATTGATGAAATTGTTCATTACGATTATTCAACTATGGAAAAAAGCGGGCCACGAATTATGTCGTTACATCCGCAAGACGATAACCGTGACGGTGTAGCCATACGTATTGCTAGCGAACGTTTACTAAGAAGAAGTCATAATCAACGTTTTCTAATCGTCTTTTCTGATGGAGAACCTTCAGCTTACAATTATGCGCAAGATGGTATTTTAGACACGTATGAAGGCGTAGAAATGGCACGTAAATATGGTATTGAAGTATTTAATGTGTTCTTGAGTCAAGATGTTATTACAGAAGACATTGAGCAAACTATTCACAATATTTATGGACAATATGCCTTATTTGTTGAAGGCGTAGAAAATCTTCCAAGCCATCTATCACCATTACTCAAAAAACTACTACTAAAATCATTTTAAATTTTTGTATAAATATAGCTTTAAATATATATCAACTTTTCAAATTTTCTGAAATCACATAGACTTGCAATTCCTTTTTATGCTAGAATGTTTAATATTGCAAACATACACATAAAAAGGAGCAATTCTATGAATAAGAATACTTGGATTGTAGGATTTACGTTATTCGCTATGTTTTTCGGCGCAGGTAATCTTATTTTTCCACCAAATTTAGGTCAAGATAGTGGTCATTTCTTTTGGCCCGCTGTGATCGCATTTTGTTTAACAGGCATTGGCTTACCGTTACTAGGCGTTATTGTAGGCGCTTTAGACAAACAAGGCTACGTAGGTTCTTTAAACAAAATATCACCTAAATTTTCAATTATATTTTTAATTATTATATATTTAACAATCGGACCTCTGTTTGCAATTCCGCGTACAGCTTCAACTTCATTCGAGATGACTGTCACACCAATTGCTCATACAAATAGTAACCTTATACTATTCATATTTACGTTGATTTATTTCCTAATCGTTCTTTACCTTTGTATTAATCCAGGTAAAATTGTAGATCGTATCGGATCATTGTTAACGCCACTATTGTTGATAACAATTTTAGCCATGATTATTAAAGGTTTCGTCGATTATAGTGGTAATACGCCATCTCATGGAAATCAAGTTGATTATAGTTCAGCTATCGGAAGTTTTTCGAAAGGCTTTACAGAAGGTTATTTAACGATGGATGCAATTGCAGCAATTGCTTTCTCAATGATCGTAGTGAATGCAATAAAAGCAACAGGGGTAAAACATGCAGATCAAATATTTAAACAAACCGTAATGTCAGGTTTGATTGCTGCTGTAGCACTCATCTTCATATACGTGTCATTAGGATTTATAGGTAATCATATGAACGTAGACAATGAAACACTTAAAAATTTAACTGCTAAAGATCAAAATGTAGGAGCCTACTTATTAACAACAATGGCAGCAAGTGGTTTTGGTGTCTTTGGCAAATATTTATTAGGTATTATTGTTGCATTAGCTTGTTTGACAACTGCTTGTGGCTTAATAGTGGCTGTAAGTCAGTATTTCAATAGAATATTCCCTAAAGTTTCGTATAAAGCTTATACAATATTCTTTACTTTAATTAGTTTTATATTGTCCAATTTAGGTTTAAATGCAGTAATATCCATGTCTGTTCCTGTATTGAGTATTATTTATCCAGTTGCAATAACTGTGGTATTACTTATCTTACTTGCAAGATTTATACCAACTAAGCGAATTGCTCAACAAATACCAATTGTTGTCATTAGTATCGTTTCTATTTTGAGCGTTATTAGTTCTAACGGTTGGGTGAAGATGTCATTTATGGATGCTTTACCATTAAAGCAATATTCATTAGAGTGGTTCCCAATAGCAGTGATTGCTACCATTATTGGTTATATAGTCGCTAAGTTTGTAAAACAGGGTTATATTATTTATCAAAAAGAATAGTTCCTTACCAAAAATTTACAACACGTTGAAGACATTAAAAAGCACATCAGACTCAAATTGAGTTGTGATGTGCTTTTGTTTATATGCTATTCTTTCTTCATAGAAAGTAAGTGTTGTTTTAATTCATCTTCTAAACCAACGAGTTCTTTTTCTGCTTCTTTACGTTTTTGGCGACCATTTTGTTGAATTTGAAGTGTTTGTTCTATCGTTTCGATAATATCGCTTTGTGTCGATTTAAGTGTTTCAATATCAACAATACCGCGCTCATTTTCAGTAGCAGTTTCAATAGCGTTTTGTTTTAACATCGCCGCATTTTGCGTAAGCAAATCATTGGTTGTATCAGTTACTGCACGTTGTGCAGACACTGCATTACGTTGTCTCATCAATGTAAGGGCAATCGCCATTTGATTTTTCCAAAGTGGAATACTTGTAAGAATAGAACTTTGAATTTTCTCAGCTAAAGCCTGATTCACATTTTGAATCATACGGATTTGTGGTGCAGTTTGTATTGCAATTTGACGAGATAATTGTAAATCATAAATGCGTTTATCTAAACGATCAACAAATTGTTCCATATCCGCGACAGCTTGGATATCCATTTGATTGCCACTTTGATGCGCATTTGCTTGTAATTTTGGAATATCTTCAGCTTGTATTTCATGTTTTTTTCTTTTAGCAGCAGCAATATATAAATTAACATCATCAAAGTAATCTTTATTTTGTTGGTATAAACCATCTAATAATTTAATGTCTTTAGATAGATTATTTTTGTGTCTATCAAGCTGAATTGTAATTCTATCAATTTGCGCACTAACAGATTGCATTCTTGAAAATACTTCATTAATAGAAGCTTTCGTACGTTTAAATAAACGTTTCAACTTAGATTGTTTCTCTGGATTTAATTCATCAGGGTTGACGGCTTTTAGTTTTGACATTAGCTGATTAAGTGAATCCCCAACAGGTCCAATATCTTTTGTCTGCACTTCATCCAACATTTTATGCGAGAATTGAGACATGTTTTCTTGTAAATGAGTACCATAAGTTAGTAACCCATCATTATCTAAAGGTTTAATTTGTTGACTAATAGTTTCAATCTTTTGTAGTTCTTTATCAGTAAATTGTTGATGAAAATCGTCTAAAACTGTATTATCATGTGCTAGGTTAATGTTGTTTTCATTATTTAAATTATTAAACTGTTGTTGTTCTATATAATCATCTAATGGATGTGCGTTGTTAAATTGTTCATCTCGAGACATTTAAGTAAATCGCTCCATTTCTTTATTCTATTTATCTTTATGACGTGTTTGTTCCAATTTATTAAGTTGCATTTCAACATCTAGACGTTCGTAATCATCTTCATTGATTCTCTTCAAATCAGCAATTAGTGTACGTTTCACTTCATCTAGCGTGATACGTGTTTGTTCTAATTTTTGCTTTTCTTCAACTGATTTTTTTGGCATTTTAGCCAGTCGAGTATACGACTCAATTAAATTTAAAGCATTGTCTATATGTGAATAAAAGAAACTTTCAACTTTAAAGAACATTGCTGGTCGTTGTTTAACAGCAAAGTGAATAGACTTTGATATTCTATAGATATCATTTATTTGTCTAAAATCCTGAATAGATCTTACATTAATAAATGACTTCAATATAGTACGTATCTTGTCTTGGGTTTGCTTTAAATGGTTTCTCACGTAATAATAGTCTCTTCGTGAAAGGCCAATTTCTGTTAAATACTTCTTTGACGTAAGTCGTTGAGTAGGGAAGTAGGACACAAAAAACATCCCAATTCCTATTAAACCATCAATAATGAATGATAAATCAAAGCCAAAAACGCTGATCAACCATGACACTATTGCTACTGGAACCCCCACAATCACGCCAAAAAGTCGAGAAATATTGTATCTCAAATGACATCTTCCTTTTTATATTTAAATCGATTTAAAGTCTGTAAAATCTTCACTCAAATTAGTTTCTTCAAGTTCATAGTGTGTAACATGTGAAGCAGGTGATGCACCATTGATCACAGCATTAATAAACTGATCAATATTATCGTCATTACCTATTGCATATATTTCAACATAATCATCTACATTCTGAACTGTACCTTTAACATGATATTTGATTGCTAATCTTTGCGTATAATATCGAAAACCTACACCTTGAACAGTTCCAAACACTTGTAAATGCTTTTGCTTCATAGTATCACCTCTTACACTTATTATACGTAGTTTTATACTAAAAAACTAATATTTACTATTGAATCAAGAGGCTATCAGTCAAAAGTATGAGCCGTTATATTTTTAATTCAGATATAAAATAGTTAAAATAAGTATTATAGGTTAATTGAGAGGGGATTTATATATGTGGACAGTTACCAAGATCAGAGCTGACTACGAGGGATGGTGGTTATTTAGTGACTGGACAGATAAAATTGTTGAACAACATCAATTTTCAACGTATGCTGAAATGATTGATTACTATAAAAATATAATTGCAAAAAGTAAAAATGATTATGATAATTATGTTGTTGGTAAATACAATATTCATGCATTTTATAACAACTGTGATTTAAACTTTTGTGAAGATTGTGAAGAAGACTTACAAATATTTTATAGTTTTATTGTATTAAATAATAAAGAAGTATATTATAATCTACCAAAAATTAATTAAAAGATAATTTTCTATAATTGTATTGCAATTTGGTAAGAACTAACATATAATTACTACTAAGCAATGGTTTTATTCCATATTGCAAAGAATATCTGTAAGAGTTATTTATAGCGTTTCGTTATTCATACATAATTGTCACATGTATTTTTTGTAATATGCGAATAATGCATATTGAAAGAATTTAGTCTTGGAGGTTTCAGAATTATGAAACAAGGTACAGTTAAATGGTTTAACGCTGAAAAAGGTTTTGGTTTTATCGAAGTTGAAGGTGAAAACGACGTATTCGTACACTTCTCAGCAATTAACCAAGATGGTTACAAATCATTAGAAGAAGGTCAATCAGTTGAATTTGAAGTAGTTGAAGGCGACCGCGGTCCTCAAGCTGCAAACGTTGTAAAACTATAATAAATAGATTGTAAAATATTGACTTTAGTAACACCTTACCAAGATGTAAGGTGTTTTTTATTTTAAGGGCTCTTCGTCAAATCGGACTGATGAGTCCTAATATTGAGATTAAGCAACCTTAGGTTGTTTAATCTCTTTTTTTGTTGTTGAGGCAAATAGTCGCGAAGTTATTATAGAGCCTTTTTATTTTAAGTTAATAATGGCTTTAGAAAAGGATTGTACGAAAAATGAGTTTACCTTTTATTGAATGGTGCAAAATAAAATATTGTTTTTTATTGTATAAATATATTATTATTAAACTGATAAGTAGGAGAAAGGAGAGATGATTATGTTAAAACTTTTAGATATTTTCCAATTCTCAATTGGTAGATTTTATATCGGCTATCGTGGCCGTCATATTAAATGGTAATATCAATCTTAAAAAATCGAAGAATAATTTGTATATTTGCAATTATTTGTATAATACTCAGTAGTTCAATGATGCTAAATTTATTAATAGGCTTAACTGCTTATCTAATAAAATCAGAATTTTTAGAGTTTATAGTTTTATTGTTAAGTATTAACATCTGTTTTTTAATAATACCTACTTATCTTTCTTCAATTTTTTCTTATAAATTCGATCCATACTCAATGTATAAATTTTCAAATATATTAATTTACACAATTATTTTTATTTTAGTGTTTTATTTTTTTGATGATTTTTAAATTAACATTATTTTATTTAACAATTGCAATGGGAGAAGAATATTTATTTAGAGAAGTTGTTTATAAAATCCTATTAAATAATTTTAGTTTTATCAATTCAATTATTATAGGTTCTTTATTGTTTTCTTTGTTATTACATTTAAATGAGTCAATAATAACAAATTTATTAATTAGATTCCCATCTAGTATTTTATTATATTTATTAAGATATGCTTTTGGTCTTAGGGCATCTATAAGTGTTCATTGGATTTATAATATTTTAGTTTCAAAAGTAATAGGGTGATTGTATGAAATTAGCACTTATTTCGATTTTAGTAAATTGTATTTTTTATATTTATTTAGCTTATTTGGGCTTAGATATAAATTTATTTTTATCAACTGTTTTAACTATTATTATTCCTTGCTTAATTTCTTCAATAGCAATAATCTTTGTTAAACCATCAATATTACATGTGTTAATCACTGTTGCATTTAATGTTTTTTATTATATAATTTACAGTTTATATATTATGAATTTAGATGGTTATTTAGAATATGTTTCTAAATATAATATTGATAATAATGATATAAATATACAAGTGTCACCAAATATGTTAGAAATCTCTCAAGTAATTTTTTAATATTGGCTTATTTAATACCTCAACTATTCATAATATTTATTAAATTTAAAAAAGGGGAGAAACATGTTAGAATTTAAAGATATTTCAAAAAAATATCATAAAAAAGCAATTTTAGAAAATATAAATTTCAAAATATGTAAAGGGGAAAAAGTCGGTTTGCTTGGTACTAATGGGGCAGGTAAAACTACTTTAATGAAGCTAATTGCTAAATCTCAGTTGCCTACCCAAGGTCATATTTTTTATAATGGCATTGATATAAATAGTAAAGATAACGTTTTAAATGATTTTGCATTTATGATTAATCAAATCTATTTCCCTGAAATTAGCGCTAGAAAAAATTTAGAATATTACTTAGAAATTAATAATAAAAAAGAATATTCTAAAGATATAAGTAAAATTTTAAATCTAGTTGCTCTAGAAGATAACTCGAAGAAAGTAAAATACTTTTCATATGGTATGAAACAGCGATTATGTTTGGCGTTATGTTTAATAATCAAACCAAAAGTTGCTATTTTAGATGAACCATTTTTAGGTTTAGATCCTATTGGAGTACAAAAATTAATAACAATCATCGAACAATTTTCTAAAGAGAATGACACAATTTTTTTAATATCTAGTCATCAATTAAAAGAATTAGAAGGATTGTGCACAAGGTTTTTATTATTAAATAAACGAAAGATTACAGAAATAGATGTTAAAGAACAAAACAATATTATAAAAATGAAATTTAAAAAAACAATTAACAATATTGACAATTTACTTTCTAAGTACTCATTTATTGAAAAAATCGACTTAAATATTGTCACTATAAAAAATGAGAACGATAACTTGTCTAAATTACTTGTAGAGTTAAGGGATAATTCTTTATTAGAAGTTATACATAACTCACATGATTTAGAATCATATTTTTATCAAGAGTAGGTATTTCAAATGTTTAAATTTATATTCATGTATGTTTTTAAGATACGTGCCACATGGTTACTTTTAATTTTAGGTCTCTATCCTTTATTAATATTTTTAGCACAATTTTTAAATAGTAATTTCTTATCACTCTCAGCTAGTCAAGCTGGTAGTGTAAGCTTTTTGGAAACCTTTATTGCGATATATGATACCCAGCAAAAGTCAATGCTATCATTAATAATAGTTGCTTATTTAGCATCAATATTATTCTATAATGAAATTAGTACTAGTCGTCTTCTTTTTTTCAAAGATCAGAATAGAAATAAAATTTTTAATAATAAGTTTTTATCAATCATTATTGTTTATATTACTTTTCTAATTATATTGTGTGTATCCTCAATAATTGTTTATTTATATTTTGTGAATAATCATGATTATTCATCACATTCTTTATTATTAAAAGATACTAAATATAATCATTATCTAATGACAAATTTGATGGGCTTATTTTTTACCGATGCTATTTTAATATTTTTATCACTTATTGCATCTATACGTTTCAATACTGGAGTAACTATTATTACTTTAATTACAGGATTTATTCTCATAAAAGTTACAGACAGTATTGATAAAATTAAGATTTTCCCTTCTAATTTTATCAAATTAGATAGTAATATTAGCTTTTCGCAAAATTTATTAATAATGAGTGTAATTACTTTAGTATACATAATAGTTATATATCTTGTATCAAAACTTATATTTAAAAAATTACAATATTAATATATATATAATAGAATTAATTATTAAGATATTAAAAACCTACGTAGACTTTATAAGTTTTGCTACGTAGGTTTTAAGTTTAAATTTTTCTTTTAACATTCTTTAGAATTATTTTTTTAAATTGGTAATTGTTATTTAGTATCGTTAATAATCAATTGACGTAATGATTGGCGTTTAATAACTTCACGTGCTTTACCATCTTTTAAGAAAAACACTGGTGGTTTCTGCATTTGATTGTAATTAGAAGCCATTGAGTAATGATATGCTCCTGTAGAAAGAATCGCTAGGTAATCACCACGTTGAACAGAAGAAGGGAGTTTCGCATTGCGAATAATAATATCGCCTGATTCACATAATTTACCAGCAATCGTTACCGTATCATCAGCTTCTTCATGACGATTCACTAATAACGCTTGATATTTCGCATCGTATAAAGCTGTTCTAATATGATCACTCATACCGCCATCAATCGATACATATTTATTCACATTAGGAATTTCTTTAATTGTGCCAACTTCATATAATGTTATACCAGCTTCACCAACGATTGAACGACCAGGTTCAATACCTATTTCTGGCACTTCATAATTTAAACGTTCAGTTTCCGCTTTAATTGCGTTAGTTATTTCTGCGATGCCTTCCTCAATAGGGAAGCTAACATCACCTTCAATATATTTAATACCAAAACCTCCACCGATATTAAGCAGTTCAATTTTAATATCATTGTCAGATAACCAATTTAGTACTATTTTAGCAGTTTCAATCATTGCTTCAGTACCCTCGATTTGAGAACCGATATGGAAGTGAACGCCTTTTAAATGTAGACGTTTTGAATCACGCACTTTATTAACCGCTTCGATAGCCAAACCATGTCGAATAGATAAACCAAATTTACTATCTTCTTGTCCAGTTTGAATAAACTCATGTGTATGCGCTTCAACACCTGGATTAACACGTATAACTACATTCACCGAATCACTTGCGTATTTATCGATTAATTCAATTTCTTCAAGTGAATCGATGACGAAGTAACCAACGCCATTTTCTAGAGCATATTGAATCTCATGTTTTGTTTTATTGTTACCATGGAAGTGAATTTTACTAGGATCAAATTTCGCCTCTAATGCAGTATATAATTCACCCTCAGATACTACATCTAATTGTAAATCCTCTTCTTGTACTAATTTAACCATTTGTATACAAGTGAAAGCTTTAGATGCATAAGAAATATTATATTTCAAACCGCTTTCTTGAAAAGCTTTATGGTATCTACGCATTTGATTGCGGATTTCATCTTCATCATAAACAATAGTAGGGGTACCAAAGCTTTGAGCAAGCGTCTTTAAACTTGTACCTGCCATTGTTAATTCACCATAATCATTATATTTTACTGCCATTTTATCTATACTCCTTTATGAGAGAATCATGATTCATCGCACTAAGTTGTTCTGAGTTAGCGCCTACACCTTTGAATGTATATTCATCAATGCGTATATCGTCATTATATAATATCACTTCATCTTGTGCATCGACTTCATCATCGACTTCCACAAACATATGACTCATCATTAATGCACGAATAGGGTAACGCTTACCATTAATTAATGCGTCATGTTTAGCTCTCGATTTAAGGATACCATCACCATAACCGATGTCTACAACTGCTAATCGTGTGTGATCACGAGACGCTTCGAATGCGAAACTATACCCACAATAATCTCCAGCATTGACTTCACGCACTTGAATCACATTACCTTTAACAGTCAGTGATTGCTTAATAATCTGTGTGTCTAATCGGCTATAAGGACGAGAACCATATAACGCGATGCCTACACGTGCATGGGTATGTTGCGGTAATAGTATTTGACCTTCACGATAATAGCTTGCACTATTTTGCGCATGAATGAAATCAAATTGATAACCCTCTTTTAACAATGCATTCACCACATTTATCCAAGCCTCTCGTTCTACACCATACTCTGGAACATCAAATTCATCCGCATAACCAAAGTGGGTCCATACGCCACTAATAATCATTTTATCTTCATTTGTATTCGCTAGATGGTCTTCAATAACTTCTTTAATTTCTTCTAATGTTTTGAATCCAGAACGGTGAAGTAAATTCTCATATTCGAGATGCACTTTGATACCACTTAAATCATTCTTATATTTATAATAGTACGCTAATGACGGTAAGGTCATTTGAATTTGATATTTTCTTACTTTTTCAAAATCATAAACTGCGTTCATCAAGAATATCGTGGCATCAGGTGCTAATTCGCGTACTTTAATGGCTTCTTTCAAAGAAGTAGTGCTAAATGTATGGATTCCTGCTTTTAAAAAAGAGGTAACAGCAAACGCCAAACCATAATGATAAGCGTTGTTCTTCACTACAGCCATTATTGAATTATCATTTTTAACTTGAATAGCATTTTGTAAAAACGCTTCTTTATCGACGGACCATATTGCTGTCAATGTGAATTACTCCTCTCCATAATGCATTAACAATTGTTCATAATAATTTGCCACATCAATTAATACTTTTTCATCAAAATTTAAATGAGAGGTATGAAGGCCAGTTACAAAACCTTTGTCTTCGTTTCGTGTACCTACGAATGCAAAGTAAGCAGGCGCAAGTTGTTGGCCATAGAAACTAAAGTCTTCACCAAATAAGAAAGGTAGGGGCTTATCTATTACTTCTAGATTCGCAGCATTAATTGCTTGTTCTACACTTGCACGTAGTTTAGGACTGTTCATCGTAGGAGGATAGCCTTCTTCAAATTTCACTTCACATTCTACGTTAAATAATAAACTTACACTTTCAGCAATTTTATGCATTTGAGTTTTAACTACATTCAAATCATTAGGGTCATACGTTCTAATTGTACCTTCTAAATATCCGTGGCTAGCTACTGTATTTATTGCCTCACCAGCTTCAAAATGTCCCATATGAACAATGTTTCGTTTCAATCCGTTAAGATGATACTGCTGTATCTGACCAACTTGATTTAGAACATGTAATAGCGCTTCGCCACAAGAATGACCTTGTTCTTTATCCGCAACATGACTAGATAGCCCTTTTAAAAAGAAACGATACTCAGTTGCACTGGCTGTAATTTCTTCATCGCGGATTACAACTTGTCCTTCATCTGCAAATGGATTAACATGAATGCCAAAAACGGCTTCTATTGGATAATTATTAAACGCGCCTGCTTTAATTAAGCGATTCGCACCGCCACCAGTTTCTTCAGCAGGTTGGAATATAAATACAACATTATGCGGTAGTGTCCCATTATCAAACATCTCTTTACAACGTTTAACAAATAACATTAATGCCGTTGTATGACCGTCATGGCCGCACGCATGCATCACATTGTCTGTTTGACTACGATAGTCAACATCATTTTCTTCAAAAATAGGTAACGCATCAATATCTGCTCGAAATGCAACGGTATGATCACTATTACCTTTTAAATAAGCAATTGCACCTGTTTCAAGCGGTCTCTCATAAGAAACCCCTAAGTCATCTAAAAAATGTGTAATGTATTCTGTTGTCTCAAACTCATGTAGACTTAATTCTGGATGTTGATGTAAATGTCTTCTATGTTTCGTTACAAACTCTAATTCGCTCATCATATCATTCCTTTGTTTACTATATTCGTCTTATCATTATTGTAACTTATTTCATCTTTTTATGTATGGTGTGATTGTAATTTAAAATATGATTAAAGTGTGAGAATAGAGAAAGAATAACGCGTCATACTAGCGCGTCATCACTCTCGAGAATAACTAAAACTGAGAAGAGCTTATGTTAAGCGCCTTCTCAGTTCAGTCAGCTATTACAATCATGCATTATAGCCATAAAATAATAAATTGTGTCACAGACACTTATCAAATACATATCGTATTAGTCATTCAATTTTCTTAATGCTGAAACGATTTCACGTTTAGAATCTTCAACTTCAGAAGTTTGTTTAATGACCTTGGCTGGTGTACCAGCAACAACTGCACCAGCTGGAACGTCTTGAGTGACAATAGCACCAGCAGCAACAATTGCACCTTCACCAACATGAACTCCTTCTAAGATAACCGCATTCGCACCGATTAACACATTATCATCAATGATTACTGGAGAGGCGCTAGGGGGTTCAATAACACCTGCTAACACAGCGCCAGCACCTACATGTACATTTTTACCAGTTGTAGCACGACCACCGAGTGTTGCATTCATATCAATCATAGTGCCTTCGCCAACAACTGCACCAATATTTATCGTTGCACCCATCATTACAACAGCGCCATCTTTGATAATTGCTTGTTCTCGAATGAATGCACCTGGCTCAATACGTGCATTCGTATTCGTTAAATCTTTAAGCGGAATAGCTGAATTTCGTCGATCCATTTCAATTTCTAACTCCGTAATTACAGATTGATTTGTTTCATAGAATGTCTTCCAATCATCTGCTTCACAAAATATAACTTTAGAATCGTCAGAACCAAATACTTTAAAAGATTCTGGGAAGGTAACACCATCAAAATGTCCATTGGCATATACTTTTAATGGTGTAGATTTTTTAGCATCACTGATATATTGAATAATTTCTTCAGCTGATAAGTGTTGTACCATAATTGAACTCTCCTTAATAATAGATAGAATTTTATATTTTATAAGTTATCAAACGTGTAATAACCATTAGATTGATTTATTAATTTTTCTGCGGCAGTAATGGCACCGTTAGCAAAGATATCCTTTGACTGTGCTTTATGCGAAATTGTAATGGTTTCGTCTATTCCAGCAAATAACACGTCATGTTCACCAACTATTGTGCCACCTCGAATAGAGTGAATACCAATTTCATCTTTACTGCGTTGTTCAGTGCGCTCATGACGATCATATACAGGTGTACTGTTTTGACGTAAGTCTTTGATGACGTCATATAATTTAACTAATGTGCCACTAGGGGCATCTACTTTTTTATTATGATGTGCTTCAGTCAACTCAATATCAAAATCTTGTAAAAGCGGTACTGCAGCTTCTAATATTTTAGTTAATGCATGCACACCATAACTCATATTTGCACTAAAGAAGACAGGCATGCTTTGACCTAATTCATTTAACTTTTCAACTATTTTTTCCTTTTCACCAGTAGTAGCTACCACTAAAGGCAATTGAAACGGCTCATCAAGTAGAGGTAATAATAGATTAGGATTTGAAAAGTCTATGGCCACATCCGCTTCATTTTGCGCATCAGCAATATGACTGTAATGCGTATATGGCGTTGTTTCATTGTTTTGTGGCTCTATAACACCTATAATTTCATGACCTTTGTCTTCTGCCAAACGTGCCACTCTCTGATTCATTGCACCATAACCGATAAGTAATATTTTCATTAAAGTTCACCTGCTTTAAATTGTTGAAATGCGTCAATTAATACTTTAGCATCTTCTACTTCTAAAGGAATCAGTGGTAAACGTAATTCATAATCTCCGAATCCTAGATAACTCGTTAACGCTTTAATCGGAATAGGGTTAACATCTACAGATAATGCACCCAATAATTTACCAATCGGTTCAAAATCTTTTGAAATATCTTCTCCACGTTGTTTCGCATCGTATAATGCTTGGAATTCTCTAGGAATAGCGTTACCAATAACCGATATAACACCATTGCCACCTCTATTATAAAAGTCAACAACATTGTCATCATTACCGCTGTACAATGCAAAAGTTTCTTGATCAATGCGACGTTTTACATCTTCATAATAATCAAAATCATTTGTAGCATCTTTAATTGCAACAATGTATTGATTATGGCTTAATGTTTCAACCGTTTCTGGTTCAATCGTCATATTTGTTCGAGAAGGTACATTATAAAGTACTACAGGCAATTTAACTTCATTTGCAATTGTTTCAAAGTGTTTAATTAAACCACGTTGATTCGTTTTGTTGTAGTAGGGTGTAATTAGCATAATTGCATCCGCACCAAGTGCTTTTGCGCGTAGTGATGCTTGAATAGATTTGGCAGTATTATTAGTACCTGTACCTGCGATAATTGTCACACGATGATTGACTTGTTGAATCACTGATTCTAGAATATGCGCTTTCTCTTCTTCAGTTAAAGTAGGGCTTTCAGCTGTAGTTCCATTTACAATAATGGCTTTTACACCATTTTCTAAAAGGAAGTCTACGTGTCTCTCTAATGCATTATAATCAACTTCATTATTTTTGAAAGGGGTAGCAAGTGCTACACCTACACCTTCGAATAAATGTGGCATATTATCTAGCTCCTTTTAAATTGATTACTTGCTCTAATACTTGCACGGCATTCAAGGCTGCACCTTTCAATAAATTGTCTGACGTACACCATACGTGGAACGTATTATCCAATGAGTCATCTCTACGAATACGACCAACAAACACGTCATCTTTACCAGTAGAAGTAAGTGCCTGAGGATACTCATTATTGTCAGGATTATCAACTAATACAACACGATCATCTTTATCGAATAACGCTTTAATGTCTTGTACAGTTGCTTCTTTATCAAGCGTAACGTCAATCTCAACACTATGGCTATCTTGTACCGGAACGCGGGCACATGTAGCTGTGACTTTTAAATCTGGTTCATGTAAAATTTTGCGTGTTTCATCAATCATTTTTTGTTCTTCTTTTGTATATCCATTTTCTAAAAACACATCGATATGAGGTAACACATTATTGTAAATAGGGTGTGGATATGCTTCTGGTTCTTTCCCATTTGCACCTTCTGCTAAATCTCGTTTACCTTTAATACCAGAGCCCGAAACTGCTTGATACGTAGTATATGCCACACGTTTTAAACCAAATTGATCTTGTAACACTTTTAATGGCACTACCGATTGAATTGTTGAACAGTTAGGATTGGCAATAATACCACGTTTGAATTCTGGTTGATTAACTTCAGGTACAATTAAATCTACATCCTCAGTCATTCGCCATTGGCTTGAATTATCAATAACGATTGCACCAGCTTTTTCAAAAATAGGGCCGAATTGTGCACTTGTACCGCCACCAGCACTCATCAAAACATAGTCAAAGTGGGCACTAGCTGCATCTTCTGTTAGTTCTTGAACAACATATGTTTGACCTTGAAATTCAACTTCTTTCCCCGCAGATCTTGCAGATGAGAATAAGACCAATTCGTCAAATTGAATGTGTTTACGATCAATAGTTTCTAACATTTTTGTTCCAACTAATCCTGTTGCTCCAACCACTGCTAATTTTGTCATAATTTATCACTCCAATAATATTTGTTTGAATTTTCCTAAAATTTAACTTAAATGTTATATGAATTATATATCAAATGCCTCGTATAATCGCTCTACGGCTTTTTCGCCATTTTCAGCGTCAATGACATATGAAATACTGATTTCTGAAGTTGTTGTTTGATAAAAAGGGATGTTGGCGTTAATTAGTGTAATAAACGCTCTGGATGCTACGCCTGACATATCTCTCATGCCTGAACCAATTAATGAAATTTTGACGTAAGCTTCATTAATTTTATAATCTAAAGCTTCAAATTGAGCGGAAAGCCCACTTAAAATATGTGAAATTTGATGCACATCACTATCTTTAATCGTAAACGATAATTGTAGCCCTTCGATGTTAACGATTTGCGATATCATATCTACATTAACTGAGCCATCTTCTAACGCTGTAAACAATTGCGTTAACAAACGATTGTCAGGTAGGGGGTAGCTTATCGTTACATGCATCATATGTTTATCTAAAGCGACGCCCGTGACTGCTTTCTTTTCTAAAATTTCTGTTCTTGGCATAATCCACGTTCCTTTCACATTTGATAGTGTTCTTCCCAAATACAATGGTATATCGTAATTCTTGGCAAGCTCAACACTACGGGTTTCAAGTACACCTGCACCAAGTGCACTCATTTCCATCATTTCTTCGTAAGATACATAATCTAAGCGCTTTGCTCTACTAAGAACTCTTGGATCGGTTGCATAGACACCATCAACATCTGTATATATTTCACAAGGTATTTGATTACTTGCTGCTAAGGCAACTGCCGTTGTATCAGAACCACCGCGACCTAAAGTTGTAAGTTCTAACTCATCATTGATACCTTGAAAGCCTGCTACGACTAAAATGTCGTTATTTTGAAAAGCTTGATCAAAGGTTTTTGAATCAATTTCTGCAATTCTGCTTTTCAAATGATGACCAACCGTTTTAATACCTGCTTGATAACCAGTCATGGCTCTAGCAGTCACGCCGATATCATTTAACACCATTGATAAATAGGATACCGTTTGTTGTTCACCAGTAGTAAGTAACAGTGCAAGTTCTTCATCTTTAGGTGTCGCAGTCAAATGGAAGACATTATCCATTAGTTGATCTGTTGTTTTCCCCATAGCACTGACTACTACAATTAATTGTTCACCTTCGTCTACTCGACGTTTCAGCATTTTAGCTATATTTTTTATTTTTGTAAAATCAGCAACGGATGAACCGCCAAATTTCAAAACACTTCGTTTCAATACGATACCTCCTACAGATTAGGGGAGGCACACGTTATAAAAAAAGAGCAAGTTCGGAATGCTCGAACTTGCTCATAATTTATATACAAGTGATGCACTCCATTATTTTTAAATAATGACAAACTCTCAGCTCTTAACCACAAAGTCCAACAAATCATACCTGCGATTATGATTCATTTCGGCATCGCACCCTTTCTATATTAGCTGTTGCAGACAGTGTATCTAATATATACTAATGATTGATGCGCCTCATCAATTTCTTATTCAATTGCTATGTTTTATATTATACATATGGCAATTGTGTCTGTAAACCGATAATTGTGATTTTTTGAAATAGACTGAAAAATTAAAGGCTATTTTTCATCATGAAGGTAAATATGAATTAAAAGTGAAAAATTTCGGTGTTGAGACCTTTATTCAGTATAAAAAATTAAGGTTGAGACACAAAGTCATCCTTTTCTAGAACTTAATCGACGTGTTCTAAATGATATACTTTAATCTCAACCTTATTTTAAATTATAAATTTATTTTTGTAATACACCAATTTCTTGTAAATATTCTTCATAAGGGACTTCTTTAGATAAACCGCCTGGTTGATTTAGATCAATGACACGGTTTGCAATCGTATTGATGAATTCAAAGTCATATGACGTAAAGATGATTGAACCTTTAAATGAAGCAAGACCATCATTTACTGCTGTAATACTTTCTAAATCAAGATGGTTCGTAGGTTCATCCAATAGTAAAACGTTCGCACTTGAAAGCATCATTTTACTTAACATACAGCGAACTTTTTCACCACCAGAAAGTACACTCGCTTTCTTTTTAACTTCCTCACCACTAAATAACATACGTCCTAAGAATCCACGTAAGAACGTTTCAGTTTGTTCATCTTCAGGCGCATATTGACGTAACCAATCTACTAAATTCATGTCTATACCTTCAAAGAATTCTGAGTTATCTTTAGGGAAGTAACTTAATGATGTCGTTACACCCCATTTAAATGTACCTTCATCTGGCTCCATTTCACCAGCTAAAATTTTCAATAGTGTTGTTTTAGCAATTTCACTATCTCCAATTAATATTGCTTTATCATTTGGATTCATAGTGAATGAGATATTATCAAGTACTTTTTCACCATCAATCGTTTTAGATAGGCCTTGTACGGTTAATAAATCATTTCCAATTTCACGTTCTGGCGTGAACTTAACATATGGATAACGTCTTGAAGAAGGTTGAATATCATCTAATTCAATTTTCTCCAATTGTTTTTTACGACTTGTCGCTTGTTTAGATTTAGAAGCATTTGCTGAGAAACGTGCAATAAAGTCTTGTAATTCTTTAATTTTTTCTTCTTTTTTCTTGTTTTGCTCTTGAGCCATTTTTTGAGCTAATTGACTTGATTGATACCAGAAATCATAGTTACCTACATATAATTTAATCTTACCGAAATCTAAATCAGCAATATGTGTACACACATTATTTAAAAAGTGACGGTCATGTGATACAACAATGACTGTATTATCGAAATTAATTAAGAAATCTTCTAACCAACTAATAGCAGGAATATCTAAACCATTGGTAGGCTCATCGAGTAGAAGTACATCTGGTTCACCAAATAAACTTTGAGCTAATAAAACTTTCACTTTTTGATTATTTTCTAATTCAGACATTTGTTTATCATGTAATTCAGTAGCGATACCTAAACCTGAAAGTAGGGAAGCAGCATCCGCTTCTGCATTCCAACCATTCATTTCAGCGAATTCACCTTCAAGTTCAGCAGCACGGATACCATCTTCATCGCTGAAATCCGGTTTCATATAAATGGCATCTTTTTCTTTCATTACTTCATACAAACGTTCATGACCTTTGATAACGACGTCTAATACACGTTCATCTTCATAAGCGAAGTGATCTTGTTTTAAAACAGCCAAACGTTCATCTTTACCCATTGAAACGTGTCCTGTTTGAGAATCAATTTCTCCTGATAAAATTTTTAAAAACGTTGATTTACCAGCACCATTGGCACCAATAAGTCCATAACAATTACCTTCAGTAAATTTAATATTTACATCTTCAAATAGTTTACGATCGCCGAAACGTAAACTTACATCAGTTACTTGTAGCATGCATTTACTCCTTTATTTATCGTTTATCTAACGCAAAAATTATATCATATTCTGTATAGAGTTTCGACCTAATGTAAATGTAAACGTGTGAATGCTTGTTTTTACTATGCATGTTATAATGATGTAGAATACAAACCCTTGAAGGAGAATATTATGGCATTAGATAAAGATATCGTTGGTTCAATTGAATTTTTAGAAGTCATTGGTTTAGAAGGTTCTACATACCTTTTAAAAGGTCCAAATGGTGAACAAGTAAAATTAAATCAATCAGAAATCAATGATGAAGATGAATTAGAAACAGGTGAAGAATACAGTTTCTTCATCTATCCAAACCGTTCTGGAGAATTATTTGCAACTCAAAATATGCCGGACATTACGAAAGACAAATATGATTTTGCCAAAGTGTTAAAAACAGACCGTGATGGTGCACGTGTAGATGTTGGTTTACCAAGAGAAGTACTTATTCCTTGGGAAGATTTACCGAAAGTGAAATCATTATGGCCTCAAACTGGAGATTATGTACTCGTTACATTACGTATCGATAGAGAAAATCAAATGTTTGCGCGCCTGGCTAGTGAAACAATCGTAGAAAAAATGTTTACGCCAGTTTATGATGACGAAAAACAAAATGAACTTATTAAAGCAAGACCATATCGATTATTAAGAATAGGAAGTTTCTTGCTATCAAATGATGGCTATAAAATCTTTGTACATGAATCAGAACGTAAAGAAGAGCCACGTTTAGGAGAAGAAGTAGAAGTACGGATTATTGGTCATAACGATAAAGGTGAACTAAATGGTTCATTTTTACCTCTAGCTCATGAACGTCTTGATGATGATGGTCAAGTAATATTTAATTTATTAGTCGAATACGAAGGTGAATTACCTTTTTGGGATAAATCAAGCCCAGAAGCAATCAAAGAAGTATTCAACATGAGTAAAGGTTCATTCAAACGTGCCATTGGTCACTTATACAAACATAAAATTATCAATATTGAAACAGGTAAAATTTCTTTAACTAAAAAAGGTTGGAGTCGTGTAGAAAAAGATTAATCATCTCGATTCAAACATTTTCCTTCTATTTAAATAGTGCTTTTAATACGCTATGTCATTTCAAGAAATTTTTCTGACCGCTAGTCATACTTGTGGGGCTGGACGATGAATTCGATAAGAATTCTCTCCAGCCCCTTTTTTTATTTTCATAGACAATCTTTATGCTTAGTAATAATTTTTCTATAATCTTAACAAAAAATTTACATTTAAACCATTTTGTATTAACAAAAGGTATGTAATATAAGGACTGTAAGAAATACATATAACATTTTGGGTTATCTATTAGGAGGATATTTCAATGAAAAAATGGCAATTAGTTGGTACAACTGTTTTAGGCGCTTCGGTATTATTAGGCGCATGTGGCGGTGGAGATAGCAGTGGAAGTGGTTCTGGAGATGGCAAAGACCTTAAAGGTGAAGCTAAAGGTGAAGGTTCATCAACAGTAGCTCCTATCGTTGAAAAATTAAACGAAAAATGGGCTAAAGATCATCCAAACGCTACTATTTCATCTGGTCAAGCAGGTACTGGTGCTGGTTTTGAAAAATTCATCGCTGGCGAAACTGATTTCTCACAAGCTTCTAGACCTATTAAAGATGAAGAAAAACAAAAATTAGAAGACAAAGATATTAAATATAAAGAATACAAAATTGCACAAGATGGTGTAACAGTTGCTGTAAACAAAGATAACGACTTCGTTAAAGAATTATCTAAAGATCAATTGAAAAAAATCTACAGTGGCGAAGCTAAAACTTGGAAAGATGTAAATTCAAGCTGGCCTGATAAAGAAATCAAAGCATTCTCTCCAAACTCAAGTCATGGTACTTATGACTTCTTCGAAGAGGAAGTAATGAACAAAGAAGATATCAAAGCTGAGAAAAACGGAGATACTAACGTAATTGTTCAATCAGTTGAGAAAAACAAAGAGGGTATCGGTTACTTCGGTTATAACTTCTACGAACAAAACAAAGATAAATTAAAAGAAGTTAAAATCAAAGACGATGAAGGCAAAACTACTGAACCAACTAAAGAAACAATCAAAGACGGTTCATATGCTTTAAGTAGACCATTATACTTATATGTTAAAGAAAAATCATTAAAAGATAATGACGTAATGAGAGAATTCATCAAATTCACATTAGAAGACAAAGGTAAATCTGCTGAAGATGCTGGTTATGTAGCTTCACCAGAAAAAGTTTACAAAGATGAACTTAAAAGCTTAGAAAAATATGATAAAAAATCAGATAAATAATAATCATTATTAATAACAAAGGGCTGGGAATTATTCAAGGGGTATTACAAGGTAGCAACTCTGCTACCTTGTTCTCGAATATATGGGTGATTGTTAAAATGTTTTAAGGTTAATTTGAACTCATTGTTTACCTGATAATTTCTAGCGCTTTTTTAAATTTATTGGGAGAAAAAGAGAGGGTTATATATGGCATCGGAAACTAATGTTAGAGACTTGATAGCTAAAAATAACGCTAAAAAGGGCGGTTTTAGTGATAAAATCGTACCCATTATTTTAGGTATTATAGCTGCAATCTCAATTTTAACTACAATCGGTATTCTATTCACTTTGATAACTGAAACAATAACATTCTTCACACGCGTATCTATCGTTGAATTCCTATTCACTAAAGACTGGAACCCAACAGGTTCTGATCCTAAATATGGTATCTGGGCACTTGTAATTGGTACTTTAAAAATTACAGTTATCGCAACGATCGTCGCAGTACCTATCGGATTAGGCGCAGCTATTTATTTAAGTGAATATGCAAGTGACAAAGCACGACGTATTATTAAACCAATTCTTGAAATCTTGGCAGGTATTCCAACAATTGTATTTGGTTTCTTCGCTTTAACGTTTGTAACACCTGTTTTAAGAACGTTTATTCCAGCGCTTGATAGTTTTAACTCTGTCAGCCCAGGAATTGTAGTAGGTATTATGATTGTTCCTGTCATTACAAGTATGAGTGAAGATGCTATGGCATCTGTACCTAATAAAATTCGTGAGGGTGCTTACGGTTTAGGATCAACTAAATTCGAAGTTGCTACAAAAGTAGTATTACCAGCTGCAGCCTCTGGTGTCGTAGCTTCAATCGTTCTAGGTATCTCTAGAGCCATCGGTGAAACAATGATCGTATCATTAGCCGCTGGTAGTTCACCTACAGCATCACTAAACTTAACAAGTTCAATTCAAACAATGACTGGTTATATCGTAGAAGTTGCAACTGGTGATGCTACATTCGGTTCAGATATGTACTACAGTATTTATGCCGTTGGTTTCACGTTGTTTATCTTCACGTTAATAATGAACTTAATTTCTTATTGGATTTCGAAACGCTTCAGAGAGGAGTATTAATATGACAGCTACTACAAATCCTAAAGCAAAAACATTAATAGACCAAAATAAAGTAGAAAAAAATATTTCAAGTCGTGGCAAAACGAACAAGCTAAATAAATGGTTATTCTTTTCATGTATCGTCATCGCTTTAATTGTACTTGCAGCTTTATTAATTCAAACATTTGTTAAAGGTATTGGTTATCTTACACCAGATTTCTTTACAAGTTTCTCTTCTTCTACACCTTCACAAGCAGGTATTAAAGGTGCATTAGCAGGAACAATTTGGTTAATGGTAAGTATTATCCCAATCTCTATGATTTTAGGTGTTGGTACGGCAATTTATTTAGAAGAATATGCGAAAGACAATTTCTTTACGAGCTTCGTTAAAATTAGCATTTCTAACTTAGCCGGTGTACCTTCAATCGTATTTGGTTTACTAGGATTAACATTGTTCGTTCGTGGTGGCGGTATTCAAGCACTTGCTTTAGGTAATAGTGTTATCGCTGCAGCCTTAACAATGTCATTACTTATTTTACCTATTATTATCGTTTCAAGTCAGGAAGCAATCAGAGCTGTTCCAAACTCTGTTCGTGAAGCTTCATACGGCTTAGGCGCAAACAAATGGCAAACCATTAGACGTGTTGTATTACCTGCAGCACTACCTGGTATCTTAACTGGTTTCATTCTATCTTTATCTCGTGCACTGGGTGAAACAGCACCATTAATCTTAATTGGTATACCAACGATTCTATTAGCAACACCAACAAGTATTATGTCTATGTTTACAGCATTACCAACGCAAATTTACACTTGGGCTAAAATGCCTCAAGCTGAATTCCAAAATGTTGCATCAGCAGCAATTATCGTATTACTAGTCATCTTATTATTGATGAACGCAGTAGCCATTTTCTTACGTAACAAGTTCTCTAGAAAATATTAATCCATTCATATACATCATTCATTAGGGAGTGAAGATTGAAGCGACAATGACATGTTTATAATCGTGCATCATTATCGTTTCAATCTTACAGATATAAAGGAGTTTTTAATTATGGCAAATACAAATGTTAAAGAGAAAGAATTAGCACAACATACAAATCGATCTCAAGACTCAATTTCAACAGTTGTTTCATCAAATGAAGTGAAACATAATAACGAAACTGATACGAATAAAAAAGTAGTTTATTCAACACAAAACTTAGATTTATGGTATGGCGATACACATGCTTTACAAAATATCAATTTAGATATTTTAGAAAACAATGTAACAGCAATTATTGGACCATCTGGTTGTGGTAAATCAACATACATCAAAACATTAAATCGTATGGTAGAATTAGTACCTTCAGTCAAAACTGCTGGTAAAATTCTTTACCGTGATCAAAATATCTTTGACGAAAATTATTCTAAAGAAAAATTAAGAACGAATGTTGGTATGGTGTTCCAACAACCAAACCCATTCCCAAAATCAATTTATGATAACATTACTTATGGCCCTAAAACACACGGTATTAAAGATAAGAAACTATTAGATGAAATCGTAGAAAAATCTTTACGTGGCGCTGCAATTTGGGATGAATTAAAAGATAGATTACACACAAATGCATATGGTTTGTCTGGTGGTCAACAACAACGTGTTTGTATCGCTAGATGTTTAGCAATTGAACCAGATGTCATTTTAATGGACGAACCTACATCTGCACTTGACCCAATTTCTACTTTAAGAGTTGAGGAATTGGTTCAAGAATTAAAAGAAAATTATTCAATTATTATGGTTACACACAACATGCAACAAGCTGCACGTGTATCAGATAAAACTGCATTCTTCCTTAATGGGTACGTTAACGAATATGACGACACTGATAAAATCTTCTCTAATCCTTCTGATAAACAAACAGAAGATTACATCTCAGGACGTTTCGGTTAATATTCGACTATGATGACCATTATTAGACAGAAATACGAAGGTCAATTGGGTGACTTAATTAAAGATATTCGTCACCTTGGTCTTCGTGTTTATTTTAATCTAGAACATGCTTTAGTGTCGTTAAGTGAAGAAGATAAAAATTATGCAAGAAAAGTAATTGAAAATGATAAAACGATTAATCATTTAGACTATGAAATTAATGAAAAAGTGATTATGCTCATCACTAAGCAACAACCTATTGCAACTGATTTAAGAATGATGATGGCAGCTTTAAAAATTTCCACAGACTTTGAGCGAATGGGTGATAATGCAGCACATATCGCGCATATTAGACTCCGAGTAAAGATTACGGATCATTATGTGTTAACGCGTTTAAAAACGATGGGGAAATTGGCAATGCTAATGTTGCAAGACCTTAACACCGCAACAAAGGAAGAAGATATCACATTGATTAAAGAAGTGATTGAACGTGATAAAGACATTGATGATCTTTATGCCAATATTGTTAACACGACTTATCTAATCGATAACGATCCTTTTGTAGCCGGACAAGCACACCTTGCAGCTCGAAACCTTGAAAGAGTCGGGGACCACGTTAGAAATATAGCAGAAAGTATTTATTATTTCTATACTGGTGAACATTACGATAAATAACATAGAATTATTCCTAAATGAAATAACCCAAATTAAGTAAATAAACCCTGATAATAACTAGTTGAATCAGTTATTATCAGGGTTTTTAAAATTAATCAACAAACGTAATGACTTAACCTTGTTGTTCAATTTCATCTGTTAATTGTTCCGCTTCGTTTACTAAGTCAGAAATGTATTTGATTGTTGCTTTAAGTGGGGCATCTGTTGTAATATCAACACCTGCAATTTTTGCTAAAGCAATAGGTGATTGGCTTCCACCTGCTTGTAATGTTTTTAACCATGCATCTACTGCCGGTTGACCTTCTTGCTTAATTTTTTGCGAAACAACTGTACCAATGGTTAACCCTGCAGAGTATGTGTATGAGTACAATCCCATATAGTAGTGGGGTTGGCGCATCCAAGTTAATTCCGAACCATCTGTTAACTCAACAGCGTCACCAAAGAATTGTTCATAAACATCTTGCATGATATGGTTGAGTACTGGCGCTGTTAGTGATTCACCATTATCCACTTTGCGGTATACTTCACGTTGATATGCAGCTTCTAATAAGTGAGTAACCATATTATGATAATACGTACGTGATAATATTGAACCAATGACCCAACGTTTAAATTTAGGGTCTTCACTATTACTGAATAAATAATTAGCCATTAACATTTCATTCATAGTAGATGGTGCTTCAACGAAATACATTGATGCTTCAGAATCTAACAAGTGTTGATGTTGCTGTGCTAAAGTGAAATGTCCTGCATGACCTAATTCGTGTGCTAAGACAAATGTTTCAGTCATTTTACCTGTCCAAGAAATAAATACATATGAATGTGTAGCATATGGACTAGCACAATAAGCACCTGTATCTTTCCCTTTATTCTGTGCAAAATCAATCCAGCGTTGATTATAAGCATGTTCCACCATTTGAATATAGTCATCACCAAGTACCTTTAGTGCACCATGAATATATTGTTTAGAATCTTCTATTGATATTTCAGGCTCATAACTTGGATCAACAGATACTTTTAAATCTTCGAAGCGCATTTTGTCTAGCTTATGAATACGTTGTAATAGTTTAGCGTATTTCTGCATTACTGGCGCTAAATCACTCATAATTACGTCAATCTGTCTGTCATACATTTCTCGTGTAACTTCTTGATCATGTAATAAGTAGTCAATGACAGAATCATAACCTCTTAAATCTGCTTCTATTTTTTCTTGTTGCACATGTTGGTTATATGTCGCAGCAGTTGTATGTTGATATTTCTTTAATGCGTTACTAAAGCTTTTGAAACTTTTACGTCTAAATTCAGGATCAGCATTATCTTCATATTCATTTTCAAATGTAGCGTAATCCATAGGGTATGTCACATTATTATGTTCAAATGATTCAAAGGCAATGTCTAACATTTTCGTAGTGCCATATAATTCATAGGCACTTTGGAAAGTAGGTGACAAGCTAGCCAATACTTGCTCAACTTCTGGAGATAATTGATATGGTTTGCTTTCAATTAATTTTTCTAAGTAGTGTGGCACATCAGATTCAGCTATTGCTTGTTTAATCACATCCTCAGGTAGTAATACTATTTCTGATTCTACAAAGGATAACTGACTTGAAATTTTTCCATAATTTGTTGATAATTTAGCACTTAATGTTTGTGCCTCTGTGTTTGCTGTATCGACACTTAGTCGTAATTCTGCATAATTGCCTAGACGATCAAGCTGAATAAGGATATTTTCAAATTCAGTCAACACTTTTCTAATCATTGTAGCATCAGTAATTTTACCTTTGTATTGTTGGTTAAATGATTTTGATTGGTTAAGGACATTATCTAACGTTTCATAAAAATGTGCGTCACTTTCAAATAAATCATTTAAATTCCATTTTTCTGATTCTGAGACATCTTTTCTAAATGGTAAACCTGACGTCATATATTTCACTCCCTCAATTATTTTTCACAACTATTATACACAATATTATTTTCAAACTCATTATTAAGCCTTAAGGCCGAGTTAAACTCGTAAGCAAAGATGTATGATTTAATTACGTATTATTGTATAGTATTTAAAAGAACTTTTTTTAGGATAGGAGATACACATGACTATTTTTGATATGCCAAACTATTTATGGATTACTATAGTTGCAATGATTATTTTGACTGTCTTTAGTGCTTTAGTACTAAAAAAATGGTTTGTATCCGCAGTAATTACATTTGTCGCGTTAGCTGTTTTAGCATTTTTCATACCTAATTTTTATGACATTTCATTCCAACCATTACTTGGATACGCTGCGTTTTTAGCCATTATCAGTTTAATTATTAGCTTTTTATTATGGTATTTCACTAGAAATTGGCGTCGTGAACGTAAAAAGAAACAATTAGAAAAGGAAATACGTAAATACGAAGATGATGACGAAACATTCCGTCGTCGCAATAGATAATAAAAAAACGTTTGAAACATCATGCTTAATGCATTTAGTTTCAAACGTTTTTTTATTATATTTAGGGGGTGTGCTCTATTATTTTTTAAATGCCTTTTCAATTTTATCTAATTGTTCAATCGTTGTTTGAATACCACCTTCTGAAAAATACCACGCATTAGATTCAAATTGGTAAACTTGGTTATGCTTGATTGCCTTCATATTTTTAATGACATCATTATTTAAAGCAGAAGGTAAGGTTTTGTCGTTACCTTTTTGTGTACGATCTATTACAAACAATTTATCTGGATCTACTTTATTTAAATACTCATAAGTAACTGTATTACCAGCTGAGTTTGCTTTCATTGACTTGTCAGCATGCATTATACCTAAATCTTTATTTAGGAATCCACCGAAACGTCCTGTAGGACCAAATGCTTTAACACCTTTATCATCTACGTTTAGAAATAGTACCGTATCGTTATTGATCACTTTTTTCGTCTCAGCTACTTTCTTACTAAGCTTTTCATTTAAATCTTTAGCTACATCTTGTTTTTTGAAAATTTTACCAAACAACGTTGTGTTATCTTTAATTGATTCAATATAATGATCGTTGTCAGGACTCACAAATAATATTTTAGCGTTAGGTGCAGCTTTTTTCATTTCATCTAAAGTTTTAGTATGAGCTTGTCTAAATGAAGCGAAAATGACTTCGGGTTTAGCCTTTGCCAAATTATCATAATTAGGTTGTCCAGGATTACCTAAGTTAGTATATTTGTCATTTTTAAATTCAGAAAGGGAAGTAGGCAAGAATGCTGCACCTTTACCTTTTGCAATAGCTACAATTTTGTCTTCTAATCCCATCTGTTTCATAATATCTAGCGCACCATAATCCAACACAGCAACTCGGTCTGGATTTACTGGAATCTTAACTTTCTCGGTTTTCATTTCACCTTTAGTATGGGTATTATTTTTATCCTTGAATTCATATGTATTGTCAACGGTAATCGTATCCTTGGAAGAGGATGTTTTTGAATTCGAATCCTTGCCACACGCAGCAAGTAATATGATGATTGAAAAGAGTATAGCAATATATTTAAATGAATTTTTCATAATTAAGCCTCCTATGAAACAATTATAATCGAAATTGATAATCATTTTCAATATAATTCAATGCATATACTCACTTATTTTTAAACTAATTCTTCCAGTACTTGATCTAAAACAAGACATAGGGCATCTGTATTAGCATCAATACACTGAATTTTATTTTCGTTTTTAAAAAGAGTAACATCTATTTGATTATTATTCACAAAATAGCCAATCTTAGCGTGTTGTAGCATCTCAATATCATTGTGATCATTACCAAATGCAATATAGGTTGGCTGACTACCAAGGATAGATTCAATAGCCGTAAATTTATTGATATATTTAGCGGTAATATCAATATTATGTTCATTCGAATGATTAATCAGAGATAAATGAGGTGCAGTTGTTGCTATATAAGCAGCAATTTCATCAAAATCTTCGTTAGCAATATTCAATAAAATCGTCTTAATCGGTGCCTTAATATCATCAAGTGTTAATTTGTGTGCTAATCGTTGTGGATCAAGACGACGAAAAATATTATGGGACTCATCAACACGCGCAGCATAATCCCATTGATCATCTACAATATAATCTAAATCATAGTGGTTAATAACATCTTTGATTACCTTAAAAGATTTAGGCTGAATGGTTGCCAATGGGCGTATATGACCATTAATAGAAACGATAGAACCATTACCGCCAATAAGTGGAAATAAATGAAATTGCTTAGGTAAAACAGGTATTAAATCACGTATAGGTCTTGCCGAAGCAAAAATAACTCTATGTCCTATATTATGTAAACTAAGTAAACGATCGACAATATCTTGATTAATTTGTTGTCCATCAAAACAAATCGTACCGTCAATATCTAATATGATATTCATATATAACTCCTTAATATATAAGTATGTATAAAGTTTAGCATTTAAAACAATTTGTGGTTAAATGATATCAATGTAAGTATATATTAACTAAAAAGAAAATCATAAACGCTATTTAATCAGAAGTGGATTAATCCATGGAAGAATAGGTCCCCTAAGATAACACATATAACTTCCTATAATATATATTATGTAAACTAAAATACAGACATCGACATATACCTTTAGTTATAACACTTATTCGTGCGCTGTCAGGATGATTTCTGAACGTGTTATTTTATCACTACGTATCATTGATCAAGAACTTGCAGTATTTAGCAGCTACCTAAACGTTAAATAATTAAGTAAAAAATTTTTACTATACCAATGACTAAGTAAATACATTCAACTAAATGTGAACGTATATCGTTTTAATCGATGATAGAGACTCGCCGACATAATTTAGGTTTTTCTTAAATTACTGTATTTACATAGATATATTTAAAATGCTTCCAAGGTGCCTAAATATTTCTTTCTCACTTACAAGAATGATATACATATATCTTCATTTATAATATTTTGCATTAAATCGTAATTGTTTCGCATTAAATCGTAAACGATGAACATACCCATAAAAGATAAACTAAATTAATTTCTATAAGGAATTACTTTTCATGCATTTTAAATTTACTAAAATAAATTTATTTTGTAATATTGTTGCTAAAAACCAAACCTGTGGTAATATTAAATTGTAGGGGCAACATGAAAATCAACTTAGAATTTACCTACACTGTATTGTAACTTGTCTCTATCAATCGTTACGATAAATAAAGGCTGTGACATGTTGAATGTCGCAGCCTTTATTAACATTAATTTATTTTTTTATTTTCTTGCGAATTGTATTAAGTGTGTTAAACAACCAATATTTAAACTTATTAATAGGTTTATAGAAATCCCCAATTAACTCTTCGATATATACATTAAATCCTCGTTTAAAGCGATAAACACCATAATCTTCACTATTCTCTGTGAAATCGCCTGATAAACCGTAGAAATTATAGCGATCATAACCATGTTCGAAACAATAGTTCATCATATGCCAATGCATCATATATGGTCCCATATAATTATTATATTTTTCAGATGAGCCTCCAGAGAAGTAATTCACTTCATATGCATTTGCGAAGAAAATACCTGATGCTAAATTCAAGATTTGGCCATCTGTTTGACGTAATTCGCTTGCATTTAAGAGTTCTTTTTTATCGTGTTCAATTTGCTTATCTAATTCAGCAATTTTTCTAAGTTGTTTATCATTTTTATTTTCTTTTGCCATCATTTGATCACGACGGCTCTCTTTGTCAGTTAATGCGTCTTGCAATGATTTTATGTATTCATCTAAATCAATGTATGCAAGTGGAACAAGCACTTTATCTCCATAAGTATCAAAGAAGTTATAGAAGTATTCATCCGTCTTAGATACGAAACCTGTTCGTGCTTCTGTTTCACGATATAAATCTAGGAATATATGAAATTCATCTCTACTTAGAAATCTTACTTTTACCCCGTAGTTTATCGCTTTATTGATATTTCTTTTTCGTTGGCTATCAAATTGCTTTCTCAATGATGCAGGTGTTTCTCCTTTTAGGTAGTTAACCCCCATCCAACGCGCTTGACTCGATGTGTCATATTTAGTAGTAAATCCATGGTGCTCATAACCATGAGATTTAAATAAGTTGACTACCGCATCATTTTTCTCTCTATCTTCAAGTGGATTAATATCTTTATCATAAATTTGATAAATCCAATATGGATCAATTTTAACGTATAGGCATTGATGTTGATGTAGATATTTTTCTAATTCACGTAAATAGAAATCAACTAAACCTAGATCTGAGTAATCCATAACTGGACCGCGATTTGAGTAATATACATAACTTCCCATAGTTGGTATTTTTGAGAAAAGGCTAGCTGCAAGCACTTTATTGCCTTCGTCTTTAACACCAAGTAACACTACTTCAAAGCCATCATTTTCACGTGTTTGAATATTTTCTTTCATTTGGAAGTAATGGCTTTCTAATGATGGGTTTTGTACAAAGTTTTCGAATTCTTTAACTGTTAACTCTGTAAATTTCATATTCGTCTATTCCCCTCTTAATTAAATCTATTTTTCATCTTTTTGAGTGTCTTATATACTGAATACATAGGTTTGTTAATCGGTTTCATAAAGTCCCCAACATACTCAATTACATCTGCATTGAAGCCTTTTTTAAATTTAATAACACCAACATCTTCAGCATCTTCACTGAAGTCACCACTGATGCCATAAAAATTGTATCTATCAATGCCGTGATCAATCGCATAATTAATCATTGTCCATTGAACAGCATAACTTCCCGCAAAATGTCTATACTTATTAGAAGTTCCTCCAGCATAATATACAACTTCAAATGGATTGATAAAGAAGAAACCAGCAGATATTGGCAGTTCATTACCGTGTTCAGCTTGTAATGTTTTTGCCTCATCTATTTTTTGTTGATTGGCATCAAGTTGTTTTTCGAGGTTTTCCTTTTTATTTAGCGCCTTTTTATTATCTGGACGTTTTTCAATATCTTTAATCGCTTTATTTACATCTTTATTTAACGTTTCACGTTCATTCTGAAGTTCTTCTAAATACTCATCAAATTTAATATAAGCTAATGGAACGAGCACGCGATCCTTGAAATGTCTATATCGATTATAATAGAAACTATCGTCTCTATCTTGGAACTCTTTTGTTTCGGTAGTATCTTCCATAAATGAACGGAAGATTGGAAGTTCTTCTTCTGATAAGAACTTAACTTTCACACCATTTTTTTGAACTTTTTTTGTATTACGTTTACGAAGACTATCCATACCGTTTAATACATCTTTAGCTGTTTTGTTTTTTAAATCTAGAACAGAATGGTAACGAATTTGTTTAATCGGGTCAAAGCCTTTAGTAAATCCTTCATGTTCAAATCCTAGATGCTTCATCTTATCGAAGAACCAATCATTGCCAGCATTACCTGTTATGTCACCGTCATGATTTAAGTATTGATATGGTAAATAAGGATCAACACGAACAAAGAGACAATGATGTTGTTTTAAATACTTTGTTAACTCATTAAAGAAAAAGTGGACAAGCTCTTTATTATCATAATCAATTACTGGTCCACGGTTACTATAAAAGTACTTAAAAAATTTCATGACTGGTACTGCTGTTAACATGCAAGCTGCAATGACCTCATTATCTTTATTTTTGATACCAACTAAGTGAGTTTCTGTTTTATTTGCAACTTTCATCTCATAGTTTTCAGTCATTTGGGTGAAATGACTATATGGCATTTTATCCGTATAATTGCCAAATTCTGCAGCTGTTAAATTTGTAAACTTCATTATTTATTGCTCCTACTTCAAAGAATCTTTATCTATTTTTTTAGTTCAAAATTTAAATTATAATTTTGAATAATATCTTTATCTTCAACCAAAAATTTATATATCCAGTTTCATTAAGTATACAATAGAAATTAACAAAACTAAAATACAAACCATTTATGAGAATGAAATATTTTATAAAATAAATGTTGTGATCCTATCTAAACGATGTCATCTAATTAAAGTAGTAAATAAAAACTGGAAGCGGAACAGAATTCTTTTAAAATTCGTCGTCCGCTCCCAGTTTGTTTTGCCATAATAATTAGGTGTAGCTATTGTACAATAATGATTGAAATTTGTATTATCACCACCAAGGGACGCTTTTTATCTAAAGCATATCTAGCGTCTCTCTCACTTGTTTCAAAAAGTGAATCGTATCTACATTATCATCATGACTCAAACGTTTAACGATTTCACTACCAATAACTACACCGTCTGCTACACCAGCAATATCTTTGACATGTTCTATTGTTCTGATTCCAAACCCTGCAACAACTGGTATATCTGTATGTGCTTTAAGCAGTTTTAATTTATCTTTTAATTGCGGATGAAATGTTCCATTTTCACCCGTTGTAGCATTCATTGTTACCGTATAGATAAATCCTTCTGCCTGTTTAACAATTTTATTAATACGTTCATCATCTGCAGTCATTGCTACAAGTGATATGAGCTTAACATTCACCTTAGCTATTTTAGCTTTCAATTTTTGAGTTAATTCGTATGGCAAATCAGGAATAATCACACCATAAACACCCACATTTGCACATTGTTTAAAGAAAGCCTCTTCGCCATAAGAAACAATAATGTTGTAATACGTCATTAGTACATATTTACAATTGATTTCATCTTTATGATTAGATAGTTCATTAAAAATATAATCTATTGTTACCCCTTCTTTGATCGCCTGGTTACCTGCTTCCATAATGATAGGGCCATCCGCAACTGGATCTGAGAACGGCACACCAATTTCAATGATATCAGCACCCTTTTCATCTAAGATTTTTACATTCTTAATAAATGATTTGTTTCCCATAATGTATGGAATAAAAAGCTTAGTCATGTGAGTCACCTCTTGTCTTCATATAATGTCGAATTGTCTCCATGTCTTTATCACCGCGACCTGAAATCGTCACTACTAAAATCTCATCTCCACTCATTTTTGGTGCTAATTTTTCTACATAACTCAGTGCATGTGCACTTTCAATGGCTGGTATAATACCTTCCATTTTACTGAAGCGGATAAGTGCCTCCATAGCTTCGGTATCACTAGCATGTTCGTATTTAACGCGTCCAATATCGTGATAATATGAATGTTCTGGTCCAATACCTGGATAATCTAAACCAGCCGATATAGAGTGTGCTAATTCTACTTGTCCGTGGTCATCTTGAATTAAGTACATTTTTGAACCATGAAGTACACCAGGTCGCCCTTTTCCAATTGCGAGCGCGTGCTTATCTGTATCAACTCCTTGTCCAGCAGCTTCGACACCATACAACTTAACGTTATCTTGAATAAATGGATAAAACGTGCCTATAGCATTAGAACCGCCACCTATACAAGCCACCACAGCATCAGGTAATCGTCCTGTTTTTTGAAGTATTTGGTCTTTTATTTCATGGCCAATTACACTTTGAAAATCTCTAACCATTGTGGGAAACGGATCAGGTCCTAATGCTGAACCGAGTAAATAGTGTGTATCCTCAACATGACTCACCCAATATTGTAACGCCTTATTAACCGCATCCGAGAGCGTTCCTTGACCATCATCAACGGCTTCAACTTTGGCACCTAATAATTCCATTCGAAATACATTGAGCTGTTGACGTTTAATATCTTCTCTACCCATAAATACGATTAACTCCATATCAAACAATGCAGCAACTGTGGCACTTGCTACTCCGTGCTGACCAGCTCCTGTCTCGGCAACCAATTTATTTTTGCCCATTCGCTTTGCCAATAATGCTTGACCTAATGCATTATTTATTTTATGCGCACCTGTATGATTTAAATCTTCCCGTTTTAAATATATTTGAGCGCCACCCAGTGCTTGGGTGTAAGATTTCGCATACGTTAACGGTGTTTCTCTACCTACATATTCTTTTAAATAGTACGATAATTCATCTTGAAATGATCGATCATTCTTTGCTTTCTTATATGCTTGTTTCAATTCAATAATTGCCGGCATTAGTGTTTCCGGAACATATTGACCACCATATTCTCCGAAAAATCCGAGTTCATCTGCTTCGGTTTGTATGTTAAACATTCTCTTGTACTCCCTTCAATTGCTGTATTACAGCTAACATTTTATTTTTGTCTTTCATGCCATTTGTTTCGATTCCGCTTGAGATGTCATAACCTAAGTGATTTAATTGTAATGTCTCAATTTGTTTTATTTTGTTAGCATTAATACCTCCAGCGATTAAAAATGGAACGGATTGCTTAACGCGTTTTAAAATCGTCCAATCAAATGAATGACCAGTCCCACCATAATGCTTAGATGGCGTATCTATAATAAATAAGTCTACATAAGGACGATATCGTTCAATTTCATCTATGATATTCTGGCTGGCTGGTAACGCTTTAATTATCTTAATATTCTTAAAATTTAGCCTAATTCGCTTGATAAATGCTATCGTTTCTTCCCCATGGAGTTGAATCGCATTGATATGCGTTTGTTTTAAAATATGCTTTATAAGCTGGAAGGTGGGATTAACGACTACAACTACTTTATCTATACCGTCTGGGACAAACTGGGCTAACGCATTAATTTGTTCAATCTCTAAATGACGTTTGCTTTTGGGATAGTGTACAAATCCCACCATATTTACATTCAGAGTAGACAACTTTAACACTTCTGATTTTGTTTTAAATCCACAAAATTTTAAAATCATACTTTCACCTTTTTTAATTTAAGTGATGGTATAAAATGTTCTAACTGATTACAATTCATTAAAGCACCACCCACTAATAAGCCGTCAATACCACTATTTATGATTTGTTTGACATCTTGTTGTGAATGAATACCACTTTCAGATATATAAAAATAGTTTTCCTTTTTATACTCAAGTATATGATTCGTATGTTCAACATCGGTGTTAAAGGATTTTAAATCTCGATTATTTACACCAATGATTTGCGGTTCTAACTCATATGCCCGTTGTAACTCATTATCATCATGAACTTCAACCAACACTTCTAATCCCTTAGACGTCGCATAATGATAAAGTTGTTTTAACTTTTCATCAGTAAGAATATTCACAATGAGTAAAATAATTGATGCACCCGCTTGTTTAGCAACATCAATTTGAAGCGGATCAATGATAAAATCTTTGCACAACACCGGCAATTGCGTCTTTGCCGATAAAGCTTGTAATCTTTCAAAACTACCACCAAAATATTGTTCATCAGTAAGGATAGAAATGGCATCTGCGCCATATCTTTCATAATCATTTATTTGTTGAACTACATCTTTTTGTTGAAATGCCTTAATGGACGGACTCTTCGATTTGATTTCTGCGATTAATACTAAATTTTCGTTTCTACTTAATGCATCGGTTAAACGTGCTTTACGACTATGTTTTGTCGCTTTTAATGTTTGCAATTTCTGATGGTAATAACCATCGTTTAATAAACGCTTTTTATATGCCACTATGTCATTTAATATTGTCACAACTATCACCTCTAATTTGTAAAAATTGTTTCATCGCACGACCACTATCAATTAAATGTTGTGCGAGATCTATTCCGGAAGCGATTGTAGCTACTTTTTCTGATACATATAATGCAAGGGCTGTATTCAGTACAACAACATCTCTTCTACAAGATGTGTCACGACCACTTAAAATGTCCAACGTAATTTGTTTGTTTTCAATTGGACTACCACCTTGTAATGCTGTGTTATCAGCAGCCTTTAATCCATAATCTTTAGCGTTAATATAGTAATGCGTTATATTACCTTTTTCATTTAGCTCATAAATTTCATTGTCTCCAGATAATGTAGCTTCATCCATACCGTTGGCTCCATGTATTACGATTGCTCTTCGACGCCCTAAATCTCTAAGCGTTTGCGTTATCATGTGCAATCGACTTGGGTCGTATACGCCCATGACTTGATAAGTTAATTTAAATGGATTGATAAGTGGCCCAATTATATTAAAAATAGTCGGCATAGGAATCATTTTTCTAACGGGTTGAATATGTTTCATAATGGGATAAGATTCCATCGCATTAATAAATGCCAATCCTTGCCTTTCGATTTGTAATGGTACATCTAATACTTTCGTCGTCCTTATGTCTAATTCTTTTAATAAGTCTGTGCTTCCTGAATGCGATGTGATGCTTCTATTTCCATGTTTGATAACCGGAACACCTGCGCTCGCGACGACAAACGATACCGTCGTTGAAATATTAAAACTATTTGATTTATCCCCTCCTGTTCCACACACACAAATACTACCTTCATATGTGGGTTGTTTAGGATACATAGTTTGAATTAATCCATTGGCAATATAAGTTAATTCTTCTTGTTTAATTTCTTTTTTAGTAAAACGCGTTAGTACATCGACTTTTTCTTCAATATCAACTTGCGGATCCGTTAGATACATTATCAATTGCGTTGCCTCTGATTGGGTTATAGTAGTATGTTTATTTATATGTTTTATTAGCGCCATTCAGATGCCCCCTTTCTTTTACAATATGAATGAAATTCTTAATGATTTGTGCGCCAAACTCAGTGGCGAATGATTCGGGATGATATTGAATTCCGAAATGTAGATGCGCCTTATCTTCAAAGGATTGTATTGCATCTTTCGTCCGCCCAGTAATGATTAAATTCTTTGGAAAAGACGCTATGTCACTGACAAGCGAGTGATATCTCATAATTTTAATTTGATGTGGTATCGACAAATAGAGTGGCGACTGATTTTGAATTTCAAGCGTGTCCACTTTGCCGTGCATCACTTTTTCTCCTTGGACAACTTTGCCACCGTAATAGCAAGTTAGTGCTTGAGCGCCTAAACATACCCCTAGAATAGGTAATGAATGATAGTTATCAATAATTGTCATCAATTCATCACCATCTAATGGGTGGCCAGGACCTGGAGAAATAATCACACCATCAATTTGATCTAAATAATGCAATACATCTTTATCATTTGGATATTTAATACATACATCATCAATTTGACTAACAATATCAACTAAGTTATACGTAAATGAATCATAATTATCTATAATTAGTATCATGGTGTTACCTCCAGTAAACTTTTGGCTTTAAGTCGCGTTTCTTCAAGCTCCTTTTCAGGTACAGAATCGTATACCACCCCACAGCCCGCCTCAACATTAACCGTATTGTCATCAATGAGCATGGTCCGTATTGCCAATGCAAAATCTAAATTTTGATTACAGTTGATATAACCAACGCCACCACTATAGACGCCTCTCTTATATGGATATGCTTCATATATACGTTGAATCGCTCTTAGTTTAGGCGCACCAGAAACGGTTCCAGTTGGTAAAAGACTTGCAATAATAGTCATCGGAGATAACTCCTTTTTAATTTTGCCTTTCACTTCACTGACGATATGCATGACATGTTCATATTTTTCAATTACCATAAGTTTAGATATTTCAGAAGTTCCGGTGATACTCACTCTATGAATGTCATTTCTACCTAAATCTACAAGCATACTATGTTCACTTCGCTCTTTCTCATCTGTGATTAATTGATTAGCATTACGCTCATCCTTTTCTGGCGTTGTACCACGTTGAATCGTTCCAGCAATGGGATTCGTTGTCACTTCACCGTTATGAACTGCGACAAAACTTTCTGGTGAACTCCCAACTATAATCTCTCGGTCCATGTTGATGTAATACATATATGGGCTAGGGTTTTTCCGTTTTAAGTTTTGATAAAGCTGATAACTTAATTGGTTCTTATCTTCTTTGAAATGATGCTCATAACTATATATTCTAGAAGGTACAACTTGAAACATATCTCCTTCAGTAATCCGTCTTTTCATTTCTTGGATGATATGAATGAATTGTTTGTCAGAAATATTTGCTTTTATGTTTGATCGCTTAGGTCGTTTTTTAATATCTTCTTGATAAACTTGAATGTGTGATAATGACTGAACGTTTCGAGCTACCCTAGTTTTTAATTCAGTTTTACTTACTTTTGAAAATTGATTTGACGCAATGACGTATAACTCATCTTTATAATGATCAAATACAAACACATCTTCTATCATATAGAGCGTTGCGTCGTGTGTTGTTTTCTTACTTTCAATAGCGATGCGTTGTAAAATTGGAAATTCATGTCGCACTAAATCAAAACTACACGTTCCGATAAAACCTGAAATAAATGGCAATTGCTTTAATATTTCATCATCAATGTCACAATCAAACTGATTGATGAATGATTTCAAATAATTGTATGGCTCGGAAGTTATTGTTTGAGTTCCTTTTAAAGTATCAATCATCAATGTATTATCATTTAATTTGACAGTGCCATAGGGCTCAAATGCTACGATAGAGTATCTACCTTTCAATTGTTGTTGACTCGTACTTTCTAGTATAATTTTTCGTTCGTTTAACTGCCCTAAAACTTCGGGCGTTATATGCGCTCTTAATACTTCATAATAAAAATCCATTTTCTCATTCCTTTCACTAAAAAAGTCAGCCTCCTTATCTAAAGGACGCTGACGCGCGGTACCACCTTAATTAACGCAATATTCCGATTATTTGGAATATTGAACATTCACTCATTGATATTAATTTGTTTTACTAGCATAAACCCAATTTCATATTAAGCGGTGTTGATTTACATCACCCATCAACTTTCTGTCACTACCATACTTACCACTACTTCATTTATGCTATTAAATTGAATATTAAAAACACCACAGCATACGCGCTTACTTTATAAGGACGCGTTACCGTGGTGCCACCTTAATTAACAATAATTTGTTCACTCATCAATTATTAAACTTTAGAATTCCAGACCCAATTCGATAAATACGTTGTGCCAATTTGCATCACCCATTGGCTTTCTATTTGCTACAAACCATATCATCTACTTCATTCATAGAATTGTGTGATATTTCTTATAATTCAGTATAATACAAAAATCTATTTTGTTTGTCAACAATCGATTATAAATTTATAGGTGATAAACAGTATGCATAAAGAAGATTTTGCGTTGCTTCAATAGATTCTACATGCGTTCTCTCTAGTGCATGAGATGATTCGATACCAGCACCAAATAGACCATGACGAATATCAGCACCAGCTTTTAAGGCTGCTGACGCATCTGAACTATAATAAGGATAAATATCCACTTTATATGGTATATTGTTTATTTTACATAAATTTATTAGATGTGATTTTAATTCTTTATGATATGGACCAGATCCATCTTTAGCACAAATTGATACGGTGTATTCATCTGATGACTGGCCATCACCTAATGCGCCCATATCAAGTGCAATAAATTCTACTATCTTATCCGATATAGAAGCATTAGCACCATAACCAATTTCTTCGTTATTGGAAATGTAAAATTGAGTTGTATGTGGTAATTGCGTTTTTTCTTGCTTAAGTTTCTCTAGCAATTCTAGTATCATTGCCACACTCGCTTTATCATCTAAATGTCTTGATTTGATAAATCCTGATGAGGTAATCTCAGTTCTAGAATCAAAACTGACAAAGTCTCCCACTTCAATTCCTAAATCTCTTGTCTCTTGATCAGATGTCGTTTTTTCATCGATACGTATTTCCATATGTTCACTATCTCTTGGTATTTCATGGTTATTTCTGTAAACGTGCACACTTGTTTCATGCATACATATCGTTCCAGTATATGTTTGTCCCGATTCAGTTTGAATCTCACAATATTCTCCCTCAATAGCATTGTATGTAAATCCACCTATTAAGCTTATAGCCAATCGGCCATCCTCTTTAATGTCTTTAACCATTGCTCCCAATGTATCTACATGAGCAGTTATACATCTTTGTTGCGCTTGGTTTTCTCCTTGAACTTCGATAATTAAAGCGCCTTTATTTGTTATCTTAGTATCATAACCTAGTAATTCAACTCTACTCTTAACATAATTGATTGCTTCTGTCGCATTACCAGATGGACTATTGATTTCTGTGAGTTCTTTTATTGTTTTCAATACCTTTTGAGTCATCATTATCTCCCCCTAGTTAAATTATTTATTGGTAACATTTTATCGTATTTATAATACTATCACTATTAATTCATTTATTTTACTATTGTTTATCTATAGTCTGTACCTTACAATGTACATATTCTGAAAATTTCGAAATAAGGTGATTCAATATGCAACATATTTTATTTGTAGGTCTTGGTTTGATTGGTGGAAGTTTAGCCAGCAACTTAAAATATTACCAGCCTAACTTAACAATATCTGCTTTTGATGCAGATAAAAATCAACTAGAAAAAGCTTTGTCGATTGGAATAATTGGCGAAAAAGTTGAAGATTATAGTGAAGGTGTTAAAAAAGCAGACGTTATCATTTATGCTACGCCTGTACAACAAACTGAAGTGTATTTAAAAGAATTACCTAATTATCAAACACAACCTCATTTGATTGTAACTGATACTGGCAGTACGAAAGCTAATATTCAAAGCTACGAAGCATATCTGTTAAGCAATGATATTCATCTTATTGGTGGCCATCCAATGGCTGGAAGTCATAAATCAGGTGTTCTTAACGCTAAAAAACACTTATTTGAAAATGCTTACTACATCCTTGTTTATAACGACGCACGCAATGCTGAAACAGCCCAAAAATTACAATCATTATTATCAACGACATCTGCAAAATTTATAACAACCTCTGCTCAAGAACATGATTACGTTACTGGTGTCGTCAGTCACATACCTCATATTATTGCATCAAGTTTAGTTCATTTAAGCGAATCAAACTCAAATCATCATGCTTTGATAACTCAATTAGCTGCTGGTGGTTTTAGAGATGTTACACGTATTGCTAGTAGTAATGCAGATATGTGGCGTGATATTACATTTAGTAATCAAGAGAACATACTTCACCTATTGGATATGTTACAACAACAGATAAATTCAATTTCCACGCATATTCGCTCAAATCACACTGATGAGATTCATGATTTCTTCTCAAGTGCCAAAAAATTCAGAGACCAGCTCCCAGTTAAGCAACAAGGTGCACTAAGTATTGCGTATGATCTTTATGTAGATATTCCAGATAAATCGGGTATGATTAGCAAAGTTACTTCTATCTTAAGTTTACATAATATTTCTATAAGTAACTTAAAAATCCTCGAAGTTCGTGAAGATATTTTAGGTGCTTTGCAAATTAGCTTTAAAACTCCTGAAGATCGCGAACGTGGTATTCAGGCATTGCATGATTTTGAAACATATATTTTATAAGTATATCCTCCTAACTTGATGACGCTCCTAAAATATTAGTAGCTCAAGATACCGATGATTGGATCCCAATGCAGAAATGATACAAACATTGCACAATTAGGCATCGAGCCCTGAGTAAAGAGAACTTCACAAAGATATACCACGAGCAAAGCAAGTTTGAAATTGGCATGCCCAATTTTCATCTTGATACCATCATTGTTAGGAGGACATTATTTACATTTTATGCCCTGCCATTAAACCTAATCGTCCATGCTTTGTTCCAGCATCAGTATAAGATATCGCTTTAGATATAATGCCCTTTCCATATTTATTTTGTAAATAATCAATAGTTTTGGCTAATTTCTCATCTCGTCTTCTTTCATATTCATCAATAAACAAATTGAGTTGACGGTCTTCTTCATTAATAAGTTGTGTCAATGATACACTCAATGTCCGATACAGCGCGTGTTTATCACATAATTGATTCGCATAATAATTTACTACCTTATAAATATCTCGCTCTAAGTTTGTCGCATCCGTTAATGTATATTGCTTATGTACGCCGCCGCCTTCCGTATAGCCAAATGAAAAGTGAATGGTTCTTGCCAATTGCTTACGTGCTCTTATTCTACTAGCAACATCTTCAATTAGTTCTTGCATAACTACTTTCGACTCTTCAAATCGGTAATCTCTCATCAAAATTTGACTTTTGCATATAGAAGGATTAGTAACATTATATTTCTCTCTCAATTTACTTTGATCAATACCGTTTGCGTGTAAATGCATATCCACCCCTATTACACCAAAATCTCTTTTGAGATATTTATACGGATACTGTGCTAAATCGCCTACCGTTACAATCCCTTTCTTGTTAAGTTTTGCTTCTGTTTTTTTATTGATGCCCCAAAATTCCCTTAGTGGCGAAATTTTCCACAACTTTTGGGGGACATCATAATATCTCCATTCTGTAATACCATTGGCTGTATGCTTCGCTTCGATATCCATTGCAACCTTACTTAATAACATATTTGAGCCTATACCTATTGTGCAATATATCCCTGTTTTATCTTCTATCTCTTTTTGTAATCGCTCTGCAAATGACTGAACAGTAGAGTTAAATCGATGATAACTATTAGTTACATCTAAAAAAAATTCATCGATGCTATATTGATGCAAGTCTTCTCCTGGTACATATTTAAGTGCAATTTTAGAAATTTCAATTGAAACTTCTAAATATTTTCTCATGCTAGGATTAATAATATAAATGTCATTCCGATGTGGTATTTCAAACAGCCTAGATCCTGTTTTAATACCAATTTCTTTTAGTTTAGGTGTAGCTGCTAAAACAACTGAACCTTGTCTTTTAGTGTCTGCAACTACTGCCAATTTTGTTTCTAGTGGGTCCAACCCTTTGTCGATGCATGAAACACTAGCAAAAAAACTCTTTTGATCAATACACAGAATATCTCTATCCTCCAACAAATTATAATCATACATGCCAGATACCTCCCTTATCCAATTCTTATTATATACGAACACTTGTTCTATTTCAATAAAAATAAGAACGAGTGTTCTTAAAATTATTTTGGAGTAGTATCTTAAAACATGCTATACTATGGATGAAATTACTATTTCAAGGAGGAAATAAAATGCCAATCATCAATGTTAAATTATTAGAAGGACGTTCTGATGAACAATTAAAAAATTTAGTTACTGAAGTAACAAATGCAGTTGAAAAAACAACTGGAGCTAATAGAGAAGCTATTCATGTTGTCATTGAAGAAATGCAAAAAAATCATTATGGCGTTGCAGGCGTTAGAAAATCAGACGCTGAATAAAATGCAGGTAAGTTTACATAATAATATTATGGTATTTAATTGCGTAGTAAAAAATTCTTGAATAGCCTTTTTGTTTTTATCTTTATCAATGTCTAATGCACTGCCATCATTATTAGTATTAATATTTTGGTATGAATTATTAATCGGCACTGTAAGAGATTCTACGTTCTTATCTCCTCTAATACCAAAACTTATACCTGTTTGGAATATCGCTGAATTAGGCATACTTGTATTAATATAACCTCTCAAAATACCAGCTACTTTAGGCAATTTAACTACAGAGCTAGGCGTAACTAACTCTTTTTTCAACGTTTGCATAACTTGTTGTTGACGTCTAACTCGCCCAAAGTCTCCTTCCTCATCATGTCTAAATCTTGCATATCCAAGTAATTCTTTACCATTCAAACGATGATGACCTTTTTTAAGAGATACGCCAATGTTTTCAGACATATCTTTTTCTACGTCCATAGGAACACCATTTGGCTCTAATTCATCGATCATTTTTTCAAAGCCTGTAAAATCAATGACTGCATAATATTCCGGATTGATACCTAAATTCTTATTTAATGTTTTTCTTAGCAGTTCTGGACCACCAAGTGAATATGCTGCATTAATTTTGTAATTTTGATATCCAGGTATTTCTGCATAAATATCTCGCATTACTGACATCATTTTCATCTTTTTATGAATAAAATCATATTGAACTACCATGATGGAGTCAGTTCTTGACTTACCACCATTTGCTTTGTCAGCGCCTAATACAAGTACAGAAATCTTACCATCATTTTTAACAGGTCCGTTAAATTTATGTACTTTAATATCTTTGGCATGTTTCTCAGCATAATTAACACCACTACGATAACTATGGACGATATAAATAATAGCTGCAAGAAGCAATATTACTATAATCAAAATAATAAAAGGTAATTTTCGTAGTTTTTTCTTATTTCGTCGTTTAGAAGGTGTCTCTGATTCTGCTTGTCGTCTGTATACTGTCTTATCCTTCTCTTCTGTCATATTTACCTACCTTACGTCTTGTAAAAATCTTCAAAATTGTATATCTATGTACTATAATTATATATAATTAAGTTATAGAAGTTACTTTAAAAAATCAAGTAATTTTTAAATAAATGGTACTAAGGTCCAATGAAAGGATGGCATAAATGAATATTAATACAGCATATTTTGCTGGTGGGTGTTTCTGGTGTATGACCAAACCTTTCGATCAATTCGATGGTATAGAAACAGTAACATCTGGCTACATGGGTGGTTCAACTCACAACCCTACTTATGAAGATGTGAAAAGTGGGACCACAGGACACTATGAAACTGTAAAAATCGAATATGATGTTGCACTGTTTTCTTATAATAAATTATTGGAAGTATTCTTTTCGGTAATTGATCCTATTGATGATGGTGGCCAGTTTCAAGACAGAGGTTCTCAATATAGAACGGCAATCTTCTACACAAATGAGGACCAAAAAAAACTCGCTGAACAATACATCCACCAACTCGAGCAAACCATTCATTCTGAAAAAGCAATAGCAACTAAAATCTTACCCGCTTCAACATTTTACAAAGCGGAAGAATATCATCAAGATTTTTATAAAAAGAACCCTGAGCGTTATGCTCAAGAACAACAAGACCGTGCTAACTATAGCGCAAATTAAACACATAAATAATCAAAGGCATCCTTCATAAATGATTGTTATCATTTCACTTGTAGGATGCCTTATTTTTAAATAATGATTTATTTATGACGAATAACTCTCATTACTTTTAGCATACTGTACCATAATGAACTGTCTTTTCTATAAACTAAAAATCTTGGTTCCCAATTAGGGCTATATTTTTCTTTATATTTACGTAATCCTTGAAAGCGATAAAGTCCATTGAAATGTTCAAAAACACGACCAGCTACACGTTCACGTGGATATGAATAATTTAATTGACCTACATTCGATAATGTTGCCATCCCCATATTAAATGCTTTATAGCCTTTGTCTTTACCCCAAAGTAGCATATGCAAATACAAACCGTCCATTAAAGGTAAATCAAGGTCAGGTAACCAACGAATTAAATCAACAGAAATAGCTTCATTATAATAAGTAGGCATTAAAGTACAAAACGCAATTACTTTACCCTCTTCATTCTTCATGATTCCAATAGGCGCTTGTTGTAAATAGTCTTCAGTAAATTGTCCTACTGAAAAATGCATTTCATTACGTCCATCTAACCATTGATCACTGACATATTTCAATTCAGAAATAATATCCATTGAAAAAGGTGGTTCTAAAATTTCAAATTGAATATTTAAATCATCGAATTTATTAAGTGTCGCTCGAAAACCACGACGTTTCTTTCCTGATGTCGTAAATTGAGTCAAATCTATGATGGCTTCTTCGCCCAATTTGAAGAATTGATTACCAAAATTATGATAAAGTGGCATAAACCGATCTGACACTTGATAAAAAATGATGTCATAACCTAACTTTTCACCATAATTATAAAAATCAATCAGTAACGATTGGAAAGCATTTGGGTCACCAATTGGATCGCCTAACACAACAAGTGCATTACCTTTATAACGATACATTAAAAATGCTTGTTCATTTTCATGCATAAAGATATCTTTATCCCCACTGTAGATCAGATGACTTAAATAATTACCACCATATGTTTCGATGATTGCTTTACATTGTGACAAATCTTCAAATTGGTGTGGTCTATTGTATTTTGACTCAAGGAGCCATGCAACTATACCCACTAACATTACAACGACAAGAATTGTTAACCAGAAATAATATTTTAATAATGATGTATCCATTTCAATATGATAAATGTCCAGCGCATATAATGTTTCGGAAATAATAATGTGATTAACGTATAATACAAAGACGCTCAAAATAATGGCTACAATGAACCGCTTTAATCTAAATGGTCGCTTCACAACTTTAGATCGGCGATATGCAAGAACAAGTAATACAAATATTAGAATAATCCATGATAATAAAATTAAAGATGCATAAGTGTATATTGTCGCGGCGAAAATTAAAATAAGCGAAATCATTACAAATAAAATAGCACGACGACTTTGCTTGTATACCCCTCTAACATTAAGAAGTAATAATAAACAAGCACTAGTATGAATAGATGACATAATATAATATGCAAAATGATGATCATCATATAAGCCATCATAAACAATCGTAATGTTATTAATAAAGAATACAAAACTTGTGATTAATACTAAAGTGGCTAAAGCAAAAGATGGTATTTTAGCAATAATATCTTTTTGATAAGAAAATAAAAATGATGTTACATCTTTTGCAGGAACAAAATATTTAGATTCTTCAAAGTACTTTCTAGCAGAAGAACCAAATTCAAAAGTAGATAATACAAGTGCAATAATGACTGGTACAAAGTAATAAGCGAAACGATACAATAATAACGCTAATAAAACTTTTTCTTCAGGAACGCCTAACGACTTTAATCCTAGTAATACAACTAAATCGAAAGCACCAAAACCTCCGGGAATAAAACTGACTAATCCAGAAAGCGCAGCAATGATAAAAATTCCAATTACAGTCGTAAATGCGACATTGATATCAACAATAACTGTCGATAAATAAAGTACTGATGCAGCAGCAAGCCACTCAACACTAGATACTAATGTGCAATAAACACCTAAATATTTGTTATAACGATCAATAGGATTAATCATGGTATAAGCAATAAATAAAGGTAAGAATAATGCAACAATATATAATATCCATCTTACCCAGCTTACTTTATTTAATATGTGCGAAGCATCAAAGATATGTAATACGACAAGAATTGATAGAAGACTCAAACCTGTCAACATTGATATAAGTATAATTGAAATGGCATGCACTAATTTTTTTCGATCCGTTGTATAATTTTTATACACAAATGCTCTAAATCCAGCACCGATAAACCCACCAAAACCAACAATAGCATTGAGTGCATTAATAATATAGCTCACTTTAAACACTCTTATCAGTGGGATATCAAGTTTCAATCCCTTAACCAATATAAGATCGTATAAGCTCAGCAAAATCATTGCAGCACCACCACAGATAAATAAGCCTACAAGGTACCAACGATTAATTTTGCTAAAAGCTTCAAGCGTTTGCTTGAAATTAATATGAGCAAGTTCATGATATAGCGTGGCAACAACTGCTATAAACAACACTGCAGCAAAAACAAATTTAAGTATAGATAATAATCTATTTTTTAGTTCTTCAGTCATATCATACCTCTACCTTCAACTTCGATTAGTTTAAAATATATCATACCTTCATTTGAATGAACATATGAATATATATTACACATGCTAACAGTATTGTAATGTACGTGAGATTATACATTCAAATTCCAAAATTTGATATGTACATTTTATTAAAAAAATAGGGCTGAGAAAAAGTGGATATTCCTCTTTCTCAGCCCTAGTCAACTACTACAAAGTAACACTCTAGCATTATTTATCTTTTACTCGACTACACTTTGCATCAACAAGCCGTACTAATCGGCTCGAGTATATTCTTTTGTCTCTTCTTTTTTTATTTCATATTCTCCTGAATCATTACCGTAATACTTATTATAACGACGTTTAAATAATAAGAACATGTGAGAGACTAATACTTTAAGTATCGCATATCCTGGTATACCTAAAATAACACCAACGATTCCTAATAAATTACCAGCACTTAATAAAATGAAAATAATTGTTAAAGGATGAATTTTCAATGTTTTACCCATGACATTTGGTGAAATAAAATGTCCTTCGATAAATTGAACAAGCGTCCATACTACAATTAATTTCAATAACATAAGTGGAGATGTAATAATGGCTATGATAATAGCTGGTGAAATCGCAATAGTTGGACCTAAATAAGGAACAACGCTTGTAACAGCTGCGATACATGCAAGCACCAATCCATAATCAAGCCCAATGATAGAATAACCAATAAAGAGTAAGATACCGATACAAAATGAAACAATAATTTGGCCTTGAATATAAGAACCCACTTGTACACTCATTTTCTCCATTAAATCATGGTAATCTTTTCTAAATTTTGGTGGCATAATCTTAGTTGAATACTCTTTAAACTTATGACCATCCTTTAACATAAAGAACAATACAAATGGTGTTGTGACAAGCACTACACCTACATTTACTATCGCTTCTGCAAAACTTCTTATTTTAGTTCCAAATCCATCAAAATAACTCGAAACCATCGAAGGAATCTTGTTAGAGACTGAGTCTAACCAATCTTGTATTTGAGTATAAAATGAAGATAAGAAAGAAAAATGCGTAACTTGATCTATTGCATTATTAAATTTATCTACATACTTAGGGAAATTGTTCGCTAAGCGTGTGATTTGATCACTGATTAATGGAATTAATAAATTAATAATTAATGTTGCGCCACCAACAATTGCTAAAAACACAATAATAATGCCCAGCAATCTTGGGATATTATATTTTTCCATCAAATTGATAATTGGATTAATAAGATAAAACAAAATGAGCGATAAAATAATTGGTGCCACAATAGTATTAAATATAATGATAAATGGTTCAAAAACATATGAAACTTTATCAAATATAAATATTACAATGCCTATGAGCACTAATGAAAGTAAAGCAAATAATAAATCTTTACCGCCTAAAAACTTCATAAAACGCGTTTCTGTAAAACTGAATTTTTTTGCGCTGTTATCTTCAACTTGTTTATTTTCAGTTGTCATGTTCCTCACCATACCTTAACTAACTTATAGAACTAAAGCTATCTAACATCATAACACAAAAACAATTAAATGTTGTTTCGCTTTAAGATGAACTTATTTGTGTTTCAAAATGATAAATATGTAGTGCAAGATAAACAATTTCAGAATCATCAATAGGAATATTTAAATGTTTTTGTATCATTCTTGAGATTTTAAAAGCAGTATTGTATGCATTAGGATAATGGTTTTTAACCATATCAATAAAGACATCTTGAGCATAAATATATTCTTTTTTATTAAGACGTCGAATTAAAAATTGGATATGCCTAATAAATCGTTGATATTGAACTGTATGATTATCAATTTCATGGTTCAAATCATTTTCAATAATCAGTATGCTCTTACTAATTAACTTATTAATTAAAGACATTTCATGTATTGTTAAATCCTCAGTGTTAGATGCGATATGTAATGCGATAAATCCAATTTCATCAGGTGGAAAATTAACATCTAGTCGTTGATTCAGTTTATCAATAACTTGGCTTGCAATTGCATAAGCGCCACTATATAAATGTTTGGTTTCAATAGCAAATGGATTACTAATAATTTGATTTTGCTTTAATCTTTTGTATGCAAATATAATGTGATCAGTCAAAGCAACAACAAGATTTTTATCGTCAGTAGTATGCGTTGTACTCGTTATAAAATTGACTGCTTCAATTACCGCTTGTAGAACATCTTCATCTGCAATTTCAACTAAAGATTTATAATATTCTTGCTGTTGCTTTTGTTCTAGCTTATAAACTTTTTCTATTGAAGCACTTTCATCTAAGGTCATTCCCGCCTTTTTATTAAAGCCAATACCTTTTCCAATGAGAATAACCTCTTGATTATTATAAGTGCATATGATGACGTTGTTATTTAAAGCTTTAGAAATAGTATACTCACTCATCATAATCACCTTTCTTTTTAATATATGAATTATAAAACGATTTATTAAAAATGAAAAGATTTCAAACTTAATGTAAAAACTCCTTCCAACGTTATGAAACCTAAATTCAATACATTGAAAGGAGTATGTTAATAATATTATATTAAATAGTTATTCAATCGATTACTTTTTAGGTAGTTGATTTTCTCTACCCCAAGTTTCAATGCCAAACAAGTTGATTTCGAGATTCTCTGGTTTGAACACAGGTTTCATACCAGCTTTACGTTGTTTTTGATAATCTTTCATGACAGCTATTGCTATATTTGAAAGACCGATAATAGAAATCAAGTTAACAATCGCCATTAATCCCATAAATAAATCGGCAGTACTCCATACAGTTTCAGTTTTCACAACTGAACCAACAAATACTAATAAAACAACTAAACATCTGAAAATAAACATAATTGCTTTATTTTTAGATAAAAATTCAATATTTGATTGGCCGTAGTAATAGTTACCGACTACAGAAGAAAATGCGAATAACGTAATCGCAACTGTTAAGAAGATACCCCCAGCTGAACCTAAATGTTCATTTAATGCTGATTGAGTAACTTGAACACCTTGAGGCGCACTTTCACCAAATTTTAATCCTGAATATAATAAAATCATAATCGCTGTAGCTGTACAAACTAACATAGTATCGAAAAATACACCAAGTGATTGAATTAAACCTTGTTTCACTGGGTGTGGTACAGCCGCTGTAGCAGCAGCATTAGGTGCCGAACCCATACCAGCTTCGTTAGAGAATAAACCACGTTTAATACCTTGAAGGATGGCCGCACCAACAGCGCCTCCGGTAACTTGTTCGAAACCAAACGCACTCTTAATGATCGTACCTATCATTGGAACAATTTGGTCAATATTTAATAATAAAATAACTAAAACCATTCCAATATAAATGATCGCCATAATAGGCACAATTAATGACGATAATGTTGCAATACTACGCACACCGCCAAAGATGATGATTGCTGTAATAACTGCCAATACAATACCTGTTATAACTGGACTTATGTTGTATTGAGTATTTAATGACTCTGCAATTGTATTAGATTGAACAGTATTAAATACAAACGCAAATGTTACAGTAATTAATATTGAGAATAAAATACCTAACCATTTTTGATTTAAACCTTTAGTTATGTAGTATGCTGGACCCCCACGGAATCCGCCTTCTTTATCGTGAACCTTATAAATTTGAGCTAAAGTAGCTTCCATAAACGCACTTGCCGCTCCAATGAAAGCAATTACCCACATCCAAAATACTGCACCAGGTCCACCAAGCACAATTGCCGTAGCTACGCCGGCAATATTACCAGTACCTACTCGAGAACCAGCACTGATTGCAAATGCTTGGAATGGTGATATACCTTTTTCACCACTATTCAACGTTTCAGGTTTCTCTACTAAAGCTCTAAACATTTCTGGCAACATACGTAATTGCACAAATTTAGAACTAATTGTAAAGAAGAAGCCTACAGTTAATAGTAATCCAATTAAATATTGCGACCAAATTAAATCATTACCTACCTGAACGATTGTTTTAAACCACCCAGGTATTAAATTATCAAAATCACTCATTAAATCCCTCTCATCTATAATTGATTAATATCCTAAGATATATTACAAGAGATTTATACTGCATTGAATAAACTCAATTAAATAATACTAATGTATATTACGTTTGAGGTTATACAACATCAATATAAATCTCTTGAAAGATTAAAATTGGTTAAAATAACAAGTTCAATTTTATCATTTTCTTTTTAAATTGAAAATAAAATTTTTTGAGCAATTAGTCGATTGTCATATCTAGAACGTCTCCAAACTCCTTAACATCAACGATAAATGAACCATTTGTATATTGTTCAGATAAATGAATATCAGTTATTTGTCCTTCTTCCGTATGACTTTCAGAATATAATGTATACATATGCTCATCTTTAACAACATGACCAGCAACAATACGGTGTGGATTTTTCTTTAATTCTTTAAGTAATGTAATTCCTCTTTGTGCTCGCTTAGCTTGTTGTAGAATTTTATAGCTGATACGTTTTACAGCGCCTCTTTGAGTAGCCATTATAATTGAACTATCTTGATTTACGGCATCTGTCATAACTACAACATCTTCATCTTTTAAATTAATAGATTTAACACCAGCTGCTCTCAATCCCGTATCAGATAATTCTTCAGTTGAATACGTTAATGACATACCTTTATGAGTTAATACAGTAATCAATTGATTTTTATTTAGGCGCATTACACTAATTAATTCATCCTGCGCTTTAACTTTCATGGCAACTAACGGTTTATTGTAGCGCGTTGTCTTAAATAAACTAACGTTACTTTTCTTAATCATACCATTTCGCGTTGCTAATACATAAAATGCATCATCTTTGAAGTTTTGCTCATTGTATACATCGACCACAGTTTCATTATCGTCTAGAGGGACAATTTGAGAAACGTGTTGCCCAAGTTCTTTCCATCGAATATCTGCGAGTTTATGAACTGGAATGAATAAATATCTGCCTTTATTTGTAAATACTAGTACCGTATCTTGCGTATTGACTGTTTGATATTTAAGTAAACTATCTCCATCTTTAAGTCCAATTTCTGCAACACCACTGGCATTAAAACTACGTGTAGATGTGCGTTTAATATAACCCTGACGTGTGATACTTAAAACAACATCTTCACTTGGCACCATCACTTCTTTATCAATTTTAATTTCTGCAATTTCCGCTTCAATTGATGACAAACGTTCAGATTTAAATCGTTTTCGAATGTCAGTCAATTCATTCTTAATTACTTGTAATAGCGCATCATGATTATCCAGTATATGACGGTATTCTTTAATCATATTTGCTAACTCATTATGCTCATTTTCTAATGCAACGATATCCGTATTCGTTAAACGGTATAGTTGCAACATAACGATAGCTTCTGCTTGCGCTTCTGTAAATTCGAATTCAGATACTAAATTGTCTTTTGCATCTTTTTTATTCTTAGAGTTACGAATTAAAGCAATGACTTCATCCAAAATTGATAATGCTTTCATTAAACCTTCTACAATATGCATGCGTTTTTCAGCATGATCTAAATCATATTTAGTACGGTTCGCTACCACTTCAATTTGATGATTTAAATAACTATCTATAATTTGACGAATACCCATTAATTTAGGACGTCCGTCACTAATTGCAACCATGTTAAAGTTATATGCAATTTGTAAATCAGAATTTTTGAATAAATAGTTCTTTATAGCCTCTGCATTTACATCTTTTTTCAATTCAATAGCAATTCTTAAACCAGTACGATCCGTCTCATCTCGTACTTCAATGATACCGTCTACTTTCTTATCGGCTCTTAATTCATCAATACGTTTTACAAGTGAACTTTTATTCACCTCGTATGGAATTTCTGTCACGATAAGTTGTTGGCGACCATTTCGAAGTGTTTCTGCGTCGACTTTAGAACGTACGACAATTTTACCTTTTCCGGTTTCATAAGCTTTCTTAATACCATCGATACCTTGAATAATACCACCAGTTGGAAAATCTGGTCCTTTAATATATTTCATTAATTGACTAACAGTAATATTAGGATTATCGATGTATTTCAATGTTGCTTGAATAACCTCAGCTAAATTGTGCGGTGGAATATCGGTCGCATAGCCAGAAGAAATACCTGTTGAACCATTTACTAGTAAATTGGGGAATCTTGCCGGCAATACCATTGGCTCAAGTGTTGTATCGTCATAGTTAGGAACAAAAGCTACTGTTTCTTTATTAATATCACGTACAAGTTCCTCAGATAATTGACTTAACTTTGCTTCGGTATAACGCATTGCTGCTGGTGGATCATTATCAATACTACCGTTATTACCATGCATTTCAATTAAGACATGTCGCAATTTCCAATCTTGACTTAAACGGACCATTGCATCATATACTGATAAGTCACCATGTGGATGGTATTGACCGATAACATCACCGACTGTCTTAGCACTTTTACGGAAATTCTTATCATAGGTATTTCCACTACTATGCATTGCGAAAAGAATTCTTCGTTGCACTGGCTTTAAGCCATCACGAACATCCGGTAAAGCACGTTCTTGAATAATATATTTACTATATCTTCCAAAACGATCGCCTATCACATCTTCAAGTGATAAATCTTGAATTATCTCACTCAATTTGTTTCCTCCTCAGTATATTCTTCAGTTTCAATTACTTGTACTTCAGTGTTATCTAATATACTTTGATCTTCTTGCATGCCAAATTCAACGTGACTTTCAATCCATTCACGACGTGGTGCAACTTTATCACCCATCAATGTTGTAACACGTTTAGAAGAGCGCATTTCATCTTCAATTTGAACACGAATAAGCGTTCGAGTTTCAGGATTCATTGTCGTTTCCCATAACTGTTCAGGGTTCATTTCACCAAGACCTTTATAACGTTGTAACATAAATCCTTTTCCTAATTTTTTCTGAAGTTTATCAAGTTCATCGTCTGTCCAAGCATATTCAACTTGTTTAGATTTACCTTTTCCTTTTTCAAGTTTATAAAGTGGAGGCAATGCAATAAACACTCTACCAGCTTGTACTAGTGGTTTCATATACTTGAAGAAGAAAGTTAATAATAATACTTGAATGTGCGCACCATCTGTATCAGCATCAGTCATGATAATAATACGATTATAATTGCTATCTTCAATTTTGAAGTCATTTCCTACTCCAGCGCCAATTGTATGGATAATCGTGTTAATCTCTTCGTTCTTAAATATATCCTCAAGTCTTGCTTTTTCAGTATTAATAACTTTACCTCGCAAAGGTAAAATCGCTTGGAATTTTCTATCTCTACCAAGCTTAGCTGAACCACCTGCAGAGTCCCCTTCGACTAGATACAATTCATTTTTTTCAGTATTCTTACTTTGAGCAGGTGTTAACTTTCCTGAGAGCAACGTATCTTTACGTTTATTCTTCTTACCTGAACGTGCGTCTTCACGGGCCTTACGTGCTGCTTCTCTAGCTTGTTGTGCTTTAATTGCCTTTTTCACAAGTGATTTAGAAAGTTGTCCTTTTTCTTCTAAATAAAATGGTAATTTATCAGAGACTACTGAATCAACTGCACTACGCGCTTCTGAAGTACCTAATTTAGACTTCGTTTGTCCTTCAAACTGTAGCAACTCTTCTGGAATACGTACTGATATAATCGCAGTTAAACCTTCGCGTATATCATTACCATCTAAATTTTTGTCTTTTTCTTTTAATTCATTAATTCGTCTAGCGTAATCATTAAAGACACGTGTCATAGCAGTTTTAAATCCTACTTCATGTGTTCCTCCGTCTTTTGTACGCACGTTATTAACGAAACTTAATATACTCTCTGAGTATTGATCGTTATATTGGAAAGCAACATCCACTTCTATGCCATTAGCTGAACCTGTGAACATTGTTACATCATGAAGAACTTCTTTGCCTTCATTGACGTAACTTACAAATTCTTTAATCCCCTCTTCATAATGGTAAACATCTTCACGTTCTTTACCACTACGTAAATCTTTCAATGTTATTTTAAGATTCTTTAATAGGAAGGCTGATTCTTGTAATCTTTCACTCAATGTTTCAAAATTGAATGAAGTTGTTGCTTTAAATATTTCAGGATCTGGTTTAAATGTAACTTTAGTTCCTGTTCTCTTCGTTTTACCTGATTTAACTAAACCAGAGGCAGGCACCCCACCATTTTTAAAACTTTGCTTGTAGATATTCCCATCTCTATGTATTTCAACTTCTAACCATTCGCTCAATGCATTAACGACTGAAGCACCAACACCATGTAATCCACCAGATGTTTTATATCCACCCTGACCAAATTTACCACCGGCATGTAAGACGGTAAAAATAACTTCTACAGTAGGTTTACCTGATGCATGCATCCCTGAAGGCATGCCACGACCATTATCTTCAATAGAAATACTATTATCCTGATTAATTGTTACATTTATTTCATTACCATATCCGTTTAACACTTCATCCACAGAGTTATCTACAACTTCATATACTAAATGATGTAGACCTCGTTTATCAGTAGATCCTATATACATACCTGGACGCTTTCTTACAGCTTCCAATCCCTCTAATACTTGAATAGAATCATCTGAATAATGATTTAAATTTTTTGTTGCCAATGCGTTCGCCTCCTACAAACGTACGTTCGTTTTAAAAACTATACAATAGTTATTCTTATATAAATCGGTCTAAATTGCAAGTGTGAGTTAAAAACTAATCTATTTTAAGTTAGTAAAAAAACAAAATTTCAAAATTGGTCGTTGCTAGCTATGAGATTATGGTAAAATATAGCTACGTTATTAAAGGATGTGTAAAGTTATATGATGATAGTAGTCATGCTCATATTAAGCTATCTCATCGGTGCTATTCCTAATGGATATGTTATAGGAAAGCTCTTTTTCAAAAAAGATATTAGACAATTTGGAAGTGGCAATACTGGCGCAACTAATAGCTTCCGAGTTCTTGGTAAACCAGCAGGATTTGTTGTAACCTTTTTAGATATATTTAAAGGGTTTATAACCGTTTTCTTTCCCATTTGGTTTCCAGTGCATGCAGATGGACCGCTTAGCACGTTCTTCACACATGGGTTAATCGTAGGTTTATTCGCAATACTAGGACACGTTTATCCGATATACCTTAAATTTAAAGGCGGTAAAGCAGTTGCTACAAGTGCAGGTGTTGTCTTAGGTGTAAACCCTATTTTACTGCTCGTATTAGCAATTATATTCTTTGGCGTGTTATATATATTTAAATATGTTTCACTCTCAAGTATTATTGCTGCAATATGTTGTGTAATTGGCTCACTCATCATACAAGATTACATATTATTCGGTATGAGCCTACTTGTTTCGATTATTTTAATCATAAGGCACCGTACTAATATAATAAGAATCTTTAAAGGCGAAGAACCTAAAATAAAATGGATGTAATTATTAATCAGAAAATATCGATCCCGAAATCTATAATATAATAATGCTACTTTGCAAATCACAGTAGCTGACTGTATTGAGAAGACGCTTGAACCAAGCTATTCACAAAACTAGTCATCTTTGCGGGCGGAGCCCAAACTAAGCAAGCTGGGAGTCGGGGCCCCAGCAAAGAGAATTTCATCAAGAAATTCTACAAGCTAAGCAAGCTGGGAGTCGGACAGTGAATTTAAAAGCATTCTGTCCTACTCCTTTTTATTATGCTCATAAAATCATTAAAGATTATCTCAAAAAGGTATTATGTTATAATGCTTAGAGTTCCAATAAAGATAAAAATTTAGTAATAGATATATAAGGTAGGAGGATTATGTAATGAAAATTAAACTAACAGATCAAGCTGTAGAATGGTTTAAAGATGAATTAGATTTGCCTGAGAATGACAAGGTTTTACAGTTTTACGTACGATATGGTGGTGAATTTCAACTTAAACAAGGTTTCAGTCCTGCCTTTCGCGTTGAACCTAGACAAGATGTAGAAATAGGTTATGAAGAGAATTATAATGACTTAGTATTGGTCGTTTCAGAAGATGATTTATGGTATTTCGAAGATAGTGATGTTCTCGTTGAAAAAGTAGACCATGACGACGAAATTGCCTATTCTAAAGTAAATTAAATCATAAAGACCATTGGGACAACATGATAGAGATAATGTTGTCCCAATGGTCTTTTATTTTATTTAAATTTCAAGATCGCTTGGTTGTGTTACTTCAAAATCTTTTTCTTCTTGATTCAATTTATCAACGTGACTATATGTTTTATGCCATTCTGGAAAATAGCGATCTAACCTTATTGGACGAAAATTACTTGATTTCATACATATTAATTGTGTAGATCCCGTTGTCGCAAGTTCCCCATTTTCATTATAAACTTCATAACAATAAACTGATTTAAGCCTTGAATATTGTTCAACCCATGTTTTGATTGTTACTTTTTCAGGATAAAAAATTGATTTTTTATATTTAATTTGAAGGTCTACAACCGGAGAAATGATACCCTCTCTCTCCATGTCTGCATAACTAAAGCCCAGCTTACGAATATAATCTGTTCGTGCAACTTCAAACCATGTAGCGTAATTCCCATGGTAAATCACACCCATTTTATCTGTTTCTTGATATCTAGCTTCAATTTCAGTCATACTGTATATCATTCATTCGTACCTCTTTCCTATATCATTCACAATTCATATTAACATAAAAAAGCCATGCCAACATAAAGTCAGCATGGCTTCACATATTAATTTATTGTGCTAATTTGTTTCTTAAAACCATTTGTAAAATACCACCATGACGATAGTAATCTAATTCAACTAGAGAATCGAAACGGACGATTGCTTCAAAATCAACAACGTCGCCATTTTCTTTTTTAGCGTGAACTTTAACAATATCATGAGGACGAACAGTTTCATCGATGTCTACTGAAATTGCTTCTCTACCATCTAAACCAAGTGAATCAGCTGAATCACCATCTTTAAATTGTAATGGTAACACGCCCATCATAACTAAATTAGAACGGTGAATACGTTCATAACTTTGAGCGATAACTGTTTTAACGCCTAATAAGTTTGTACCTTTTGCAGCCCAGTCACGAGAAGAACCCATACCGTAATCATTTCCTGCTAAAACAGCTAAACCAGTACCGTCTTCTTTATATTTCATAGCAGCATCATAAATTGGCATTACTTCATCAGTTGGCCAATATGTTGTGAATCCACCTTCAGTACCTGGCGCTAATTGGTTTTTAATACGAATATTCGCAAATGTACCTCTTACCATTACTTCATGGTTACCACGACGAGAACCGTATGAGTTAAAGTTTCTAATAGGTACATCGTGATCTAATAAATATTTACCTGCTGGTGTATCTTTACCGATAGCACCTGCTGGAGAAATGTGGTCAGTCGTTACTGAGTCACCAAATTTACCCATCACTCTTAAGTCTTTAAGCGGTTCAATTGTACCCGGTTCTTTAGATAAACCTTGGAAGAATGATGGATTTTGGATATATGTTGAGTTTGGATCGAAATCATATAAAGGAGCATCTGTTACATCGATTTCATTCCACATTTCATTGTTGTTATATACATTTTTATATTCTTCTAGGAATAGCTCAGGTGTTACAACACTATCTACAGTATCCGCAACTTCTTGAATAGTAGGCCAAATATCATTTAAGTATACATCTTCACCATCTTTACCTTTACCGATAGGTTCATTTTGTAAATCAATATCAACTGTACCAGCTAATGCATAAGCTACTACTAATTGAGGAGAAGCTAAATAGTTTGCTTTAACTAATGGATGAATACGACCTTCAAAGTTACGGTTACCAGATAATACTGATGTTACTAATAAATCTTCTTCAGCCACTGCTTTTTCAATTTCTGGTAATAACGGTCCAGAGTTACCGATACATGTTGTACAACCGTAACCAACTAAGTTGAAACCTAAATCATCAAGGTATTCTTGTAAACCTGAGTCACGTAAGTAACCAGTTACAACTTTTGAACCCGGTGCTAATGAAGTCTTAACAAATTCAGGTACTTTAAGGCCTTTTTCAACAGCTTTTTTAGCAACTAATCCTGCACCTAACATAACATATGGGTTAGATGTATTAGTACATGATGTTATCGCTGCAATAGCTATATCACCTGTTTTCATTGTTGCAGTAGATCCATCTGCAAATTGAATATCTGCTTTTTTATCAAATTCGCTTTGATCTAATCCGTGTCCTTGGTTACCAGCTGGTGCAGTAACAGATTTTTCAAATTCTTTTTTCATATCACTTAAGAAAATTAAATCTTGTGGACGCTTTGGACCTGATAATGAAGCTTCAACAGTTGATAAATCTAAATCGATAACATCTGTGTATTCTGGATCCTCTTTATCTACAGTGAAGAACATATTATTTTGCTCTAAGTATGCTTTTACTAATTCAACATGTTCTTCTTTACGTCCAGTTAATCTCATATATTTAAGTGACTCTTCATCAACCGGGAAGAAACCACAAGTTGCACCATATTCAGGCGCCATGTTGGCAATTGTTGCACGGTCTGCTAAAGGTAGATCCGTTACACCTGGTCCAAAGAATTCAACAAATTTGCCTACTACACCTTTTTTACGTAGTTCTTGTGTTACACGTAAGGCTAAATCAGTAGCTGTTGAACCTTGAGGTAATGAATTAGTTAAACGTACACCAATTACTTCAGGAATTGGGAAGTATGATGGTTGGCCTAACATCCCCGCTTCAGCTTCGATACCACCAACACCCCAACCAAGTACACCAATACCATTAATCATCGTTGTATGAGAGTCAGTTCCTACTAGTGTGTCTGGAAATGCCGTTTGTTCTCCATCAACGTCACGAACGTGTACCACATTTGCAAGATATTCTAGGTTTACTTGGTGAACGATACCTGTAGCAGGGGGAACAGCATTATAGTTATCAAATGCTTTAGTTGCCCAATTTAAAAATTGATAACGTTCATAGTTACGTTCAAATTCTAATTTCATATTTCTTTCTAATGCATCTGGATTAGCATAGCTATCAACTTGAACAGAGTGGTCAATAACTAAGTCTACTGGTACTTCTGGGTTGATTTTATTAATATCCCCACCAACATCATTCATTGCTTTACGTAATGATGCCAAGTCTACTACTGCAGGAACACCTGTGAAGTCTTGTAAAATAACACGAGATGGTTTAAAAGGTACTTCACCTTCGTTCCCTTCCTTACCAAAGTTACCCAAAGCTTTAATATGTTCATCTGTAATGACAAATTCATCTTCTTGTCTTAAGACAGATTCTAATAAAACACGAATTGAATAAGGTAATTTACTTACTTTCGTTAAGCCTTGGTCTTCTAAACTCTTTAAATCATAATACGTATATGACTGGCCATTCGCTTCAAATGTCTTTTTAGCTTGTTGCTTAATGTTTGAAGTCATTTGTATATCCCCCTTGAATATTAAAAATTCATATTTATATGCCTTTAAATAAATTGTATAATTATATGATTTTCAAAACAACTCTATATACTTATATTTCACGTGATTTAGCTTTCGCATTTTTAATCAGTGTATATAAGTTATTCTTATCATATAAGCAACCTACTATAAGTAAATATTATTAATTGAGAATGATTTTCATTAATATACAAATTGTTGTAGCTGCTTCAATAAAAAAATTGCCTTCAAGCACTGGTTAAGTGCTTGAAGGCAATAAACTTAATTACGATTACCTAATATTATTTTTCAGCGTTTCTTCTTGATTCACGCTTTTCTAAAATATCAGATTCATAATCTTGTTGCTGATATTTAACATAATCTTCAAGTCTATGTTTATTTGGTTGTAGTGTTAATCCTAAGAATTTACGTTCTTTATTTGCATCCTTATAGAAACTAATCATCATCATTATTACTACAAAGGAGAATGGGAAGGCACTTATGATTGCCGCACTTTGAATCGCATTTAATGCGTCAGCACCATTTCCTCCACCTGCTAATAATAAGATGAACGCGATTAATGATTGCGCAACACCCCAAGTTACTTTAACAGTACCAGAAGGTTCAAGTGAACCAAATGTTGTTTGCATACCTAGTACGAATGTTGCTGAATCGGCAGATGTAATAAAGAATGAAGCAATTAACACTAATGCTATAAGTGATAATGCCATTCCTAATGGAACGTGGTGGAATACACCAAATAGTTGAGTTTCAGGTGTCATATCAAATAACTCAGGATGTTTTTTACCTGTTTCGATACCTAATACACCAAATACACTGAACCATAAGAAACTTATGATAGCAGGTACAAGTAATACACCTGAAATAAATTCACGAATTGAGCGTCCTTTAGAAACACGTGCGATGAACACACCTACGAATGGACTCCAGCTTAACCACCAACCCCAATAGTAAAGTGTCCAAGAAGACATCCATTCACGTTTTTGGCCATTTAGCGCTGCAGTATCAAAACTGTTGAATAAGAATGTATTGAGTAAGCTACCAGTTGAACTAGTAAACATATTAAAGATGAGTACAGTCGGTCCAATTATTAAAGCAATAATCATTAAAAGTGTACCTAATCCAATATTTAAGTTACTTAAATATTGAATACCTTTACTTAAACCTGACCATGCACTAGCAATAAATAAAACTGTAACTACTACGATAATAATAGATTGAACCCATACATTATTTGGAATGCCAAATAGGTAATTAAGTCCACCATTAATTTGTAGTGCGCCCATACCAAGTGATACAGCTACACCTACAACAGTTGCGAAAACTGAAAGAACGTCAATAACTGTTCCGATAGGTCCTTCAACTTTATCACCTAAAATTGGACGTAATGTTCTTGAAATTAATCCTGGTTCATCTTTTCTAAATTGTGCATAGGCTAATGCTAATGCAACTACGCCATATACTGCCCAAGCATGGAATCCCCAGTGGAAGAATGTTGAACGTAATGCTTCCGTGTATGCTTCAGTAGTTTTAGGATCCGCATTAGGTGGTGAAGCAAAATCTGCCATAGGTTCAGCTGCGCCGTAGAACACTAAACCTATACCCATGCCGGCACTAAATAACATTGCAAACCAAGATACTGTATTAAATTCTGGTTTATCGTTTGGTTTACCTAGCTTAAGTTTACCGATTGGACTAAAGATTAAAAAGATACAAAAGAACACAATTACTGTAGTCAAAATCATGTAATACCAACCAAGCTTTTCAGTAATCCAACTACTGATATTACCTGTAATTGTACCGAATTGCTCCGGTAAAAACGCACCGATTAATACCACAATAGCTACTACTATAGCACTATAGATAAAAACCGATGAAAACTTCTTATTATGCTTTGTTTCTTCTGAAGAAGAATTCATAATTTACTTACTCCTTTCCTTTACTATATTTTAATTTACATATGATAATATTCTATGAAGTAATTTAAGACGCTATATTAAAGGATAACAAAGGCTTTATACAATAGCAAATTTCTTTTAAATTAAACATTTACTAAAATATTTATATGTTGTATAATATATTTTATTCTTATGTGGGGGTATTGAGTTTATGTTTAAAGAATTTAAAGAGTTTGCACTTAAAGGTAACGTGTTGGATTTAGCAATCGCTGTAGTTATGGGTGCAGCGTTCAACAAAATTGTTACATCTTTAGTTACATACATTATTATGCCATTAATTGGTAAAATTTTCGGCTCAGTTGATTTTGCTAAAGATTGGGAATTCTGGGGAATTAAATATGGCCTATTCATTCAATCGATTATTGATTTTATAATTGTAGCAATTGCACTATTTATATTTGTAAAAATAGCAAATACATTAGTGAAAAAAGAAGAGCCTGAAGAAGAAATCGAAGAAAATACTGTTTTATTAACAGAAATTCGCGATTTATTAAGAGCAAAATAATGATAATTAAATACAATATGGCAACGATAGTACTGATATTAAGTTGCCATATTGTATTTTTTTTAATTCCATTTAAATCTGGTTTGACTTTGATATTGATTTGACGTTACTTCGAGAATTAATGGTATGCGTTGTTTCAGTTCGCTCACATGAGATATAATTCCAACCATTCTACCTGTCGTTTTTAGTTTAACGATAGTGTCTAGCGCCGTTTCTAATGTTTCTTGGTCTAGCGTACCAAACCCTTCATCAATAAACATTGATTCTAATGTAATACCGCCAGATTCCTGTTGGACCACTTCACTTAAACCTAATGCTAAAGCGAGTGATGCTTGGAATGTTTCACCACCAGATAACGAACTAATGTGTCTGGATTTATTTGAATGAAAATCAAACACTTCAATTTCTAAACCACTATAACCATGAGATATTGATTCTCTTCGTTTTAATTGATATCTTTCTCCACTCATACGCTCTAAACGTATATTTGCTTGATGGATGATACGTTCTAAATAGTAAATAAGTACATAATTTTCTAATGTTAATTTCTTACTATTTTTGCCTGATAATACCTCAGATAATTCAAATATTTCTTGTTGCTCTTTTAATTCTTTGTCTAAATAATTAATATGGTTCGTTATACTATTGAATTTTTCTTTATTACTTTGTACTTTATATTGAACTGTAGCACTCATTTCCATGTAATGATTATACTGTTTTTCAATTTCAGTCTTAGTAGCGTCTAACTGATCAACCGCTTCAGGTACTTGACCTTTCGTAATATTAGATAAACGCTCAATTTCTAATGTGAATTTTTGATGATCTTGTTCATATTGCTTAATCTTCATTTCAATTTGTTCTTTGCTATTTAACTTAGCAAGTAAAGATGCAACATCTTCATATGAATTTAATCCTATACGTTCCATTTCTTGATTAATCTTGTCGCTATAATCATTTAGTTCTTGTTTAAGTTCCTCGATACCTTGCTGATTATTATTTAAATTATTAGATTCAATTTCAATTTGTTGCTTTGTTTGGTTTAATTCTGACTCTAAAGTTTCTTTCTTCATTACATATTCACTAACAATTTGATCATATTCCATGTAGCATTGTTCAAAATTTGATATGTCTTCGTAGTTGGTATTATCTTTAAAATCCAATATTAATGTTTCGTAATATTGCTTCAATGATTGTAATTTTTCATGTTTAATCTGTAAACTATGATAGATGTCTTTTTGCTTTTCGAGTTCTTTTTTTAATTTCTCAAGTTCTTTTAATTGAAGCTGCAGATTTTCTTTTTCTTTACTTTTTACTGTTAATTGGGCTTCTATTTCACCAATGTCGTTAATTTCATCATCATTAAACTCTAATTCATTCATTTGTTTACTAATATGTTCAGAAGTCGTTTCAAGTTTTGTTAACTCATTCACTTTAGAATTCAACTCATTATTCACATTTTTTATTAAACTTTGATTTCTAGCGATTTCATTAAAGTTGATATGCTCATTAAGTGATTCAATCTCATTCCCACATATTGGACATGTGTCTCCAACGTGAAGCGCATTTTGAATCTCTTGAATAAATGTTTGTTTATCATTTAAATCAATATTTGTTTTATCTATTTTCTCTAATTCAACCTTCAAATCTGAGATCTGTTCTTTAACCTCACTAATTTTAATTTCAGTTTCGTTATATTTTTGATTTAATAATTGAAATTTATCTTTACTCTCTTTTAAAGCCATTTTTTTATCATATGTCATTTTTAATTCAAATATAACTTGGTTAAGTTTTTCAATATTTTCACTACTAACATCTATTTGAGCAATTTCATTATTTAAATTATTGATTAAGACTCTATTTTCTTCTTGCGTTTGATTATTACTTTTAAGATGCGCATCATTTTGTTTAATTTCTTCAAATGCTTTCTGATATTTATTCAAATTCATATAAAATTGTTTTGTTTTTTCAACGTATGCTGCTTTATTAGTAACCATTTCAGACTGTTCATTTAAATTATTCTGTTCTTTTTGGAGTTTGTTCAAATTTGCATTAAGTTCTTCCAAATATTTTAAAATAGTATTTAACTTCTGTTGCGTATCTTTTAGCTTTTGTTCTTTAGCATTTTTTTGATCGTATAAATGACTTAAGGGTTTAACTTCCATTATTTTATGTAATTCACTTTTTAATTCTTCAATATACGCTTTATTTTTTTCAAGTTGAATTTTTTCATTTTTATTACGTTCTAGTTCTTTTAATGAATCAATTAAATTATGATTTGACTCTATCTTGCGTTTGATAGATTCAAGTGATTCGAAATGCTGTGATTTTAGATGTTCATATTCTTCACCTAAACGTTGACCTACTTGTTCAAATTGAGGTATTGCATTAACAATTTCTTTAGTTTGCATACTATTTAAGTCTTTAAATTGAATTAATGTATCATCTTCAAATGTTTCAACATCATCCCAAAGCATCTGAATTTGATCATAACGTGTTTCAATGTGCTTTTTCTCATCTTTAACTTGATTCATTAATAAATTCTGCATCCCTTCAAAACGTATACTGTTAAATAGCGTTCTTAAAATACTCTGTTTATCAGAACTATTTGAAACTAAAAATTTCTTAAATTCGCCCTGTGGTAATATAAATAATTGTCTAAATTGCTCCGCATTTATACCTAATAGTTCTTTGATATAACTATTACCTGAACTAATTTTACTCTCTCGCAATTCATATGACTGACTATCTTCATCAAATTCAAATACATCAAGTTTCCCTGCTGTTGGCGATGAATTTCCCTCTTTAACGAAACCAGCTTGTCTATATATTTTAAATTTCTTATCATTGATATTAAATTCATACTCTACACTCATTGGTGATTTACCATCAGCGAAATGACTTCGCAATTCACCCTCATTTCTTCCTTCTGTTGATGCCTTTCCAAATAATGCATAAACAATAGCATCAAACAACATCGTCTTTCCCGAACCAGTTTTCCCGCTAATTAAAAATAACTGTTCATTATTTATTTGTTGAAAATCAATCATTTCGTGTATAAATGGTCCAAAGTTATTAAGTATTAATTTAGTTGGTCTCAATGATTTAATCCTCCTTATAAATAACTTGGTTTAATAATTGGTGTATCTTTTTCTCTTGATATTCTGTTAAATCTTCATCTGTAATCGTTTTAAAGAAATTTTTAATGATTGTAGGATCATCTGTTGTTTTAAAATTTGCATAAGTGGTATCATTTCGACTTTCAAATGTGATATTACTTAAAGATAATGTATTCGGAAATAGTTGTTTAAGGTGGATAATTGGATCAGTAACATGTGACATATTTTTTAATTTAAAATGGAAATAGTTGTCTTTACTCTTCACAGGAACATTTCCTTGTACGACATCCATATAGTCACCTTCAATTTCTTCTAATTCTCGCAATGGCTTCAATTGAACAAACTTAGTTTCAATGTTGTTTTTTGATTTTATTGTTAATCTCTTATAACCTTTAGCTTGATTAACCTCTGAAAATGAATATTGCAATAGTGAGCCACTATAATCAATGACATTATCGGTGATGCTAAACGGATGATGCAAATGTCCTAAGAGCACTCTATCGAACATTTTAAAATTAGACTTTTCTACACTCTCAACTGTCCCAATTGTAAGAGGTCTCTCAGACTCTGACGTTTTACCACCTTTAATAGTTAAATGGCCAATTAATATATTGATTTGATTTTGATCTAAATGCGTTGATAAATGCTCGATACATTTTTGAGTTGCTTGCTCATAGGTCTTTATCTCATCGTCATTAAAAAAGGCTTTAATTTCACTAATTGTGGCAAATGGGAGTGTGTAAAAGTTGATGTCATTAATCGTTATGGGTGTAGACATTGAATGAAGTTGCGTTCGAATATATAAATGTGAAAACTCAAACCAAGTAGAACCATAGTTTAATCTTTCTCTACCATCATGATTTCCATTCGTTATAATCGTCGGAATCTCCATGTTTACATTGATTGTTTTAATCGTTTCTTCAAAAAGTTTAATTGTTTCCTTACTAGGATAAGACGTATCATAAATATCACCTGAAATGATTAAAACATCTGGTTTCTCGTCTTTCAAATTCTCAATAAACTGGTTTAGTATGTATCGTTGATCTTCTAAAAATTGCTTACCATTTAAAATCTTACCTAAATGCCAATCAGCAGTATGAATAATCTTCATTTTAACTCCTCCATCAAGAACATTTGTTCGTATTTATTATATCCTGAATTACTTCATAGTTCAAACTAAAAAAAGGTGGAACGATATCATTAAGAAGTCGTCTTCCACCTAACAAACAATGTGTCTTTATATTCTTTCAAACACGCTATGCTAACCCTAGCTTATTTTACAATTCTACTTTTCAATTTTTTATATTTATACAACATAGCTAATCTCCAAGGTACAATCATGCTAAAGGCTAATAAGAAGAACATACCGCCAATTTCACCTGGATCAATTTGACTACTAATAAATATTTTAATTACAGTTCGTATAATTAACAATGATATTAAAATAATTGGAAATGCTTTAGAACGCTTCATATAAATATCAGTACCATGTATCTCAAAATGACTTGTCCATATTAGGACTGTAGAGAATAAAACGCCGAGTATGATTGATTCTAAGATTTCCATCCCAGTTAATCTAAAGTACGGAATCACATACATCAATGCACCTGTAGCCATAAAAAATGGTGGTAAAATGATTTTCTTTTCATTAACAGGAAAGTTTTGTGCTTTCATGCGAATAAAAATTACCACGATTCCCATAAATAATGCAAATACAATTGAAAAAATTAAATATGCCAACGTTACACCCTCTTATATTCATAAACTCTTACTAGAGATTACTTAATTAAAAGTAATTTGATATTTTAAATCTTTTTAATTTTTTTAAATAACACTAAAGATGTTTTACTATAAAAATAAAGGATTGTAAACCTTAAAGGTCTTACAATCCGTTAGAAGATTATTTTTTTGAACTTTTCATGTTTTGATCCATGTTTTTATTCATCATTGTCATCATTTGATTGATTTTCTTTTGCGATGGTTTTTGACCCATTTGCATCATCATCATACGTAACATTTCTTCATTAATAGGTGGGTTTTTTTTCAGATAATCCATCATGTATTTACGTGCTAAAAAGAAACCACCAACTAGTCCACCGATAAGCGCTACAATGATTAATAAAATTGCTAACCACGTTGCCATTGTTTCACCCACTTTCTATATCCTACTGAATTTTACTAAATTACTATTCTATTTTCAAGAGCTAGTTAGTAAATCTATATCCAAATGTTATCATAACAAATACTTACTCAAATGTAAGTCTTATTTTTAAACTTACACATAAAAATTTAAAATCAATTATATATTTTTATAAATAAATGAAGCGGGACAAAATTCAATTTGAATTCATTGTCCCGCCCCTACAAAGATATATGACTAAGAAGGCATGTTCAAACGCTGTCTTAGATTAGTTAACTTCTAGGCATTAACTAATATTTCCACTATCTTTTTGTGCCAAGCTTTCATTTTTCCATCATTAAAGTGTACGAATTTGATTTAATACATTTTCTTTTGTGAAACCATATTTTTCGACAACTAAATCACCAGGGGCACTTGCACCAAACTGATCAATACCAATCACTTTACCTTCTGTTCCAACATATTTATGCCATCCTAGTGGTGATGCCATTTCAATTGCCACACGTTTAGTGATTTCTTTAGGAATTACAGATGCTTTATATTCATCTGATTGTTGTTCAAAAGCAAACCAGTTTGGCATTGATACTACACGTACACCTTTACCTTGTTTATCTAAATCTTTAGCCGCTTCAATAGCTAAGCTAACTTCTGAACCAGTTGCTAGTAACAAGTATTCAGGCTTAGTTTCTGTTTCAAAAACAACATAAGCACCTTTACGAACACCTTGTTCAACTGTATCTTCATCAACGTCTAAATATGGTAGATTTTGACGTGTAAGTACTAATGAAGTAGGTGTTTGTTCTGATTCTAGCGCAACTTCCCATGCTACTCTTGTTTCGTTTCCATCCGCGGGACGTATAACATTCATATTTGGAATAGATCTTAATCCAGCTAATTGTTCAATTGGTTCATGAGTAGGACCATCTTCACCTACTGCAATTGAATCATGTGTAAAGATAAATGTTGAATTTAATCCCATAATAGCTGATAAGCGTAACGCAGGTTTTAAGTAGTCACTAAATACAAAGAATGTTGCACCATATGGATGTAAACCGCCGTGTGCTGCCATACCATTTACAGCTGCACCCATTGCGAATTCACGCACGCCAAACCATATATTTTTACCTTCAGGTGTATTTCTATCATAATCAGTTGCTTCTTTTACATTTGATTTATTTGAACCAGCTAAGTCAGCTGAGCCACCAAAGAATGAAGGCACAGATTTACTTAACGCTTGGATGATTTCTCCTGAATCAGCACGAGTTGCAGCATTATGATCGCTATCAAAGCGTGGTAATTCATCTCTATAATTTGTTGGTAATTTACCGCTAATAGCCAATTTAAATTCATCAGCTAATTCTGGATATTTATTTGAATACGTTTCTAATAATGCTTTCCATGCGTCTTCATGTTCATTTGCACGTTTTAGCATTGTAGTTTGGAAAATTTCATATACTTCTTCTGGAACGTTGAAACGTTTTTCTGGATCTAAACCATATGCTTCAAATGTTAATTTTCTTTCATCTGAACCTAGTGGTGCACCGTGAACGCCATTCGTTCCGCTAACATTAGGCGCACCATAACCAATAATTGTCTTAACTTCAATCATCGTTGGTCCATGTTGTGATTTAGCTTTCGTAATCGCTTGATCAATAGCATCAAGATCATTACCATCTTTAACTAAAATGTGATTCCAACCATAACTTTCGAAACGTTCTTTTACATCTTCTGAAAATGCTTTGTTTAATTCCCCGTCTAATGAGATATCATTTGAATCATATAATACGATTAATTTATCTAATTGGTTGTGACCTGCAAATGAAGCAGCTTCATGAGAAATACCTTCCATTAAGTCACCATCAGATGCTAGTACGTAAGTATAGTGATCAACAATATTGAAGTCATCTTTATTAAATTTACCAGCTAAATGATCTTCAGCTAATGCCATACCCACTGACATAGCAAAACCTTGTCCTAGAGGACCAGTAGTAACTTCAACACCATCAGTGTGTCTGAATTCAGGGTGTCCAGGTGTTTTAGAGCCCCATTGTCTAAATTGCTTTAATTCTTCTAATTCAAGACTACCTGAAACATGTAATAAGCTATATAATAGCGCAGAACCATGGCCTGCTGACAATACAAAGCGGTCTCTATTAAAATAGTCTTTAGATTGAGGGTTAAAATTTAAATGGCGTGTCCATAACGTGTATGCCATTGGTGCAGCGCCCATTGGTAACCCAGGGTGACCTGAATTAGCTTCTTCTATTGCATCGATACTTAAAGCTCTAATAGTATCTATCGCTAGTTGATCTTTCTCGTTAAACATCTCTAATACTTCCCTTCTATTTAAATCATATTTGTTATATTATAACTTAAAAATAGTGTAATTGATAATCGTTTAGTCTCAAAGAACCTTACTTTAAATTTACTACTTTTTATTTTGTGCTTGAATTTTTTTTAATTTTTCAGGCGTAACATCATTACCTTCTGGATCAATTACTTTTGTACTTTCAATTTGTTGTTTAAATCCTTTTCTAAATGCTTCTAAATATTTTTTACGTAATTTTGACTGTTCTTTAGCTTCAGCTTCCGTCAAGCCCTGCTCTTTTTTCTTTTTAGCTAGTTCATTAATTCTATCTATATTTAAATTATCTTGAGGCATCTTTATCACTCTTTCTATATTTTCCTATTTCATTCTCTTTTACTTCATAGAATATAACAAAAAAGAGGCCTAGGCAAAAGCTATAGACATTTCAATAGCTTCGATAGACCTCAAAATTGATACTTATCTGACAAAGGCGAACACTTTGTAGTCATTTTGTTCCCCATTCGTGTTATTTACGTTCTTATTATCATCTTTAATTATTGCCTGTTTAGAAATTGTATGATCAGTGATTTCGTACGTTTGTTCCGTTTGAGCGTTATGATATAAATTCATGAAAAATACTATAAAAACAACACAAGATATTGATACAACAGCTATATTCGTAATTAATTTATTTTTATATTTATTAAACATTACTTCCACCTCTAGAACATTTGTTTGTATACACACTTTAACAGAACATCTGTTCCTAGTCAACACAAAAACGAACAAATGTTTGTTCATTAAATAAATAAATGCTATACTATAGTTAAATAAAACTAGGGAGTGCCTATATATGAGAGAATTAACTAAACGTCAAAGCGAAATATATGATTATATTAAACATGTAGTACAAACGAAAGGATATCCACCTAGTGTTCGAGAAATCGGTGAAGCTGTTGGATTAGCGTCAAGTTCTACTGTCCACGGCCATTTATCGCGACTAGAAGAAAAAGGATATATTAAAAGAGACCCTACTAAACCAAGAGCAATTGAAATTGTTAGCGAACAAACGAATGATTCAGTTAACATGGAAGAAACAATTTACGTTCCTGTAATCGGTAAAGTTACTGCTGGTATTCCAATTACTGCAGTAGAAAATATTGAAGAATATTTTCCATTACCAGAGCATTTAACATCTACACACAATAGTGACATTTTCATTTTAAATGTTGTTGGTGAAAGTATGATTGAAGCTGGCATTTTAGACGGAGACAAAGTTATCGTTAGAAGTCAAACCATTGCTGAAAACGGAGACATTATTGTAGCTATGACTGAAGATGATGAGGCAACGGTTAAACGTTTCTATAAAGAGAAAACACGTTATAGATTACAACCTGAAAATAGTACAATGAGCCCAATTTATCTTGATAACGTAACCGTTATAGGTAAAGTGATTGGTTTATATAGAGAATTGTAGTTCTAAATTTTAAAATTTACGTTTACCTCTCTCTTATATATCGAAATAAATAAAGAACTAGCAAAGTTTACAATGTAGACTTTGCTAGTTCTTTTGCTTTTCATTTTCTTTTTTATTCAAAATTTCTTTAACTTTGTCTAGAATATCTAGTTTTTTCACATCTTTAGTTGTCATAATATCAACTTCCTTATCAACTAAAAGATACCCTAAATAAGTTGGTTTAAAACACTTACCCAGTATAATTTTCTGTCCAATATGGCTGACGCTCATCATTAAAATTAACGCCTACCCCTAGTGTTTTAAAATTTGAATTCAATATATTTTTTCTATGACCAAGTGAATTCATTAATCCTTCATGTGCAAATATACTATTTTGTTGACCGTAAGCTAAATTTTCACCTGCAGCGTTAAAGTCAATGTTATCAGCCTTTAATCTATCAAATGGGGATGCCCCATCTAAATTGTTATGATCAAAATAATTCTGTTTTACCATATCTTCACTATGCTTTCTCGCAGTATTAGACACATCTTGAGCATAACTTAATGTATTCAGTCCATGTTGTTTTCGCTCTGCATTAACTAAATCATAATTTTGATATTCAAAACTCTGTTCTAACGTTGAGGATGGTGCACCATAGTGTTGAGTCAATCTTTTTTCCATAGCATCACTAACTTGAAGTAATGCGGTAACACCATTGTCATTATGTTTATCATAAAAAACAGTTGTATAAATATTATCCTCATGGAAAACATCATATTCATCACTACTGATATCAATTCGATATCTGCCTTTAACCATTTCTTTTAACGGCTTACCAAGTCGTTCTTTTACGACATCTTTAGGTGTGTTATATTTCACTTTAGATTTAGAAGTAATGACATTCTGATTACTATACAATGCATTGACCTTATTATCAATATAGCTAACCATAACAAAGTTTTCGTAATCATTGTTGTAATAGGTATACCATTTCGTTCCATATTCGTTAGATGTTACTCTTTTAGGTTGACCTAATTGACGCTCAACTTTGTCTTTGGACATATTCATTTGAATATTATTGATTGCAAAGTCTTGATCTTTAGGTGTCTTTAGTGCATTGTTTTTAACACTTGAGTCTTGGTTCATTACTTGTTGAACTTTACTTCTTACGTCATTTTGAATATTTATTAGTATTTGATTTTCTTTTAATGGTATTAATAAAGTTACAAATAACAATACCAATGAAAGTAAAAAGAATTTTTTGATAATGTACACCTGCCACTCAAATTTTAATCTTTGTCCCCATTAAAAATTGAATTTCGTACGATAACATAATCTACAGTTGTTAATGATTTTAAATCTTTTCCACCTGCGTATGAAATTGAACTTTGTAAATCTTGTTGCATTTCAGTCAAAGTATCTTTTAATGACCCTTTGTGTTCAACAAACATTTTTTTGCCTTCTACATTCTTATGTTCGCCTTTTTGGAATTCAGATGCACTACCAAAATATTCTTTATAACGTTTACCGTCTAATTCAACTGTTTCACCTGGTGACTCTTCGTGAGCAGCAAATAAAGAACCAATCATCACCATACTCGCACCAAAACGAATTGATTTGGCTATATCACCATGTGTTCTTAAACCACCATCAGCAATAATAGGTTTACGTGCTGCTTTACTACAAATGTTTAAGGCTGCTAATTGCCAGCCACCAGTACCAAAACCAGTCTTAATCTTAGTAATACAAACTCTACCTGGCCCAATTCCAACTTTAGTGGCGTCAGCGCCTGCATTTTCAAGTTCTCGAACACCTTCTGGCGTACCTACATTCCCAGCAATTACAAATGATGAAGGAATATGCTTTTTAATATGCTTAATCATTTTAATAACTGAATCTGAGTGTCCATGAGCGATATCAATCGTAATATACTCAGGCGCCAATTGTTTGTCAGCTAAATCTTCAATAAATTTAAATTCATTTGCTTTAACACCTACTGATATAGAAGCAAATAAACCTTCTTTTTGCATATTTTGAATAAATGGAATACGAGCTTCTTCATCAAAGCGATGCATTATATAAAAGTAATCATTTTTGGCAAACCAATGCGCTAATTCTTCACTCATTACAGTCTGCATATTTGCAGGAACTACAGGTAACTTGAATGTTTTAGGTCCGAATTGGACAGTTGTATCACATTCAGAACGACTTTCAACGATACATTTATTTGGAATTAATTGAATATCCTCATAATCAAAAATTTTCATACTTTTTAGCCCCTATACAATCATATTTATTAAGTAAAAACGAACGTTTAGTATATCAAAACTAAAAATCATTCATTTTCTCACCCTTATATACTTTACAATGTTTTAATTGTCTTGTAAATGGACTAAAGTACTAGATTTGAATTTTACCAACTTGATTTTTTAACACCAGGAATTTGTCCTTTATGTGCATGTTCTCTAAATGCGATTCTAGACATTTCGAATTTTCTCATGACACCTCTTGGACGGCCTGTCACTTTACATCTACGAGTTAAACGTGTTGGAGAAGAATCACGTGGTAATTTACGTAATGCTTCATAATCTCCTTTTGCTTTTAATTCTTGACGTAATTCATAATATTGATTTACTAATTTTTCTCTTTTCATTTCTTTAGCAATTTTAGATTTTTTTGCCATTTGAGTCACTCCTATTTTTATAAATCGTAATTATTACGTTTTATATAATAACATATGATTTTAAATTTACAAGACGAATAACTCAATTTAATAAATTAATTGCAAACATTCGTGATCATTAAAAAACGAGAAAACGTTTATTTTGAATGATCATGACTATTATAAATGGACAGTATTCTTACGATCATTATCATATCAATTATTACGTCAAATTAAGAAAGCAGCCTAATGAGAACCCTCATAAAACTGCCATATTATAAGTATTTGACTAATCGTAGAAAAGAGGCTGAGACAAAATAAAATGTCTCAGCCTCTATTATCATTTTGGCAATAGTTGATGATTTGAAATACGCTTAAACCAAGCTATTTCAAACCTAGTCAACCTAGCCTGGGGAGGACAATGAAATAAATTTGAGAAAATATTGTTTCTGCCCTACTTCCCATTGTTAACTTTATCTTTATTGTCGTATTTAAAAGATAAGATATTATTTAGTTTCACGGTGTAGCGTGTATTTATTTAATCTTGGGCAATATTTTTTCATTTCAATACGCTCAGGATTGTTACGTTTGTTTTTAGTAGTAATATAATTACGATCGCCACATTCTGTGCAAGCTAATGTTACATTAACGCGCATAATTAACATCCTTTCTTGTTTAACTAGGAATACTTACGATTTAAAATTTTACCATAATACAATGTTCAACGCAATTGAATTTTTTCAGTACTATTTAAAATTTTCGTAAGTTTCGTCGTTAGTACCTTCTAAATCAACATCATTGATATCGATTTCTAAGGCTTTGGCAACACCTTTACCATATTCTGGATCAGCTTTATAGCAATGACGGATATGTCTATGTTTAACATCTTCACTCACACCATCCATTGCATTTGCTGTGTTTGTAAAGATTCTTTCTTTCGCATCATCTGATTGTAAACGGAATAATTTACCTGGTTGTTCAAAGTAATTGTCATCGTCTTGTCTTTGATTATATTCGTAGCCATCACCGTCTACAGGGAATGCTGGTTTCTTATATTCAGGTTGTGATTGATACACACCTTTATTATTTGGATAGTAATGTGGGCCTCCACCTTGGTTACCATCAAGGAATCTCATTTGGCCATCACGACTAAATGGACACATGTTTTCAACACCAACACCTTTAGGTTGGTTTACAGGTATTTGCCAGTGGTTAACACCTAATCTATAACGTTGTGCATCACCGTATGAGAATAGTCGACCTTGTAACATTTTATCTGGTGAGAAGTCTAAACCAGGAATAATGTTTGTTGGTGCGAACGCTGCTTGTTCTACATCCATGAAATAGTTTTCAGGGTTTCTGTTAAGTTCAAATTCACCGACTTCAATTAATGGATAATCACCTTTGTACCATACTTTAGTTAAATCAAATGGATTATCTGGGTGATTTTTAGCTTGTTCCTCTGTCATGACTTGGATATACATTTTCCATTTAGGATAATCGCCGTTTTCGATTGCATCATATAAGTCACGTTGAGAAGATTCTCTGTCTTGACCTACAATTTCAGCCGCTTCATCATCAGTATAATTTTCGATACCTTGTTGCGTTCTGAAATGATATTTAACCCATACACGTTCACCTTCATCATTGTACATAGAATATGTGTGCGAACCGAAACCATGCATATGGCGGAAATCTTTTGGCATACCTCTATCAGACATTAAAATAGTAACTTGGTGTAACGCTTCAGGTAAACCAGTCCAGAAGTCCCAGTTATTTTGTGGACTTCTCATATTAGTACGTGGATCTCTTTTAACGGCACGGTTTAAACTCACAAATAATTTAGGATCTCTAAAGAAGAATACAGGTGTATTGTTACCTACTAAATCCCAGTTACCTTCTTCAGTGTAGAATTTTAGTGCAAATCCTCGGATATCCCTTTCTAAATCGGCAGCGCCACGTTCACCTGCTACTGTTGAGAAACGTGCAAACATTTCTGTTTGTTTCCCTACTTCTGAAAAGATTTTAGCATTTGTATATTTTGTAATATCATTTGTAACAGTAAAGGTACCAAATGCACCTGAACCTTTCGCGTGCATACGACGTTCAGGAATGACCTCACGATCAAAGTGAGACATTTGCTCTAAGAAATAAGCATCTTGCATTAATAGAGGACCTCGCGGACCAGCTGTCATACTGTTTTCTCTATCTGAAACTGGGTGCCCAAACAAACCAGTCAATCTTTTATCATCTTTCGCCATAGTTAATTCCCCTTTCACTTATTTATAATAATTATAATTTAGAATCTACTATTAATAAACCCATAAGTCCTATAATTGAAACATTTTCAATAATCTGTAAAAAGTCAGAAAATTTAAAATTTTTAAGCTAAATTGTTCAAAAGTTATTGAATACTCTCTTCAAAAGGATTAAAATGGTTTGTATATTTTAAATTTTAGAATTAGGAGTCATCATATGGAAGATAACAATATGAAACGTGGTCTTAACTCAAGACACATATCTATGATTGCTATAGGTGGCGCAATTGGTACAGGGCTTTTTGTAGCAACAGGTAGTGTTGTTGCTCAAGCGGGTCCTGGGGGCGCTATTTTAGCTTATTTATTAATCGGAGTAATGCTTTACTTTTTAATGTCATCAATCGGTGAACTAGCAACTTTTTACCCTGTTTCAGGATCATTCAGTTCTTACGCAACGCGATTTGTAGACCCTTCTCTTGGCTTCACTATGGGATGGTTATATTACATTATGTGGTCATTAGTATCTAGCGTAGATGTAATGGTAGCTTCAAATGTGCTTTATTATTGGGACGTATTCAAATTCTTTAGTCCACTTACTTGGAGCTTAATTTTTATAACTATTGTATTTTTATTAAATATTTTTACGGTTAAAGCCTTTGGAGAAACTGAATTTTGGTTATCACTCATAAAAGTTGTAACTATTATTATATTTATCATTGTTGGCTTCTTGATGATTTTCGGTATTTTAGGTGGTCACACGTATGGTTTTGAAAATTATACAAAAGGTGACGCCCCATTCGTAGGCGGTCTATCTGGTTTCTTAGGCGTACTATTAGTAGCCGGCTTCTCAGTTGGTGGTACTGAAGTTGTAGCAGTAACTGCTGGTGAATCTGACAATCCACAAAAGACAATGCCTAAAGCTGTTAAACAAGTATTCTGGAGAATTTTATTATTCTACGTATTATCTATAGGTGTCATTGCGGCTATTATTCCATATACAGATCCATTATTATTAAATGAGAATGAATCCGTTTCACAAAGTCCTTTTACAATTGTATTTGATAGAATTGGTGTTGCATTTGCCGCTTCAGTTATCAATGCTGTTATTTTGACATCATTATTATCAGCGACAAATTCAGGTGTCTACACTACAAGTAGAATGTTATTCTCTTTAAGTGATGAGAAACAAGCACCTAAATTCTTAAGTAAATTAAATGATAAATCTAAACTACCATTACGTGCATTAGTAACAACATACATTTTAATTGTCGCAATTATCATTATTGCTAATTTCTATTCAAATGCTGTGTTTAGCTTATTAAATATAATAGGTTCATTGGTCATTATTGTATGGGCAGCTAGTTCGTGGGCTCAAGTTAGATTACGTAGGGCAATTAAACGCCAAGGTCAAGATATTAATGAACTATTACCTTACAAATCACCTTTATATCCACTAGGACCAATTTTAGTATTTGCAACTTTAATTTTCTTATATTTTGGTAATTCTATTGGAGATTTATTTGATGGTAATATAGGCAAATTCTTCGTTAATATTCTGCCAATCATTATCTTAGGGCTTATTTTCTTAGCTCATAAAATAATCAGAAAAACAAAATTTGTAAAATTAAATGATATGGATATTACACCACATCATTATCATAACGATTAATTAAATCATTGAGTGCGAGAAACTAAAAGTGGATTAACCGCTTTTTGTTTCTCGTATTTTTTATAGTTACAATATATTGATTATTTTCGAAAAATCAGTTATCTAGTATAATAATAGTAAAGATGATGACTTAGAGGTGAATAGCAAAATGGTTGGTCAAACAAACTTATTTGATGATGTCATTAAAAGTGAAGAACGTTTCGTTATCGTTGTACAATCTCTCGAGGAAAAAAATGGTCAATTGCTAAAACGTACTTTAAGAGAGTACCCTAGCCTTGAACATGACCAAATGGAGAATTTGTTTACGCATTTAAAGGATGTATTTAGTACAGAGCCATTTGGTGAAAATCAGTCTGCGTTTACTATTACAGTCTATACCAATTTAGATTATGCTGCGGACCAAGTTTATGCTTATGTTAAGCGCTATAAGGGTAAACATGAATGGACACATACTGCTAAATAAATATAAAAAGGCATGAGAATAAGCATGGCTTGTTCATCATAGTTTTAATGATGAACATACACCGCACTCATTTCTCATGCCTTATTTTGTACTATAAAAGTTCTTTCAATGCCTCTGGTATGCCATTAGAATCGTTATCTAACGTTATTTTATCCGCAATCGCTTTAAGTTCTTCATTGGCATTTCCCATTGCAATCGCACAACCAACGACTTCAAACATAGATTGATCATTCAAACTATCTCCAAAACAAATCACGTCAGATAATGATATATTCATTTTCTCACATAAAGCTTTTATCGCATTACCTTTAGAAACATCTTTAGCCATAAATTCTAAAAAGAATGGTTTACTTGTTGTCACGTCTATTTCCGAATTAAAACGTCCATGCAGGTCGTCACGTACTTTAGAGATATTCGAAGCATAATCAACACCCATTGCTTTAGGTACATCTTCTTTGATATATGCTTTAATATCTTCGACGCGCTTCATAGGTAGTCCCGTAAGTTCAGATTCAATATCTCTATATTCGTGATCACCATCATGAATGATGTATCCGTCTTGATAAGTCAATATTAAGAAATGGTGTTTACGACAAAAATCTGCAATAAGGTCAAAATTTTTCTTCGATACACTTTGACTCACTTCTACTTCTTCTGTAGACACTTTGATTGTTTTGCCACCATTGTAACTAATGATGTAACTATCATGTACATCTAATTGAAGTTCTTTAGCAATGGGCAACATACCTTCAGTAGGTCTTCCTGAAGCTAGAACTACTTTATACCCTTGGTTCTGAATATCTATTAAATAATCTTTTGTTTCTTGACTTACTTTATTTTCACTATTAATTAATGTATCGTCCATATCCATGACAACCATTTTATAATTATTCATATCTGAAGTGTACTCCTTTCGACAATTCACTCTTTTATATTTTACAATAAAATTTATGAAGGATACACAATTTCTTCTACAACACCTATTTCATTAATTGTAGCTAGTTCAGAATGACATGACGCAACTTGTTGTCTCAATGCTCTAACTAATTGCCCACTCTTCTCTTTACGACTCAATGTCAATATTGTAGGCCCTGCACCACTTATCACTGTCGCATAGGCATCGTATTGTTGAGCCAATGCTTTAACCTCTTTAAATTCAGGTATTAAATGCTGACGAAATGGCTCATGAAAGCCATCCTGAGACATCATTTTTCCAGCAAGTTCATAATTATGTTGAATTAATGCACATAGCATCGTGTTACTAATTGCACTACTTTGAACCGCACGCTTATGAGAAAATTGATCAGGTAATACATTACGAGAGTCCTCAGTCTTTAATTCATAAGGAGGTATAGTTAAAATGATATCAACGTTTGGTACATCAATATGTGCTACGTTCGTTTCATTAGTTTCGGGATTATAATAACCTGCTAACAAACCACCATATATTGTAGGTGCTACATTATCGGGGTGACCCTCAATTTCTGTTGCTAATTGAAGTAGTTCGTATTTAGATAATTGTATATTGCCAAAATAGTTAGCAATATATAATGCACCTACTAACGCTGATGCTGAAGATCCTAAGCCTCGTGCTAAAGGAATGTCACTTCTCATTGAAATACTTAAGCTAGGCAATTGAACATTATATTTTGATGCAACCTGTTGCGCTACTTTATAAACATAATTCTCCTTACTATTAGGAAGTGACGCTAATTCAGAATTCAGATACGTAAATTCCCAATTATCCCCTTCAATTCGTTCCACATAGAGATGCAAATATTTATCTATAGCCATACCTATTGAATCGAAACCAACGCCTAGATTAGCCGTAGACGCTGGTATCTTTAAGTGCAATTGTTCGCTCATTTTACAAAGCCCCTTTTATGTAATCAATAATACTTGATTTATCGTTAGGAAGCGGTTGAATCGGATTATCTAAAATCGAAATAGCAGTGTCAGGATCTTTTAATCCATTACCAGTTAAAATTGCCACTACTTTTTTACCTTTAGGTAGTCGACCTGCACGATGTAATTTAATTAATCCAGCAATTGAAGCATTACTAGCCGGCTCACTAAACACACCTTCTTTAGATGTCATTAATTGATAAGCTTCTAATATCTCTTCATCTGTAACACTATCAATTAATCCTTTAGACTCATCTAACGCTTTAGTAGCTTTAGTCCAACTCGCTGGATTACCAATTCGAATAGCTGTAGCAATTGTTTCAGGGTTTTTAATCACTTTATTTTGTACTATTGGTGAAGCACCTTCTGCTTGGAAACCAAATAATCGCGGTAATTGACTACCTTTTTTCTCATGATATTCTTTAAACCCTTTCCAGTAAGCAGTAATGTTACCAGCATTACCAACTGGAATTGCAAGTATGTCAGGTGCTTGTTCTAATTGCTCAACAATTTCAAATGCACCTGTCTTTTGTCCTTCAATACGATAAGGATTTACAGAATTAACTAGTTCAATCTCTTCGTCATTTTTAGCAATTTCCTTAACTATTTCCAACGCTTCATCAAAGTTTCCTTCAATTGAAACGATTTCAGCACCGTACATTACAGCTTGCGACAATTTACCAAGTGCAATCTTTCCTTCTGGAATAACCACAATTGCTTTTAGTCCAGCTCTTGCTGCATACGCAGCTGCGGAAGCTGAAGTGTTACCAGTAGATGCACAAATGACGACTTTCTTCCCTTGTTCTTTCGCTTTAGTAACAGCCATAACCATTCCTCTATCTTTGAAAGAACCTGTTGGATTTGCACCTTCATATTTTACATATAAATCAATATCTAACATGTCCGATAAATTGTCACAATGAATCAATGGTGTATGACCTTCATTTAAAGTTAACTTTGGTGTGTCGCTATTAACTGGTAAATATGCTTTAAACTCATCTACTAAACCTTGCCATCTTTTCATAAACATTAAACCCCTTCAACTGGATAAATTTTCTCGATATTAAAATCAGCTTTACTTAAAACGCTTTCCGGTGATTGATCTAAACCAACAATAACTACACCATAAGATTGATCATCACGCTGTTCAACCTGTAGTGATTTGTGGAATGGTAACGTTTCTTTCAATAATGATTCAAATTTTTCTTTTGATAAGTCACTTTTTAGAACGACATAATAATTTAACTTCTCTTGAATGGATACTACATCTTCCGTATCCATCAGTTCTCGTGTTGCATCCGTTTTCAGTTCAAAGTGTGGTGGTAATGTATGTGTATTTGATTCAAAGAATAATGCAACGTTTAATAAGTCACTTACAACGGCACTACCAGTAGCTAGGCTACCTGCGCCTTTCCCATAGAACATTGTGTCACCTACTGCATCTCCTACGACATAAATAGCATTATATTCATCTTCAACTGTAGCTAGTTGGTGGGATTTATGTATTAATGTTGGTTCAACTGATGCGTTCACTTTACTATTTTGATAAGTTCCCTTACCAATTAGTTTGATTTTATAGCCTAATTTATCAGCTACATTGATATCAGATAGCGTTGTTTGGCTGATACCTCGAACCTTAACATCATTTAATTTAATAACTTGGTTAAACGATAAATAAGACGTAATAACAACTTTGCGCGCTGCGTCAATGCCTTCTACATCATCAGTTGGGTCTGCTTCAGCAAATCCTAATCGTTGTGCTTCATCAAGTGCTTCTTCAAACGTTGTTTGTTCGCGCGTCATTTTAGAAAGAATGAAGTTAGAAGTACCATTGAGTATTCCCATAAACTTAGAAATATTATTCGCATTCAATCCATTATTAATTGCATTTACAATAGGAATACCGCCAGCAACACTCGCTTCAAACTTCAATGCAAGTCCTTTCTCTTCAGCTAAATCTTCTAATAATTTTAAATGTACTGCTAATAAATCTTTATTTGCAGTGATGACATGTTTCCCGCTCTTTAACGCATCTCTCAACCAATCTACAGTTGGCTCGATACCACCCATAACTTCAATGACAATATCAATGGAATCATCATTTAAAATTTCATTAACATCTTCAGTTAAATGATATCGGCTAATATTAATAGGTCTTTTCTTAGTTTTATCACGTACTAAAATATGTTTAATAACAATATCTTTGTTTAACGTATCAATGATTTGTTGTCGATTTTCTTCAATTATTTTAACTACGCCTGATCCAACTGTTCCTAGACCAAGTAAAGCAATATTTAATTCTTTCATATTTTTATCTTCCCCCATTTGTATAATTGAGAAATACAATTGTCTTGTTGAAATATACTTTGTTTTAGTATACTATTAAACCATATTAAATTGATAGGACTTTTTAGCATAAAATGTAAATACTTAGCTATATATTATCACGTGATATCAGAAAATTAAATAGAATTTTCTGATTTTTTAGAAAGGTTGATTAGGTATATGAAAGTGGCAAAATTCGGCGGTAGTTCAGTTTCAAATGCAACACAAATAAAAAAAGTCCTAGATATCGTAAATAGTGACCCAGAACGTAAAATTATCATTGTATCTGCACCAGGAAAGCGACACAAAGATGATGTTAAAACGACAGATCTTCTTGTTCGATTATACGAAAAAGTGCTAAATAACCTTAATTATCAGGATAAAAAGAAAGAAATTATTCAACGATATGCTGATATCTTACAAGAATTGGATATGGATACGTCGTTATTAACTGTGATTGACGAGACATTAGAAGAAATTATTTCAACTTTAAAAGAAGAACCTTTAAGATTGTATGATGCACTTCTATCTTGTGGCGAAAATTTTAATGCACAATTAATTGCCTCATATAATGATTCACAAGGCTTTAAAACGACTTATCTTTCACCTAAAGATGCAGGTATTTCAGTAACAGATTTACCACAGCAAGCACAAATTTTAGAAGAAGCATATGAACAGATAAGTAAATTAAGAGATATTGAAGGCAAAATTATTATCCCTGGATTCTTTGGTGTATCAAAGAATAACTACGTTGTTACCTTCCCTAGAGGTGGTTCTGACATTACGGGTGCAATTATTGCTAGAGGAATTAGAGCATCTCTTTACGAGAACTTCACTGATGTATCAGGTATTTTCAAAGCGAATCCAAATATTATTCAAAACCCCGATCTTATTGAAGAGATTACCTATCGTGAAATGCGTGAATTGTCTTATGCAGGATTTAGCGTCTTCCATGATGAAGCCTTGCAACCACTTTATAAACATAGAATTCCAGTGGTTATAAAAAATACCAATCGCCCACAAGATAAAGGAACATTTATTCGCCATGATAGAGATGTAAGTGATAAAAATGTCATTATTGGTATTAGTTGTGATAAAGGATTTACTGTAATTAACATTAAAAAATATTTAATGAACAGACAAGTTGGCTTCACTCGTAAGGTACTTGAAATATTAGAAGACTATAATATTTCATTCGACCATATGCCTTCAGGGATTGATAGCATCAGTATCATTCTCCGTACGCATCAATTAAAAGGTAAAGAGAAAGATGTACTCAATGCGATTCGTAAACGTTGTGATGTCGATGAATTAAGTATCGAGCATGATCTAGCCATATTAATGATTGTTGGCGAAGGTATGAATAAAGCGATTGGCACAGCGAACACTATCACGCATGCCTTAGCAGAATCCAATATCAATTTAAAAATGATTAACCAAGGGTCATCAGAAATTTCAATGATGTTTGGTATTTCAATTGAAGATGCAGATAAAGCTGTTTTGTCTACATATGAATATTGTTATCACGGCGTTTGTTTAAAAAACTTAAATAAGCGAGCATAATTAAAAACATCTAGTATTTAAGTAATCATGTTCCTTTACATTTTACTTAAATATTAGATGTTTTTTATGAATGATTATTGGCTAAAGCTTCTTTTATACGTTGCTCACCCACAACTACTTTCAAAATTACAAATTGATAATAGCTTAAAGAGTCTAAAACCATTTTGTAGTTAGGTAATTGATGATAGTTTTGGTTATCTAATAAATCATACATTAATACAATTTCTGGCTTAATATAATCTACGCCCCACGTCAATGAATGAAAGTATATGCTATTCATAGGAATACGAATATTATTATCAAGTCTAAATATCCATTCTTCATTCACCACATCATAAATGAAGATATTTATTAACAATTGTTGGTTAAACGTAATATCTATGTGCGCTATTTCTGGCACACTTAGTTGATTACGATCCATTAACGCATTATTTTTATCATAATAATTTAATTGATATGTGGAAGGAATTACTTTTAGTACTTCGACGAGTTGCTTGCGCTCTACACAAATGTCGACTCTAGAAGGTAGAATAAAATTATCACTTAAAAATAACTGCATTGCGACTTCCCCGTGAAATTTGAATGAAGTACGACATTTATTTTTTAATATTTTAACTAGCTCTTCTACATGTTGTTGATGTTCCATATTACTACCTCCAAAGGAAACGCTTTCATATACTAATTATACATATACTGATTTGAGTTTTCAATTTACGAATTGTGAAGTATTGTTAAAAATGATGTTAAAAAAATGATTGATATGACTAATAATTAGATTATTTTTATTAATTTAACAATTTAACTTAATTTATATTTTGTTGAACTACGCAAATATAATAGATATAATTTATATGTTATTTCATATCACTCACGTCTTTAAGATTACAATAAATGAGTGATATAAAATGAAAAATTCGAACATAGGTGATGAATTATGACATTAACAATTATCTTGGTTGTTATCATCGTTATTCTTATTTTAGCGTTCATCTTAAATCAACGTTATATGCAAGATAGAGTTGATACAGAAGTTTACGCGAGAAATCAGATGGTAACAAAGAATGCGTCGCTTAGTAATGAAAATTTAGAACTCAAAAATCAAATGCTTAGTTCTAATAATGACGTAAGCTCACATGCTAAACGAAACGCAAAGCACGTTTTAACTGGCATACTTGATAAGTATAAAGACGAAGGAAAGTTAAAATTCTATGATATTATAACGACAAGTAATTTAGCTACTAAGCATCCTTTCTTTGAATATGCTAGAACGTTTGATTATATCGTCGTTTCAGATGTTGGTTTAATCAATATTGATGTCAAAAACTGGAAACAAAAGACATTTTATCACTTTGATGCACCAGTTGACGATGATATGCAAATCGACACAACTGATGTCAATCAAATTGTTGGTCATTATGTTAGCAAACAATATCATAGTCAGTTCGATTCACCACGAAGTGAGATTTATACTTTCATCGAAAAAATCCAAAGTAACCGTGTCATTTATGAATTTTATGATCATGATCCATATGAACAGGCAGCAATTAATTCTAAAATTCTAAAAGACGGTATTGAAAATCACTTTAACCATAAAGTACAAAGTATCGGTGTCGTTTACTTTAGTGATGGTAGTGTCAATATCATTGAAGGTTCAGATGAAAGAGCTCAATATGTGGATACTGTTTCGACTAAGTCATCTCTTGAAGCGGTAATCAAAAATGCAATTGATTTATCTAAGCATCCGCTTTCTGAAGAACAAGTGACTAAAATTGTAAATAGCTTTAATAATTAATGCATTAAACAAGCGATTGACATTCCATCTTTTTACAGATACACGTGTCAATCGCTTAAATTTTTAACTCCATAAATTCACTTTATCTTTTTTAGCTTGTTGTTCGCCTTGTTCGAATATATGACGATATTTGCCATTTGGTGAGAAATACTTTTCACGTGCTAATCCTTTTTTTACTAATTCTTCGTTGTACATCGTGTTATCATTCAACCACACATACGCCAAAGTTCGTCCATAACGATCCTCTTTTTCTTTATCATATTCTAAGTATACATCTTTTCCGTTTAGATGTTGTTTACTATAATTTGACGCTTCTTTACCATAAGGTTGAACTGGTGTGTTAGGTTTTACTGTTTCTGGTGTATCTACACCAATAAGCCTAACTTTAATTTCTTTGCCGTCTTCATTAGTTGCCACAAAGGTATCACCATCTACCACACGTTCTACATGTACTTTTTCTTTATCTTTCATATTAGTAGAATTTGATGAAGATTGCGTGCCACTATTTTTAAATGGACCTGTATGATTAATAAATTGAAAAGCTAAAACGCCTATTACTAAAACTGCTAATACTATGATGCTAAGGGATTTTTTCGAATTCACAGTTGTCACCTACACTTTTAATTTCAATAATAAATATCATATATAAATTAAAATTAATCGTCAATGGCTTCTTAATTTTATTGAACAAAGTTAGACTCAACCTTACACGCAATAAGTGAATTGTTGAGTCATACCATGCTATAATAAATGCGTTAGGAGTGACATAGATGTCTGAGAAAAATGAAAATTTAGTGACAGTTATAGCTGTTATCATAGCTATTATTGTCGGGGTGATTCTTCAAATCGTCTATAAATTACCTATTATTGTATCTGTCGTAGTAGCGATATTATTAGGCGTGTTAGTAGGATTTATTGCTTATATTATTCAATCGATCGTACGTAAAAGAAAAAACAAATAATAACAACAATGACAACACTATTATTTTTAAGGTGACGTATCATATTTGAAATGGCTAATTAAATTGAGAAAGTTGTTATATTCGTTTTTCTCAACTTTAGTTATCATTTCGAGCATGGTACAACAATGAATCGCATAAAACATTTTAGAAGTAAAGCTAATTGGGAGCGAGACTATGAATTAAAATTAAATTCTGTCTAACTCCCACATTTTTTTATATTTAAGGTTAATTTTTAAAATTAGTGGTATGTATAAGAAATACCTTAATTGTATAAAATTAATTATAAAAATGGATGGATTTTTAAGTAGCTACAAAAGCCTCATCATCAAATCAATTAGCGAGGTGTCATTATGGAAATTATAGACGTCATTATAGATCATCACGGTCTAATATATAAAGTTCAAACACAAAATGGCAATGTATTCGAGCATACCTTGTCAAAAGACACCCCTCCAGATAAAGTAGCGCAAGTGTTACGTTTATTAGCTACTCATGTCGACAATTTAGAAAAGCAAGAAAAGAATAAGTAATATATTTAAAATGTCGCGCTCAACTTCAACGTACGCGATTTTTTGTAAACAAAATGCAGAACATAAAATCATCTGTTTTCGGTTACTGAAGTATAGTAACCTAAACACAGTTTTATGTTCTGCACTTTTATGCAGTCTATTTGATGAAATTAATCCAATACTATATCCAACCTTTATCGTTCGCTTTTTTCCAAGCATCAAAACGATTCTCCGCTTCGAGCTTATCAATAATGTTAGACATATAATTTCTTACTGTCCCATTTGAAAGATAAAGCTTATCCGCAATTTCTTTATTACTTAACCCTTCTCCAATCTCACGTAGTACTACTTGCTCTTTATGCGTTAGAGGATTGGCCTCTTTAAATAAAGATGTCATTAAAGATGTACTATATTCTTTTTCGCTATTTAAAACTTTGTGAATGGTGGTAACTAAATCGTCGACTGAGCGTTCTTTTAAGACATATGCGTCGACATCGTTTGCAACTGCTCTTTCGAAATAACCAGGCCTTTTGAAAGTCGTAACAATAATTACCTTCGTTTTAACTTTGTGTTCTCTTAATTGCGACAATACCTCTAAGCCTGTCATCCCTGGTATTTCAATATCGAGAATAGCGATGTCGGGCTGATTATGCGTAATGCATTCCAATGCATCAACACCATTATCAAAATCATTGATTACTTTTAAATCATCATGAAATTCAATTAATTGTATCATTGCTTTACGTAACATATTTTGATCTTCTGCAATCACGATTGAAATCATTGTATACCTTCTCTCGGAATCATTATATCGATGGTCGTACCCTGTTTAGAAGTGATATGAATAGTACCGTTTAATAACGCTACCCTATCATTAATACTTTTTAAATTCACTTTATTAGGTTGTTTCAAACCTATACCATTATCACTGATGGTGAATTGAATACCCATGTCATTATTTTCTATTTTCCCGTTAATTTCAGTGGCTTGTGCATGCTTAATCACATTGTTAACTGCTTCTCTAAGTATCATAGATAATATGGTTTGTTTAGTTGGATTAAGAGAACTCGCGCCTCTTTTATTTTCAAAATGAAAGTGAATATTCGCATCCTGTAATATTTGCGCTATTGATTGAATTTCCTCTTCAAAACTTTGTACTTTTAAATTTTCGATAATGTGCCTTACTTTCTCCAATGTTTCTTTCGACATTTCATTTATATTTAAAATTTCTTTCTTAGCGGCTTGAGGATCTTTATCAATCAGTTTCGCTGCTAACTCTGATTTCACACTTAAACTTGCAAATACATGACCTAATGTATCATGCAAATCTTGACCGATTCTGTTGCGTTCTTGCTCTGCAATTAAAATATTAATATATTTATTCTTTTCCTCAATTTGTTGACGATATTGTCTTTCTTTCACAATTTTAAAATTACCAAACAATATCGCTAAAATGACAATATAATATATAATAATACTCACAACATATAAGTGATTGGAATGTATAGTTGTGATGATGATACAAGCAATCATTGAACTTATTAATAAAACAAATTCGATTGATTTAATCCCTTTTTTAAATAAAAATGGTATTGCAAAAGCACTGAAGAAGAAAAATAAGCTCAATGACGGATTATATGCATATACAAAATAGATAATCGCTAAAAAGTGAATAATGAATAAAATTAAGTTCATTCGGTGGCTTAATGTTTCATGAAATAGAATTAACCCTGCATATGCAATCGTAAAAATGATGACTATACAAAGATTAATGAAAAAGCTTTCATGTCTCCACGTTAAATATAAACCATAATAAGGAAATATTAAGTAAATTAAAGATGAAATTTCTCCCATTTTAGCGCCTAAACTACGTTTCATTTAATCCACCTCTTTCTTCTTATTAATTAATAATGCAATACCTAAAAAAATAATGCTATAAATACCTAAAATAAGGAACGATTGAAGATTAAAGCCATGACCTTTACCTAGTTCAAGCGCCAAATGACGTAAATGATACGTTGGTGTTAACTTAGTAATGGTTTGCATCCAATCTGGAAACGTACTTACTGGGAACCATAAACCGCCAATAATCGCTAAAACAATATTAAGTAAATTTGCTATACTACTCGCTTTCTGTGTTTCATTAAATTGCGTAATAATTAAACCTAAAGTTAGAAACATGCTAGCACCTAACCATAGTGTTACACCAGATAAGATCCATTCACTTGGTTTAAGTGATACACCTTTATAGAAATGGGCCACACTATATAAAAGTACAATTGAAATAAAAAATAAAGTCATTGTTTTAAGTATTTTAGCTAAATAATAATTTAGTGCAGTGATGGGTGTAGATATTATTTTTTTATACCATCCATTATTCCTTTCATCTATAATTTCTAATGGAAATTGCATTAAACAGAAGCCCATTAAACTAAATACAGTCATACTATACATATATTCTTTATAAAAAACTTTTTTTGCATCTTCTGGCATATCAATTAAAGATGTAAATAGTAAGTAGAACGCAAGCGGAAAAACAAATGCCATAAATGACGAAAATTTACGTCGCAACAATAATTTATATTCAAAATTGAGTAAAGTCATTGTCTTTAACATAAGCTATTGCACCACACTTTCTTCATTTGAAAACATATGTTCCAGTAAAGATTTCTTATAAATTGTAATTTGGTTTAAATCTATTTGGATTTTAATTAAGTTCATAATGACTGACTCAACATTTTCTGAATGTATTTTTAAATTATTATTCATAATATCTATATGGTATATTTCTGAAAGTTGATGATATTGGTCTTCTGTATATTTCATGACTTCAATAATAGAATTATTTTGACTAAACAAGATATTTTGCGGTGTATCATTAAGTTTAACCTTACCGTGCTCTATATACACAACTTTGTCAGCCATCCTTTCGACTTCTTCAATATAATGAGACGTATACAATATGGTCATTCCATCTTGTTTGAGATGACTAATCAAATTCCAAAAATGTTCCCTCGTTTCAATATCCATTGAAGTGGTGGGTTCATCTAATATTAAGAATTGAGGCTTTCCTATTAAAATGAGTACAAAATCTAATATTCTTCTTTGCCTCCTGATAATTTATTAGCATATTGATTCATTTGGACATCCGTAAAATGCGTTAATCTTTGAAACGTTTCAAATGTCATGGGATTTGGATATAATTGTGCATATAAATGATATAACTCTTTCACTTTAATGAGCTTAGGCAAATGTGTAGTTTGAAATAATATCCCCATATTCTTCGACGAAATTAGATTTGATGTATCCTCAATAGATCCACTATTCGCATGTTTATGACCAATTAGTATATCAATTAATGTTGACTTGCCTGCGCCATTTTTTCCGATTAAAGCTGTACATTTTCCTTCTTCGATATTTAAAGTAATGTTATCTAATATAGTCTTCAGGCCAAACGATTTATTCAATTGGTTGATATTTATCATTACGAACTCACATCCTTATCATTTATACATCTATCTTATTCTTTTATCGAAGCTGAAATTAGTTCATAATGTCATGACTTTAATATGACATTTGTCATAGTAAAATGATGACAAAATAGCAAAAAAGATTAAGCAACTCAGTGTCGCTTAATCTCATAAATAGGTTAATCCATTAGATTTAATAGAGAAACAAAATGCCTTCTCCATTTAACCGGCAATGACCGACAAGTAATCTTATTAGATTAGTTTGTGTATGTTCTTATTCTGAATACTATAAAATTGGTGATACTAATTTTGCTATATCTTCTTTTATTTTAATTGAAAGTGGACGTTTATTATATGCGTCTAATGTTAATAATTTAGATTTTTTAATATCTTCTTCATAAGCAGTTCTAATTTGTTTGGCGATATTTTCATCATAGATAAATGCATTCACTTCAAAATTTAATGCGAAACTACGATAGTCCATGTTAGCGGAACCAACACTGCATATTTCATCATCAATTATCATAACTTTAGAGTGGATAAAACCATTTTGATACGTATAAATTTTCACACCACTATTTAATAGTTCAGCAGCATTTGAAAACGTCGCCCAATATACGAATGGATGATCTGGTTTACATGGAATCATTAAATGTACATCTACGCCAGCATTCGCCGCCATTTTCAGTGCATTGATATAGGATTGATCTGGAATAAAGTAAGGACTTTGCATATAAATAGATTTTTTGGCGCTCATAATCATTTTAGTATAGCCGTACTCTATTTGATGTAACTCAAAAGCAGGTCCACTTGAAGCAATTTGTATAGCTGATTTACCTTTATGCTGATTCTTTTCAGGGAAATATTTCTCATCATATTCAAATTGTGGACGATGTGCTTGTGAATTCCAATCTAAAATAAAACGTATTTGTAATGCATCGATGGCATTACCTTCAACACGAATATGCGTATCTCTCCAGTACCCTAACTTACCAAGTCCTAAATAATCATCACCAATATTAAATCCTCCGATGTATCCTACTTGTCCATCAATAATTATAATCTTTCTATGATTCCGGTTATTCATTCTAAAATTGACAAGTGGGAACTTAGAGGCAAAAAAGGCTTCAACTTCGCCACCTAGTGATTGGAAATGATGAAATTTTGACATTCTTACTTTCTTAGAACCCACATCATCATATAATATTTTAACTTCCAAACCTTCTTTAAGTTTTGTTTCTAATGCATCTATTATACGATGACCTAAGCCATCAAGTTCAAATGTATAATATTCTAAATGAATGTAGTCTTTCGCATTATAAATATCTTCAATCACTTTGTCGTAAAGCTTGTGGCCATCCGTAAATAAATCAATATGATTTTCTTCTGTTAGAAATGCATCTTGCTTGTTTAATAACATTCTAATAAGATCCCTATGTTTCGTTACTTGCTGATTATGAGTTTGATAACGATATGCATCGAATTGTTTAACTTGTTCATCTACTAGATCTTTAAATGTATCCAATTCTTTACCATTATTTTTCTCCATTTTCCTTTTTGAAACTGTTCTTCCAAAAAATAAATAGAGTATAAACCCGATTAATGGTAAAACAAATAATACAAAGAGCCATGCCCATGTTGATGATGCACTACGTCTATTTCTTTCTAAAAAAATGATAATAAATGCTAATATTAGATTTATCACAAATCCTAGTGCTAATATAATCGTAAAAAACGTCCCCAAATCTGGGCCGAACATAAATTTCATAAAATAATACTCCTATTTAATTTTATAATTTGGATTTATCTATTCAATCAATATATTACTTGGCATTTAATATTATAATTGCGTTAAGTACTTCTTCATTATTGGGGAATTTACGTTCTTCTACTTTATCAATCGAAATATTCAAAACTTCATATTGGCTACCTTCATCACTTTCAAGATATACATTAATCTCTTTTTCTAGCTCATCCAGAGTTTTTTCTTGAATTTTTTTAAATTTGATTTTGCTCATTTTATAACACTCCATTTCAACTTATTTGTTTAAATCATAGTCTTTTTACATTTAAATCGCAAATAAATTTACACTTCACCTTTTTAATTAAAACGCTTACAATTTTATATTTAAAATATTAAATTCACATAAGTGCTAAATTATTGTATACTAAAGTCATTCTATTAAATTTTCAGAATAATTAAACTATTTAGATTGTGGGGTATTATATGATTTCTTTTGAAAATGACTACCTTGAAGGTGCACATGAAAACGTATTACAACGATTACTTGATACCAATTTAATCCAGGCCTCTGGTTATGGTGATGATCAATTTTCAAAGCAAGCAGCAGAAAAAATTAAATCAGCCATTAAGTGTCCAGAAGCGACTGTACGATTCTTAGTTGGCGGTACGCAAACCAATCAAGTTGTGATTAATTCAGTATTAGAGCCATATGAAGGTGTAATTTCAGCGGATACAGGTCATGTCGCCGTACACGAGGGAGGTGCGATTGAATTTAGTGGTCATAAAGTGTTAGCAATACCATCTCATGAAGGTAAAATCAGACCAAAAGAAGTGAATGAATATTTAGATACATTTTACAATGATTTCAAACGCGAACACATGGTTTTTCCTGGAATGGTCTATATTTCGCATCCGACAGAATACGGTACTTTATATACTAAAGAGGAATTGAAAAATCTTTCCGATGTATGCAAAGAACATCAAGTACCACTATTTATGGACGGTGCACGTTTAGGTTATGGCTTAATGAGTGATCAAAGTGATTTGACTTTTGAAGATATTGCTAAATACTGCGATATCTTTTATATAGGTGGTACTAAAATAGGTGCGCTATGTGGTGAAGCCATCGTGTTCACTAAAAACAATGAACCAAAACACTTTACCACTCGAATCAAACAACATGGTGCATTACTTGCTAAAGGTCGCTTAGTAGGCGTACAATTTCTGGAATTATTCACTAATAATTTATACTTAGATATTAGCCGTCATGCCATCAATATGGCTAATAAAATGAAAAAAGGATTCCTTGAAAAAGGCTATCAACTCTACTTCGATTCACCTACCAATCAACAATTCTTCGTGCTAAGTGAAGAAAAGATTAATGAATTGAAACAAAAAGTGAAGTTCGCGATTTGGGAGAAATATGACGATAATCATCGTGTCGTACGATTTGCGACAAGTTGGGCTACTACCGAAGAAAATGTAGATAAGTTATTAGAGTTAATTTGATAATAGAGAAACAGGACTTCCTGAAAAGGAAATCCTGTTTTTTAATGTAGCTTATAATAAATACCGGCTATAATTACAATTAATCCAAAGAGTGCTATAATTTTTTCTTTTTTAGATGGCTCTCGTTTTTCTATAGTGACTTTAATATTAAATTCCACTTTTTTATTCTCCTTATAAAAGTTTAAGCAATCATGTTAATCACATTCACTACCACGTTAACATTGAATTTTAAGTGGGAGTGGGGCAGAATTCTTTTAAATTCGTCGTCCCACCCCAACTTGCTTTGCTTGTAGAATTTCTTCATGAAATTCTCTTTGTTGGGGCCCCGCCCGCAAGGATGACTAGAACTGAGAAAAGCTTGAATTAAGTGCTTTCTCAGTTCAGTCAGCTACTGCGAATTTGCAAAATAGCTTCATTATATTATTTTTGTTTCGGACTCTTGTTTTATTATATTAGTCACCTATAGTTTAGAGTACTGCCCTTTATCATACGCCTATTCTATTAATAACTTTTTGATAAGCTTCAAGCACTTGTGGATACAGATAAATTACTCTAGATCCAACCCGGCGAGTTACTTCAACAATTTCAGGTTCACAGACTATTTTATTTTGAAGCGTTGATTTACTTAATCCAGTTAAAGTTACTAAATCTTTAATACCTACTGAAGCATATTGTCTCTTATAATTATGCAATATATTATCTAGTTTCTCTTCAATCAATTTATGCATAAAATCTTCGTCAATATGGATTGTTATATTACTCATACTGTTCACTCCATCTATTTTAAATTACTCATTGTTTTAAGTTAATTTATTAAGCTGGTTATTAAAGTCAGTAATACTAATATAAATATACCTATAGTTAAATATAGAGATATTTGCTCCCTGTTGAATTTCATGTTGTTAAACACTCCTTTTATTTCTTAAAAAATTAACCATAGCTAACAATAAAGTAACTACATTAATATAAAAAGTTAACTTTCTTCTCATATCTCTACTCATAAAATTCATCTTCTTATAAATTATTAACTATTTCATACGTCTTACTTGTGTCTATAGTTCTCAGACTTTGAGACCAACTTTTTATTTAATTATATTATATTAATTTTATAATATAACACACAAGTGTAATTTGAATTTTATTGCAAGATATTGAAGCGCATTTTAGTTCAGCAATTAAATTAGGATTTTCCTATTATGTCTACAATTTGATCATCAAAGTTTTCTACACCTGATTCACTAAGCATTGAACGCGTTTCATTTCTCATTTGAGATAATGCCTTCTCAGCTTTTAATGCTTCATTCTCTTTCAAAAGTTTTTCTATCTCATATTGGCTTTTTTGGTCTTTATTCATCTTGGCCAGTTTTTCAGCTTCTTGAATAGCGTCTTTAATACGCTCATCAGATTTTCTTCTTTCTCTAGCTAGACGGTCTTTAATCATTTGAGATACTTCTTCTTGGGAAAATGTTTTCTCATTTTGTTGGGTTTGTTCATTAGGTGTTTCTAAATTCTCATTGCTTTTTGTTTCTTCAGTAATATTACTTTGGTTGTTTTCCATGAGATATACCTCCGTTTATAGTCTGTCGACTTTTCATTCCATACTTGCTTTTATAACGTCATCAGCACGTTTTGGACATAAAAAATAACCTTCCGTAGAAGGTTAAAAAAGTGTATAAAAATAGCACCACTTTCTATTTATTAGTCTAGAAATGATGCTATTTTTAATACCACGCATATAAATATTTAATAGGAAATTTATTTTCCTCAATAAAATCTAAGATTGCAAGAAACGATTTATTTCTATAAGTTAAAATATTTTTTTTAATTTCTAATTTAGACAAACTATATTCTTTTACTTCTGAACTTAATTTATTAACAGCTATCTCGCCTTTACCGTTTTTAATGTCATCTTGTGGTACATATTCATATCTGATAATTTGTTCATCTTCATATAATTTTCTTAATATAAGCACCTGTTTCACCTTACTTATTCAATATATCTTGAGTAATCATATTTTCTTTCCACAATTTTATGAGCGTCTATATACTTATAATTATACTTATTCATTAAATAATGTTCAAGGGCTTCATGACGTAATAGAACCAAGTCTTGCTCTTTAATATTTTTACCTTCTCTCAAACGCTGCCAACTTACAGCAATATAATAATCTGGATGAAATCTATTAATACCACCATCTAAACTATATTTGTTTATAAAAAGATGCTCATATGCTCTTTTCACTAAATTTTTATTTAATTTGGTATTTCTAGAAATAATATCAATTTCTATTTTCTTATTTCTTCGACGTACTGACTGATAATATACATTAGCATGCTTATTTCTCTTTTTTTGATAAGGATCATTAGTATCATTTAACGCTCCTGAAGGTTTTGGTATTCTTTCTATTTGTTCTACCTGATACTTATATGTATTTTCTTTATAGAATTTATCCCGCCAGTTTCCCAAATGGGGCACTGTAGTACTTCTGCACCAAGGGTGCATTGGTGGAGCATTAACTCCAGGTATCATATCTTTAACTTTAAATACCTTGCCATTTAAAGAGTGACATATTTTAGATGTTTTCTTGTCTATTTTAGCCACATATTTATATTCGCCATCTTCACCCAATTCTTTTAGATAAGTTAGCTTCTGTGATTCAGACTGCACACGTGCTGATTCAGTAATTAATAATCTGCTAGCATTAAATGTTGTGGTATTAGTTTGCTTTTTAAACTCAGATACGTACTCATTAGGATGTCTACCTCTAAGCAACACATTACTCGTTGTTCTTTCCACTTCTTTTTGAACTACAGCCATATCTTGCCATAATCTTGTAGACCATTTCACACCTTTAAAGTTACTGTTAACAACCGCTTTTACTTCAGTGTCATCAATTTTCACATGTTCCCCAAGTATATGTGCTTGTCTTTCAACTTCTCTATCCACTGCCTCAACTAACTTATTTTCTAGCTTATCTTGAATATCCAAAGTAGAATCTTTGACTATCAAATCTAATTGTTGCTTTAATAGTTTTTCTCTAGATACTTTCATAGTCAAGTTATAAAGTTTAAGTGCTTTGTTTGCTTCATTGCTAAAATCTCTACGCTTCACATATTTTTTAGCTTTGTTTCGAAACGCATATACATCAAAGTCATCTGCTTTTTTCATGACTTCTTGAATGGTTAATCCAGTATTCGTTGCATATTTTGCATAAAAGGCGAGTAGTTCCCTCATTATTTCTGTATACATTAGCATAATTATGCGTTCTATTTCTGAAGTAGCTTGGGCATAACAAATTAATGTTTAGTAATATACCTATGAAATTGATTGAAAAGGTTAAAACAAAATTCAAAAGTATTACTAAAAAAAGTATAGTCATGTAACTAAAAAAATGAATGATGATGCTAAAAATAACTTTGAGAAGTATATTAAGAATGTATTTTAAAGTGTACTTGACCAAAACTTGACCAATTTCAATTTCTTCACAAAAATGGTCAAGTAAATTTAGCTTTTCCAACAAGAAAAAGAAGCTAAGGCAAAATGCCTTAACTCCTTATACCACTAAGTCTTTCCCCGATTTGCTTAGCGAATTAATATTGTTTCATGTATTGATCGCGTTCCCATTCAGAAACTTGAGTTCTGTAATAATCCCATTCAATTGATTTAGAGTTTATAAATTGATTGTAAATGTGATTACCTAACGCTTGTTTAACTGTGTCATTTTCACGCATAGCTTTTAAAGCAGTGTAAAGTGTTGAAGGTAAGTCTTGGATACCTACAGCTTCACGTTCTTCACGGTTCATTTCATAAATATTTTGGTTAACTGGTTCTGGAACTTTAGTTTTGTTCTTAATTCCATCTAAACCAGCTTGTAGGATTGTAGCTAATGCCATGTAAGGGTTAGCTGCAGGGTCTACTGAACGTACCTCGATACGTGTTGATAAGCCTCTTGAAGATGGCACACGTACTAATGGAGAACGGTTTTTACCACTCCAAGCGATATAACAAGGTGCTTCATAACCAGGAACTAAACGTTTATAAGAGTTTACTAATGGGTTACAAACAGCTGTGAATCCACGTGCATTATTTAAGATACCTGCAGTAAAGTGATAAGCATCTTCTGTTAATTGCATTTCACCATTTGGATCGAAGAATGCATTTTCTTTACCTTTAAATAATGATACGTTGAAGTGCATTCCGCTTCCGTTAACACCAAATAATGGTTTTGGCATGAATGTTGCATGTAAATTATGCTTACGTGCAATTGTTTTAACAACTAATTTAAATGTTTGGATGTTATCACAAGCAGTAATCGCATCTGCATATTTAAAGTCTATTTCATGTTGTCCTGGCGCAACTTCGTGGTGACTTGCTTCGATATCGAATCCCATATCTTCAAGTTCTAATACGATGTCACGACGGCAATTTTCACCTAAATCTGTTGGTGCTAAATCGAAGTAACCACCATTATCATTTAATTCTAATGTTGGTTCACCTTTTTCGTCTAATTTAAATAAGAAGAATTCAGGTTCAGGCCCTAAGTTGAAATCTGTATAGCCCATATCTTCCATTTCTTTTAACACACGTTTTAAGTTGTTACGTGGGTCACCAGCAAATGGTTCACCATCAGTCGTATATACATCACAAATTAAACGAGCTACTTTACCTTGACCAGCAGTCCAAGGGAAGATAACCCAAGTATCTAAATCCGGGCATAAATACATGTCAGATTCTTCGATACGTACGAAACCTTCGATTGATGAACCATCAAACATCATTTCGTTATCTAATACTTTTTCTAATTGGCTAACTGGTACTTCAACGTTTTTGATTGTACCTAAGATATCTGTAAATTGTAATCTTAAGTATCTAACGTTTTCTTCTTTTGCAAACTTACGAATATCGTCTTTACTAAATGTACGTTTAGGCATGGTAGAAATCCTCCAAAAATTTATTTAATAAACCGTGATAAATCGCCACGATTTATTGGCAAAGCTTCACCGTGTGGTTTCTGCGTTGCGTCAACAATCATTCTTTTTCTAATCTCTTGTTCATCTGATGTAAGATGCCCTTGATTATTAGTTATGATTTGCTTGATCCCTTTAAGGTTAAATCCTTTCTCAATCAAAGATTTAATTTCAAGAAGACGTTCTAAATCATTTAACGAAAATAATCGCTTGTTTCCTTCTGTACGCTCGGGCATGACAAGTTCATGTGTTTCATAGTAGCGGATTTGTCTTGCAGTGAGTTCTGTTAATTTACAAACAACACTCATAGAGAACACGGCCATATTACGTCTGATTTTATCGTTAGACATTCATAACCTCACCTCTACTTTTGAACTTGATATAAATTTAGCATAGTTTTAATCGCATTACAAAAATATGTTAGGTTTTCTTACATGAAAAATCCAAATCTATATTTAATATTAATTTCAAGCTCTTTTCAATAGTTAATATAGACTCATTTATATAATATTTTTTCAGAAAAGAAGCTGTGATATAAATAATATAATGGTGCTACTTCGCAAATTCGCAGTAGCTGACTGAACTGAGAAAAGCTTAATTTAAGCGCCTTCTCAGTTCTAGTCATCCTTGCGGGCGGGACCCCATCAGAGAGAATTTCATGAAGAAATTCCACAAGAAAAACAATCTGGGAGCGGACGACGAATTTAAAAAAATTCTGAACCACTCCCATTAAGCATCTATATTAAGTTTTGTTCCTTCAAATTAGCAACTGCACGAGTAACAGCCAATTTAACGTGTTCATAAGTTAATCCACCTTGAACATATGCTTCATATGGTGGTCTTATCGGTCCATCTGCAGACAATTCAATTGAAGACCCCTGAACAAAAGTACCAGCAGCCATGATTACATCATCTTCATAACCCGGCATATAGCTTGGTTCCGGGCTGAAATGTGCATTGATTGGTGAAGCGTGTTGTATACTTTGGCAAAATGCTATCATTTGTTCTTTCGTATCAAATTGAACGGTCTGTATTAAATCCGTACGTTTAACATTATATTTAGGAACTGTTTGCATATTCATTTTTTCTAATAATAAGCTCGTAAACAATGCACCTTTCAAGCTTTGACTAACTACATGCGGTGCTAGAAAGAAGCCCTGATACATCTCTTGTAACGAATACAATGATGCGCCCGCTTCTTTACCAATACCAGGCGCTGTTAATCGATAGCCACAACGTTCGATTAAGTCTTTACGTCCAGCGATATAACCACCTATCTTAGCTAAACCGCCACCTGGATTCTTAATTAATGAACCTGCTATCAAGTCTGCACCAACTTCAATAGGTTCACGTTCTTCGACAAATTCTCCATAACAATTATCCACAAAGATTATAATATTAGGGTATCGCGCTTTAATGGCTTGAATTGCTGTCTCAATTTCTTTGATAGCGATGGAAGGTCTTTGGTCATAACCTTTGGAACGTTGAATAGCTACTACTTTTGTTTTTTCTGAAATTGCTTCAAGTGTGGACTGAATATCTATTTGCCCCTCTTTCAAAGGAACTTCATTATATTCAATTCCATGTTCTTTTAAACTTTCAATACCATTACCATTTACACCAATCACTTCAAGTAATGTATCGTATGGACTTCCAGTAATATATAAAAGTTCATCGCCGTATTTAAGTGTACTTTGCAGTGCTAAAGTAATCGCATGTGTGCCTGAAATTATTTGTGGGCGTACAATCGCATCTTCAGCTTTAAACGTATGGGCATAGATATCTTCTAGATGATCCCGACCAAAATCATCATATCCATAGCCTGTACTCCCTACTAAATCACTTTCTGTAGCTTTAACGTAATGAAAAGCATTTAAAACTTTTTCTTGATTTAAATACGCAATTTCTTCTATTTGTTTAAAATATGGTGATAACGTCTCCTCAACGTCTTTAACCAATGACGAAATATCTGACATTGTTACATACTTCCTTTTATTGTTTTTTATATCCAGTAATTACATAATCCTCATTTGTAGGATCAAAATTCATTTCTTCAATTAGCGTATGCTGCTTCAAGAAATAAAGTCTATCTGCGTTTGTACTGGGAACCTTCTCTTCATAATAAGACAATGCGGCTTTCACTTGTGCTATTAAAAATGCCTTAACCTTTGATTTATCCCCTTCAACTCGACTAGAGACAAAAATGGATGGTGATGCAGATACTGGACTATCATCACTGTCACTACATTGATCTTTCTTATTAAATATAACTGCTTGAGGTATGTGACTCATATCTAAATCATTAATTAATTGATTAACTGTATCATATTGAGAACGGTACTCTGAATGACTCGCATCTACGACATGTAATAATAAATCCGCACCTTTTGCTTCTTCTAACGTAGATTTAAAGGCAGCGATTAATGTCGTTGGTAATTTTTGAATAAATCCAACAGTATCTGAAATAATTAAATTAAATCCTTCATTAATTTGAATTTGACGTGTTTTAGGATCTAACGTCGCAAAGAGTAAATCTTTCTCAAATGTTTCTTCACCTGACAATACATTAAACCACGATGACTTACCTGCATTCGTATAACCAACGAGCGCAATTTGAAAGACTTGATTTTGTTCGCGTTTATTACGGTAACGTTCCCTGTGTTCTACTACAGTTTGTAATTGATGTTTAATTTCATTCATACGTGTACGAATGTGACGTCTATCCATTTCTAATTTCGTCTCACCAGGACCTCGTGTACCTATGCCACCACCAAGTCGTGATAAGCTTTTACCATGCCCCTGAAGTCTTGGTAATAAATAATCTAATTGCGCTAACTCTACTTGCAATTTACCTTCACGACTACTTGCTCTCAATGCAAAAATTTCTAAAATCAACTGTGTTCTATCGATAATTTTTATGCCCAAATTATCATTTAATGTTTTAGATTGTGCAGTAGTTAACTCATCATTGGTCACTACGACATCTATATCATGGAACTCAATAAAAGCTTTTAATTCGTCAATTTTACCTTTACCAACGTAATACTTATGATCGACTTGTTCTCTATTTTGAGTGACCTGTCCTTTAACATCAAGCTGACAAGTTAATGATAAAGCTTTTAATTCTTCCATTGTTGAATCAAAATTAAATTCATTATCATTTTGAGCATGTACACCGACTAATACAGCAGTTTCCAACTTTTTCTTTGTCGCGTGTGTCATACGCTGTGTCACGTTATACATCTCCTTCTAATGTGTTTCTCAAATATTTTATCACAGTGTGTATTCAAAGACTATCTACTAAAAATATGTTACATTATTCTTATATTGAAAGGGTGGTACTATGGAAAATATATATGACTTTGTGGTACAAAAATCTAATGGTGAAGATTATAAATTAGAAGAATACAAAGGCAAAGTAATGCTAATTGTTAACACTGCAAGTGAATGTGGTTTCACGCCACAATTTGAGGGTTTACAAGCATTGTATGAGAAATATAAAGACCAAGGTTTTGTTATTTTAGGTTTTCCATGTAATCAATTTGGTGGGCAAGAACCTGGTTCAGGTGCTGAAGCTAACCAAAATTGTAAAATTAACTATGGCGTTACATTCCCAATCCATGAAAAAGTGGACGTCAAAGGGGAAAATCAACATCCTTTATTCCGTTTCTTAACTGATGCAGCTAAAGGTATGTTAAGCGAAAAAATTAAATGGAACTTCACAAAATTTTTAGTTGATCGTGAAGGAAACGTCGTGAGTCGTTTCTCACCTCAAAAGAAACCAGCTCAAATTGAAAAAGATATCGAAAAATTATTATAGATTAACATTTAATTAAACTACGATAAAAAGCTACATTATANNCTCTATAATGTAGCTTTTTATATTACAAACATTCCTCTATTTGTCAAAAGTGCTAAAATATGATGAGTTTATTACAAGTCACACTGTCATTAAGACCGTTGTCTACGCTCTTAAGAACTTGCAACGTTGCACTTTAATTACAACTTATTCTTCACTATTTACTGGTTCATTAGAATCTGTAACTTCAGTTTCCACAGTAAATGTGCTGATCGCATGTTTGTATATCAAATGTTGTTTACCTTGAGAAACTAAGCTGACAACATATTTGTCAAAGTCTTCAATAACACCTTTCATTTGAAAGCCGTTTAAAAAGAAAACTGTAACTTCTGTTTGTTGTGCTTTAAAGTTCTCTAGTGCTTGATCTTGGATGTTGTGGTTTGCAATCATGTTTAGAACTCCTTTTATTTATTTGGGTTGTAATCTCATCTAACATCATTTGAAGTGTCATTGTCTCTCTATCAAACCATTGAACATGTAATTTATTCTTGAACCATGTCAATTGTCGCTTAGCATATTGTCTTGAATGTTGTTTTAATGTTTCAACTGCTTGGTCTATTGATAACTCACCATTTACAACAGGTACCAGCTCTTTATATCCAATTGCTTGCATACTTTGAGTAGATTCATAACCCTGTTCTACTAGGTTCTTCACTTCATTAAATAATCCGTGGCCCAACATAATATCTACACGTTTATTTATTCTTGAATATAATGTTTTGCGCGACATTTCAATCCCTATTAATAATGTATCATAATTTTCTGTAAATTGTTGCACTTTCTTGCGAGAACTTATAAGTTTTTTTGTATTTAAGTAATATTCAATCGCTCTATACACCCTTTTTCTATTATTGGGATGTATATCTTGTGCAGATTGTGGATCAAATGTCGCCAAATAATCATGCACTTCTTGATTAGTCAATGGTTCTAATGCTTGCAATTTAGACTTGGTTTGCTTTTCAACTTCTTTTGAAACGGTCTCATCTTCGAATGGATAATCATAAATCAATGATTGAATATATAATCCCGTACCTCCAGCTATAATAGGAACCTTGCCCCTAGTAGTTATATCTTTAATCAAATTTTGTGCTTGTTGTTTGAAATCATACGCTGAAAATGAGTCATCTGGATTTAAAATATCAATCATATAGTGGGGGATGCCATCCATTTCTTCATTCGTCACCTTAGCTGTACCGATATCCATTTGTTTATATACTTGCATAGAATCCCCACTAATGATTTCACCATTGATGCGTTTTGCTAATTCAATACTCAATTCTGTCTTACCAGACGCGGTTGGTCCGACTATAACCACTAAAAATGGTTTATTGACGTCGTTCAATCGTTATCCCTCACTTCAATTTTTCTTTATTACTTGTTTCTGAATCCAGTCAAACATATGCGTCCATATCATTTCCTTATCATCTTCAAATAAAATTTCATGTCTTCTATTCGCATAAAGTTGAACTGTTATATGGTTGATGCCTGCACGTTTGAATTTTTTTCCCAACTTCCGTATACCTTTGCCATAGTCACCAAATGGATCCTCCTTACCAGAGATAAGTAGTATTGGTAACTGGGCGTTCATTTTTTTGAGTTGCTTATTATTAGCCGTACTTATCATATGTTTCACTGTTTGATAGATTAATTGGTTAGATACTAAGAAACCCGTATAATCATCGTTAACAAATTTGTTAATTTCATCACGCTTAGAGGATAGCCAATCGCTCTTTGTTTCAGGTTGATCTATTTTCTTATTAAATGATTTATAAACAAATTGATTCACCCATTCTAATCGGTTACGCTTTCCACAAATAAGTGTGATTAATTTTAATGCAATTATAGCTGGAATTCCTTTGTATTTAGGATATTGACCAGTACCTGTAAGTATTAAGCCTTGTGCAACATCTGGATATTTCTCTACGAACAAACGAGCAATAATTGAACCCATTGAATGTCCTAAAATGATATATGGAATATTGCTATCTGAACTATGGAGTGTTTGTGCTATTTCATAAGCATCTTGGGCTATGGTATGCATGTCATTGTAATGACCTCTTTCACTTTCATCTATATCGATACCGTGACCTCGATGATTGTGTCGTATAACATCGTATCCCTGATGCGTCAATGCCTGCACAAGTGATTCATAACGATCCATATGCTCAGCCATTCCGTGAAAGATATGAACGACACCAAATGTTGCTATCTTCGCTTTATCTACTTTAACTTCTATCATAGTGCCGTCTTCAACGGTAATTTTGAATGATTGTTGACTCACGCATATGCCTCCTTGCAAAATTAATTACTTAACCTTAATGTCCTATATTCTTTTAAATATACCTGTCCTTCTTAATGTTATCAAATTGTTAGACTCATTTTAACAACTTCAATTGCATCTTTATAGACGCAAGTCTGAATTCATCTTGAAATCGTTGTCCTCCCCATCTTACTTTGCCTGTAAAATCACTCTATATTAGTGACATTTTCCAGTGAAATTCCCTTAGGTGAGATGTCTCCGCCAATAATCTTCCTTTTGGAACACTAAAGCGGGAGTAGAACAGATTTTTTTTAAAATCGTTGTCCTACCCCCGCAAGGATGACTTGAACTGAGAAACCTTGATTTGAGTACGCGCTCAGTTCAGTCAGTTACTAAATATTCATATTTTTAATGACTTTGATGTTTCATTTAATACACGCATATAGGTGTTAAATTCTCAAAACATCCATTTTAAATTTTATTTTAGAACTGCAAGTTGTTCATTGCCGTGTGTTGCTTCTTCAATCGCAATATTAATTTCTTTAGTAAATTCATTTCGTTGACTTTGAGTATAATTCAGTAATTTAGCAAGTTCTTCAACGACTGCATCTTTATATTGTTTTACTTGGTTAATATTGAAATACAATTTACCTGTTCTACGAATTAAGAAATCTGTTGGTTTATAAACCATTTCATTTTGAACGCTATATACTAATTCAACGTACATTTCTAGTGGTAAATTTAATGTCTTGTCTTGTGCTATTTGTGCAATGTTAAATAATTTATCAACGTTAGAACCATATCTAGAAGCTAAACGTTCAGCAACATCAGCTTGAAGACCAATTGCCTTACCTTCTTCAACTTTACGTGCTACGTAATTTTCAAAGTTTGCACTTCCGCCTACATCACCACCAGAAATCGGTGTATGTTTCGTTTTACAATCATCAAATGTTAATTTGTATTCTTGTTTTAAACGTTTTGCTAATAAATCGACAATTTCTAAAGCCATGTGACGGTAACCTGTTAATTTACCACCAGCAATCGTTAAAAGACCTGATTTACCTTCCCAAATTTCATCTTTACGTGAAATTTCAGAAGGATCTTTTCCATCTTCTAATATTAACGGTCTAACTCCAGCCCAAGTTGATTCGATATCTTCATCTTTTACATTTACGTCTGGGAACATATAGTTAATTGCATCAATAAGATAGTCTCTATCTTCTTGTGTTGTTAATGGTTTTGTTTTGTCATTATCATAGAACGTATCAGTTGTTCCGACATACGCTTTACCTTCACGTGGAATGGCAAAAATCATTCGTCCATCTTTTTCAGTATCGAAATAAACCGCTTGTCTTAACGGGAATTTAGATTGATCAATGACAACATGAACCCCTTTAGTTAAACGTAATTGTTTATTGTTACGCGTGTAATCTTTTTTGCGAACTTCATCTACCCAAGGACCTGCAGCGTTAATGACTTTTTTAGCATTGATTTGGTACATTTCACCAGTTAGTAAATCTTGAACTTCAATACCTCTCACTTTAGATTTTCCATCGTAAATGAAATCTGTTGATTTCGTATGATTTAAAACTTCTGCACCATTTTCTTCGGCACGTTTCATAACTTCAATTGTTAAACGTGCATCATCAGTACGGTATTCAACATAATAACCGCCACCTTTTAAACCATCTTTTTTCACTAATGGTTCTTTGTTTAATGTTTGTTTTTTACTCAACATTTTTTTACGTTCGTATTTTTTTACACCGGCTAAGCGATCATATGCTGTTAAACCTAAGTTTGTTGTGAATTTACCGAAAGTACCACCTTTGTGCATTGGTAGTAACATCCATTCTGGTGTCGTTACGTGTGGACCATTTTCATAAACAATCGCACGTTCTTTACCAGTTTCAGCTACAACTTTGATTTGTGCTTGTTTTAAATATCTTAATCCACCATGAACTAATTTAGTAGAACGTGAACTTGTACCTTGAGCAAAATCTTGCATTTCTACTAATGCTACTTTCATACCACGTTGAGACGCATCTAACGCAATCCCTGCACCTGTGATACCACCTCCGATGATTACGACATCATATTCTTCATTTTGTAAATTTTTCTTAATTACTTCTCTATTTAAAGTTGATAAAGCCATAAATATACCCCTCCGATATTTTATTTTTGTGAAAAAAGAGAGACCTATCCATACAGAATCAAACTGTATGAAACAGGTCTCTCAAATCTCGACTAATTTATTAACTTAATTTAATCATATCACACTTCTATAAACTAAGCCATGTTTAGAGATTAATCTTCTAATTTAAAGACCTGAGTAGCTTCAACTGCTTTTTTCCAACCTTTATATAACTTAGTTCTGTCTTCTTCAGACATCTGAGGTGTAAATTCTGTTTCTAATTGCCATCTATTTGCGATTTCATCTTTACTATCCCAGAAACCAACTGCTAATCCCGCTAAATAAGCAGCGCCTAATGCTGTAGTTTCTTGAATTACTGGGCGCTCTACTGCAGTATTAACAATATCTGCTTGGAATTGCATGATAAAGTTATTTTTAACTGCACCGCCATCAACACGTAAATTGTTCACTTCAATTTTAGAATCTTTAGACATCGCTTCCATAACATCACGTGTTTGATAACATAATGATTCTAATGTTGCTCGAATGAAGTGTTCTTTTTCAGTACCACGGCTCAAACCGAAGATGGCACCTCTTGCTTCTGAATCCCAGTAAGGCGTACCTAATCCAACGAATGCTGGTACGAAATAAACATTATCAGTAGAATCAACGCGAGTCGCATAGTTCTCAGATTGAGGCGCTGAATTTATAATTCTTAAACCATCACGTAACCATTGGATTGCTGATCCTGAAACAAAGATAGAGCCTTCAAGTGCATAATTAACTTTACCATCTAAACCATACGCAATAGTAGTTAATAATCCACTTTCAGATTTAACTGGTTCTTCTCCAGTATTCATTAACATAAAGCCACCAGTACCATACGTGTTTTTCACATCTCCACGTTCGAAACATGCTTGTCCAAATAGTGCAGCTTGTTGGTCACCAGCGATACCTGAAATCGGTACTTTTTGGCCAAAGAAATGATAGTCTCTTGTATGTGCGTAAATTTCACTAGATGGTTTAACTTCTGGTAACAATTGTTTAGGTACACTTAATAATTCAAGAAGTTCTTCATCCCATTTTAAATCATAAATATTATACATTAGTGTACGACTCGCATTTGAATAATCTGTAATATGTGCTTCTCCACCAGACAATTTCCACACGAGCCAAGTATCAATTGTGCCAAATAATAAGTCGCCATTTTCAGCTTTTTCTCTAGCGCCATCAACGTTATCAAGAATCCATTTCACCTTCGTTCCAGCAAAGTATGGGTCTAATAATAAACCTGTTTTATTACGGAACGTTTCTTCATGTCCTTGCTCTTTTAATTCATGACAGATTGCTTGTGTTTGACGAGATTGCCATACAATTGCATGATAAATTGGACGTCCTGTATTTTTATCCCAAATAACTGTCGTTTCACGTTGGTTTGTGATACCAATACCCTCAACTTGATCAGCGTTAATTTCATTTTCATTTAACACTTCTGCCATAACTGCTAATACTGAAGTCCAAATTTCATTAGCGTCGTGTTCTACCCAACCTGATTTAGGGAAGTATTGTTTGAATTCTCTTTGTGCAATACCTTTGATGTCGCCTTCTTTATCAAATAAGATAGCTCTTGAACTTGTTGTTCCTTGGTCTATCGACATGATGTATTTTTCCATAAATTTTCTCCCTTTCTGCTATATGAATAAACAATTGTTAAAGAATTTGAATATTAAGGAAGTGTACTATAGTTATAGCACTTTTCCAAAAAATTAATCATAAATGTAAGATGTTAATTAATAAATTGATTCAATATCATTTGATTTATTAGCTTTATTCAGTGCCAAACCAAGCACTAATGTAACGATAACTAGTAAAATACCAACTGCACAAATCAAATCAAATTGTCCTTTGTAGAAGACTTTATAAATAACTGCTCCTAACATACCTCCTGCAATAGGCCCCAATACGGGTACTATAGCATAGCCCCAGTTAGAACCACCTTTACCAGCTATTGGTAGCATTGCATGTGCAATTCTTGGTCCTAAATCACGTGCAGGATTGATGGCATAGCCAGTAGGACCACCTAAACTTAGTCCAATTGCAACGATTAAGGCACCAACGATAAGCGGATTTAATCCATCGGCAATTTTATTAACACCAATAAATAAAATACCTAGGCAAAGAATCGCTGTACCAATAATTTCACTCAAAAAGTTTGCAAAATAGTTCTTAATTGCTGGCGCTGTAGAAAATACACCTAACTTCGCACCTTTATCTTCTGTTGCTTTCCAATGCGGTAAATACATTAACCAAACGAGCACACCACCTACAATACCTCCAAGCATTTGACAGATTATGTAACCTGGTACTTGCGCCCAACTAAAACCGCCATCCATCGCTAGAGCAATAGTCACCGCTGGATTTAAATGTGCTCCTGAAAATTTCCCAACTGCGTAAACACCCATTGATACAGCTAGTCCCCAACCTGCTGCAATAACGATCCAGTCAGAGTCCTGACCAGCGCTTCGCTTCAAATTAACGTTAGCACAAACGCCACCACCGAAAAGAATTAGAATAGCAGTACCTAAAAATTCTGCTAAATAAACATTCATGATGAATCCTCCTATAAGACAAAAAGATTCCTACAAAGGCGCTAATAAAGGCATTGCAGAAATCTCTTCGTCTCTTAATCTTTATATTAACTTGTTTAAATCATACAGAAAGTTTGTAAGCGTTGTCAATACTTTCGTTGAAATTTTGTCACATTTAAGTAATCCTAAAATTGATTGTACTCATTTTATAAAATTAAGAAAGAAGATGGATTGATGGCAGTACGAATTACCATAATGCACGGTTACTGGTTGTAACGTAGCTCGCACCGCTATTAAGTGCCTGAGTTATTTCGCTTTCTTCATTAATCAAACCACCTGCAATGACTTTTGAAGCAGTTTCTTCATCAATGATTTTAACAACTTTATGCGCTATACCAGGTAATACTTCTACATAATCAGGCTCAACTTTCTTAATTAAGTTAATACTTCTACTTAAGGCTTGACTATCTATAATAAACACCCTGAAAATCGTTAACTTATTTAACGATTTAGCTTTTTGAATTACTTTAGATTTGGTAGAAACGATGCCTTTAGGACTATACGTTTGAATGATATATTCACAAGCATATTCATCGACAGCCATACCTTTAATTAAATCGATATGAATATAGGCTTCAATTTGATTCGCCTTTAGCAGCGCCATAACACTTTTCAAATGACCAATATGCATATCTAATAGCACACATATTTTATAATCTGTTTTTATTAATTTCTCTAAGTCTTTCATATTACGTATCGCAGGTAAAACGTATTCTTTCATAAGCATTTTCCTCTCTACATGACGCGTTTAAATAATTTTTCTAGTTCATAATTCGAGAAGTTGATGATAATAGGTCTGCCGTGCGGACATGTGAATGGATCTTCCGCTTCACGTAATTGATCAATCAAATCCGCCATCTCATTATTTTTTAAATAATGATTTGCCTTAATTGATTTCTTACAACTCATCATAATCGCAGCATCTTCACGCATTTTTTTTACACTTATTTTTTTATCATTTAATACCAACTCAACCATATCTTGAATAATTTCTTCCGCTTCCGCTTTTGGGAACCAAACAGGGTAACTATTCACGATATAATCATGACCGCCAAAGTGCTCTAAATGAACGCCAACTTTGTCTAATTCTTCTTGATATTGGTCTATAATCATTTGTTCATCTTTTGAAAAGTGAAATGTTAATGGTATCAACAAATCTTGGACTTCATTCGTCACTTCGCCAATTTTTTCTCTAAAATATTCATATTTAATACGTTCTTGAGCAGCATGCTGATCAATCATAAACATGCCGTTTTCATTTTGGGCAATAATATAAGTTCCATGTACCTGGCCGACAACTTCCATATATGGAACACGTCGCGATGGTGTGTTACTTACCTTTCCTTTAATATCATTGCTATCTTGTGGTTGATATAATGTTTGTTGATTTTTTGGCGCTATTTCATCACTCATATTTGCTTCTGATGCGCCTTTTGTTGCGTAATTTATATCCTGATTATCTGGATTAGTCGTATCACTATCCATTTCATTCAAAATTTCTTTTTGAATTTGGAAGTAATCTTTGTCATCGGCGCGTTTATTATTGTGAACGATGCTTTCCGTACTTTCATTTATGCTATCTTTATTATCTGGAGCATCGTACTCATAATTTGATTCATTTAAGTGATCGTCATTAGAATCACTAGATGTCTTATAGGTTGGAGTCGCAGTCTCTTGATTCAAATTCTGTTGACGTCTCTCAAAGTCTATTTTTTGTTGTTCAAATTGATTTAATACTTTATTTTTTTTAGGTCTTCTATCCAAATCATTTTGCGGAATTAAAATTCTATCCTTGAAAGCTTCTCGAATTTTCTCAACAATTAATTGATATAATTGTTCTTCTTTTGATAATCTGACTTCTAATTTAGTTGGATGAACATTCACATCTACGAGTATTGGATCCATTTCGATATTTAAGTAACAAATCGGATAACGTCCAATTGTAAGTAATGTATGATACCCTTCAATAATTGCCTTATTGAGTACAAAGTTTTTAATATATCTGCCATTAATAAATATTGAAATATAATGCTTATTACTTCTTGAGTGCTCTGGTTTAGCTACGAAACCCTCTAAGTGATAATCACTCGTATCACCTTGAATATGTACTAAATCTTTTGCAACTTTTATACCGTAGATTTCAGCCATAACTTCATTTGTTTTACCGGAACCGTTAGTTTTCAACAATGTTTTTCCATCTGATATTAAAGAAATACGTATATCGGGATGACTCATTGCCATACGATTGACGATATCTGTAATTTTGCCTAACTCTGTATATAAACTTTTTATATATTTTAGGCGGGCTGGTGTATTGTAGAATAGTGATGCTACTGTGATGTCGGTACCTTTTTTAGCTTTAGCTGGTTTACGACTTAAAATTTCGCCATTTTCGGCATAGATTTCATGACCATTCTCACTATCTGTACACGTCTTAAGCGTAACTTTAGCTACTGAAGATATACTTGCTAATGCCTCACCACGAAAACCTAATGTTCTAATGTGAAATAAATCATCATCTGCATCTAGCTTACTTGTTGCATGTCTATGAAATACTAAATCTAAGTCATCTTGTTCAATACCAGTACCATTATCTACGACTCTAATAGAAGAAATACCTGATTGTTCTACTTCAATATTAATTTCCGTAGATTGTGCATCGATTGCATTTTCTAACAATTCTTTCACAACTGAGCTTGGACGCTCTACTACTTCACCAGCTGCTATTTTATTCGCAAGAGACGTTTGTAGTTCCTTAATTTTGCCCATTTTCCAACACCTCTATCTCAATTGATTTTGTAATTCACTTAGTTTAAGTAATGCTTCAATAGGTGTCATATTTGATATATTAAGTTTTTTAATCTCTTCCTCGATTTCACTTACTGTTGGTTCTGAATCGAATAGATTAAATGATGCTTGTTCAAATTCATTGCTTGGTCCATGATTGTCAGTTTGTGCTTTTTTATCGCTATCTTTTTTATTTTGTGTAGCGTTAATATCGTGGCTTTCAACTGACACCGATTCCTTAAGCACTGAATTACTAGTTTTTTCATAATCATTGGCGTTTTGATGTTGTTCGAAAGCATCTAAAATCACTTGCGCACGATTAATCACATCATCTGGTAAGTTAGCCAGTTTAGCTACTTGAATACCATAACTATCATCAACAGCCCCATCTTTTACTTTATGTAAGAAGATTAACTCTCCTTGATATTCATCAGCGGCAACGTGTACATTTTTAAGGCTTGGTAGTGCTTGATCTAATGTGGTTAATTCATGATAATGCGTTGAGAATAACGTTTTTGCATGAGACGTTTGAGCAACATACTCAATCATGGCTTGGGCTAGAGCTAAGCCATCATACGTCGAAGTACCTCTACCAATTTCATCGAAAATGATTAAACTATTTTCAGTCGCATATGTTAATGCTTTTTGTGCTTCTAACATCTCTACCATAAATGTACTTTTCCCTGATACTAAATCATCTGCAGCACCAATTCGAGTAAAGATTTGATCAAATATTGGCAATGTTGCCTTATCACAAGGAACATATGCCCCCATTTGAGCCATAATACTGATGATTGCAACCTGTCTCATGTAAGTTGACTTACCTGACATATTAGGACCAGTGATAAGATAAATAAAGTTGTCTTTGTCTAATTCACAATCATTAGGAACGTAGTCATTATAGTCCATTACACGTTCAACCACAGGGTGACGTGAGTTTTCTAATTTTAATGTTTTATTATCACTAAGTTCAGGTCTAACATAGTTGTATTTTTGTGCAATTTCAGCAAAACTTTGCAAGCAATCAAGTTCAGAAATAATTTTAGCCTGCTTTTGAAGTCTTTCCGTATAAGTTTTAATATGTTCTCTTAAACGAACAAAAAGTTGATACTCAAGTTCTACTGCTTTATCTTCAGCACCTAAAATAATATCTTCTTTTTCTTTTAACTCATCTGTTATAAAACGCTCAGCATTAGATAAAGTTTGCTTACGGTGATAACCATATTCATTCGGTTCAAATCCTTGTAAGTTTGCTCGTGTAATTTCTATAAAATAACCAAATACTTTGTTATAGCTAATTTTAAGTGATTTAATTCCTGTTCGCTCTCGTTCTTTAGCTTGTAACTGTGCCAACCAATCTTTACCATTCTTAGAGGCCTCTAAGAATTCATCTAATTGTTTACTAAAGCCATGTTTAAACAGGCCACCATCTTTAATGGAAATAGGTGGTTCTTCAATTAAACTGTCTTCTAATACCTGTAATAAATCTTCTAATGGTTCAAGAGAACTAAATTGATTTGTCGCAACATCATTCATACTTTCGAGAAGTGCTTTAATATTAGGAATCTCAGAAATTGAATGTTTAAGTTGAATTAAATCACGTGCATTGACGTTACCATAACTTACGCGACCTACTAATCGTTCTATATCATAAACTTGATTTAAATAACCTCTTAACGTATCTCTTTCAATGAAGTGATTCATGAATGATTCAACTATATTTAGTCTCTCTTCTACTCTTTCTTTATTAATTAAAGGTCTGTCTATCCATTGCTTAAGTCGACGCGCCCCCATTGGTGTTTTCGTTTCATCCATTAACCATAAAAGCGTGCCTTTTTTAGATTTTAGTCTTATACTTTCAGTTAATTCTAAATTTCTCTTAGCGTAGTAATCCATCTTCATGAAATCAACTGCAGCATATGTGATTGCATTCTCTAAATGAGATAGATCTCTCTTTTGTGTATGATATACATAGTCGAGTAATAATTGAGTAGCTTGATACGTATGATGATCAGTTAGTTGATTAACCTCATATGAAGCATCCGAAATTGTTTCACTAACAGTTATTGTTTCTGTTGTTAAATAGATTTGCTTTTTAAGACTTTCATTAATTTCTTGATTAACAACGATTTCGTTAGGATTTATAGTTACAATTTCATTTATTAAAGTATCTTCATCTTCAATTTGAGTAGCTTTTAATTCACCAGTTGAAATATCACAATAACTTAAGGCATAGTTACTATCTTGTTTAATAAAACTTAAAATATAGTTATTTTGGTTCTCATCCATACCACCTTGTTCCATTACTGTTCCAGGTGTTACTACTCTAACTACTTCACGTTTTACCATACCTTTCGTTTGCTTAGGATCTTCCATTTGTTCACATATTGCTACTTTGTAACCATTATTTATTAACGTTTCAATATAGCTATTCGCAGAGTGATAAGGTACGCCACACATAGGAATTGGGTTTTCTTTTTTAGCATCTCTTTTAGTCAATGTAATTTCTAATATTCTAGACGCTTCTTTTGCATCCTCAAAAAACATTTCATAAAAATCGCCTAATCTAAAGAATAATAAACAATCTTGATATTGCGATTTAATTTTCAAATATTGTTGCATCATCGGTGTCGTATTCGACATATTTTCACAACCTTACTATATTTTTCCGAATTATAACGTACTTTTAACTTATATATTTTAACATATGAAATGTTACAACGCTCGTGAGTTCATTTAATTTAACTTTATATACTATTGCAAAATTTATTTATCACAATGATCAATAAAAAAAGATTATCATAACAAAATTAAGAATATAGACATTTTTTAAACGTCTGCCTCTTTCTTTTGAAAATGATAATCTCAAATTAATTAAAACAACTCTTCATCCACAAAGTATTATTTTTTAAACTTATCCAGTAATCCTCGTTTTTTCAACATAAAAAGTAAGAAATAACTAATCGCAGCACCTATAAAACTTGAAATAATAAATGCTATCATTAATGGTTTAACAAAGAAATCTTGCATGCCTAAGAACCATGCCATTGGAATACATAACAAACTTCCTATTATACCAGTACCAATTACTTCACCAACAGCAGCCATAAAAATATGTTTCCTGTACATATAAAATACGCTGGCTAAAAGCACACCAATCATACTTCCTGGAAATGCGAAAAAGCTACCAGTGCCAAATAAATTTCTTAAGATTGATGAGATGAGTGCTTGAGCTAAACCATACCATGGTCCCACAAATACTGCACATAATACATTGATAAAATGTTGCACAGGTGCTGCTTTTATAGGTCCCAATGGAATGATAATAAAACTACTTAACACAACGTTAGTGGCAATCAACAATGCTGTAAGTGTTAGTTTTCTATTGTTCATAGTGCTTATCCCTTTCTTATATTATTCCTTATGTTCATCTTCATTATGTTCGTTTAAACGATCTTCCATAGTACTTATCATCAGTTGTAATAAATCATTCGCTTCATATTGTGCAGAGCGAAATTCCTCAACTATTGGTAATTCATTAATTTCATGTTCTAAAGCTTCAATCTCATCTTCTGATTGTTGATAGGCATGTTGTTTACCGTAATTTTGAAAATTAACTGACTGCTTTTGTTGTTTTTTTAAACGGTTCATTTTATTTTCAATATTATGATTTTCATGAATTTGTTTTTCTATATTTTGATATGATTTTATAAGGTCTAAATCTTTAATTTTATTTGTGAGTTGATCGGCTTGTTTTAAAATTTCATCCTTGCTATACATTTAATTGGTCACCATTGGTGCACTATGAAATTCTTTGAATGTACCATTTAATGAATATTGTTTTGTTTCATCAATTTCAACGTCTACTAATTTTCCGATTGCCTCACGTGGACCTTTAAAGTTTACTAATTTATTCTTCTCAGTATAACCGGCTAGAACCGTATCATCTTTCTTACTAACACCTTCACATAAGACAGTTACCGTGTGCCCTTCATATTGATTCATCGCTTTTTCAGAATAATGACCTACTTTTTTATTTAAACGTTGCAAGCGCTCTTTTTTCACATCTTCAGGTACATTATCTTTCATTTTAGCAGCTGGCGTACCATCTCTTTGAGAATATAGGTACGTATATGCATGTTCAAATTGGATCTCATCATATAATGATAGTGTTTCTTGGAATTGTTCTTCGGTTTCGTTAGGATATCCAACAATTATATCTGTCGTTAATGCGACATTCGGAATGGCATTTTTAATTCTATGTACCAAATCTAAGTAACTTTCTCTCGTATATTTACGTCCCATAATTTTTAATACAGCATTATTTCCAGATTGCACAGGCAGATGGATATGTGGCACTATATTTCCACCTTGAGCTATAACTTCAATCATTCTATCCGTAAAGTCCCATGGATGACTTGTAGTAAAACGTACTCTTGGGATATCAATTTTAGAAATATCTTCTAATAAATCTCCTAATCCATAATCTAGATCCTTAATATCTTTACCATATGAATTCACATTCTGACCAAGTAAAGTGATTTCTTTATAACCATCTCGTGCTAAACCACGGACTTCGTCAATGATATCTTCTGGTCTACGACTACGTTCTTTTCCTCTAGTAAATGGCACAATGCAATAGGTACAGAATTTATCACAACCATACATAATATTAACCCATGCTTTCGTACTGCCTTCACGAACTTTTGGTAGGTTTTCAATAATGTCGCCTTCTTTAGACCAAACTTCTACAACCATTGCTTTAGAAAGATATGCTTCTTCTAAAATTTCCGGTAATTTATGGATATTGTGTGTACCAAAAATCATATCTACATTTTGATATGACTTAAGTATCTTATTTACGACTGACTCTTCTTGAGACATGCATCCACAAACACCGATTAATGCTTCAGGTCTATTCTTTTTTAAATGTTTTAGGTTACCAATTTCACTAAATACTTTATTTTCAGCATTTTCACGAATCGCACAAGTATTAATCAAAATAACATCCGCTTCATTTATATCATCTGTAGCTGTATAGTCTAAAGCTTGTAAAATCCCAGCCATTACTTCTGTATCGTGTGCATTCATTTGACAACCATATGTTTTAATTAAGAATGTACGCCCTTTTCCCATTCCTTGGTATTTGTCTTCTATATGAAAATCACGATTATAATTAATATCTTGTTTACCTCGTTTGCGTGCTTCTTTTAAACTAGGTGGTTGATAAATTTTTTCGAAGTATTTACTATAATCTTTTTCTACTTTCTTATCGCGCTCATTTAAGATATTTATCGTACCAGCTTTTCTTTGTTCTTCATTCACTTTAAAAAATTCCTTTCTATATGCCCTAATATCATTAGTTCATTATATTAAAATTAATTATAAAGTGCAAAAAGAGTTAAAATAGTTAATAAATTTGTCATTTTAAAAAGGAGTGCGACAGAATTCTTTTAAAATTCATCGTCCACTCCTATCTTGCTTTGCTTGTAGTATTTCTTAATGAAGATCTGCTTGTTGGGGGCCCTTGATTAGAACTGAAAAAAGCTTGATTTAAGCGCCTTATCACTTCAGTTAGCTACTGCGAATTTGCAAAATAACATCATTATATTATTTATGTCCTAGCCCCTTCAAAAGCCATTTATTCACTATCATATTTTCCTGTTAACGTTTCAATTGTGATACCAGCTGGTACATGATAAAACTTAACTTGACTAATAATACTTGGACATTCTAATTCAACCATTCGTTCATGTAATTTCTGAATTAGGATTAAACATTCACTCATATCGCCTTGAACTGTCGTTTCGAGAGGACCCACTCTAAAATGCAGACCAGAATCATTTATGATTTTGATAGCCTCATCTACATAAGGTATAACGTCTTCGTTGTTAGGCGTTTTTGGAACGATTTGAATACTCATTAATGTATCTTGCATTAATAATCACCTCAGTCTATTCTATTACCTTAATTCTACCACGCATTAATTAAAATTGCCTTTAGTAATTGCTATATTAATTGCTTTACTCAAATCAAACATCTTATCGTCCCAATTCGATTCGTCCAACCTACTTTTACGGTTACTCTTATTATTTTTGAATAAAGATTTTCTCAAACTAGACGTTAACTCTATTTGCACACCTACACCATTTTTTGTACAATTCACAATATTATTATCTTGAGTACCAGACATATGACTAGGTGCTTCATTTACTTCTATACCAATTTGACTTAATTCTTCAACAATACGCTCTTTTAAAAGATTATCTTTACCACCGATATAAGCAATTTCATCTTCACCAAGACATCCATGAATTGTGATTGCACGTTCACTTGTTTTTACTAAATCCATAGCAATGTCATTATCATAATTAATAGATGTTACGTGCAACTCATTGTTCCCTTTTGTTCGCATACCATTAAATGCAAAATAATTAAATTGCCCATCATTAGCAATAACACGCGCAAGTTCAGTAGTAGCAGGTTCTATTCCACCGCCATGTATCGCTAGAATTGTTATTTCGCTATCTCTATTATCAGTGACAATTTCCCAATCTTTATTCTCAATCGTTTCACTTTGCAATTCACTCATAGACTGATATTTATCCATTTTGAAACCTCACTTAAGTAAATTATTGTTACTTTTCTTTTCCCTTAATCTTATTCCTAAAAAGTATTTATCTAAAATTTAATAATGATTACTTAAACTAAATAATTTTAATAGTATCTAAATACTAATGTTCGATTCAAAATATATATATATATAATGAATAAATCATAATACAAAAAACTCACCTCCAAACATTCGTTGTTTAGAAGTGAGTGAATTAAATTTTTATACAAATTGAGAAGTTAAGTTGTTGAAATCTTCTTCAGTTATATGAATATCTCGCTTAGATAATGCACTTTCATTTAGTTCTTCTATTTGAGATTCATATGACGGGGTTTCAGTGTCTTGATACACGATACCTTTTACTAAAGACTCATGATCTAAAACAGTCTTCATAGCTAATTGTTTATCAGACGTATCATAGCCTTCTATGTCATCTAAGCTTGTTAAATGTTCTTTAAACCAATCATACGTATTTACTTTGTTATAAGTTACACAAGGTGAAAAGACATTTACAAATGAAAAGCCATCATGATTAATCGCATCTTCAATGAGCTTAGTTAACGCTTTAATATCACTCGAGAACCCTTGGGCTACAAATGTTGCACCTGATGATAATGCTAATTCAAGTGGTGCAACATTCTTCTCAATATTACCTTTAGGCGTAGATTTTGTTATGAAACCTACTGCAGATGATGGAGAGGTTTGCCCTTTAGTTAAGCCATAAATTTGATTATCCATAACAATATACGTCATGTTCATATTACGTCTTAATGCATGAATAGTATGTCCCATACCAATAGCGTATCCATCACCATCACCACCAGAGGCAATGACAGTTAAATCCTTGTTCGCCATTTTAACCCCTTGTGCTAGTGGTAATGCGCGTCCATGTATACCATGTACGCCGTATGAATTAATATAACCAGATAATCGGCCTGAACAGCCAATACCAGTAATGATTGCTACTTCCTCAGGCTCTAATCCGACGTTGGCAGCTGCTTTTTGAATAGCTGCTTGAACTGAGAAATCGCCACAACCTGGACACCAATTTGGCTTCACATTATTACGAAAATCTTTAAATGTAGCCAATTATACCAACTCCTTAATTTCACTTACTACTTCTTGCCCTTTAGATTCAATTTCATGAGGTAAGAAAGGTGTACCATCATATTTAGTTTGATTAATCAATTTATCTTGAATTGTTGTATTCATTTTAAGGATATTTGAAAGTTGTCCTTGATAATTATGTTCAACAACAATGACTTTAGATGCTTTATTAATAGCTGATTGAATAACATCTTTCGGCATAGGATGAAGTTGACGAATCTGCATAGTATTCACTTTTAAACCTTGCGCATTAAGTCTTTCAGCACCTTCTTGAATCGCACCTTTACTAGATATAAATCCAATAAATAAAATATCGGCTTCTTCGTGTTGTTCATTTAATTCAACTGGTTTTTCAATTAATAGATTTGCTGTTTTACGCATTCTCTTGTCCATTTGTTGACGTCTATTTTCAGCCGCTTCACTTGGTTTACCTTCTTCATTGTGTTCTACGCCAGTTACATGATGTATACCGCCTTTAACTCCAGGTATAGGTCTAGGTGATACACCATTTCCTGTTAACGCATATCTTCTAAAGTATTGTTTGTCATCCTCTTCACGTTCAATATCAGATTGCAATAATTCGCCTCGTTGAATGTGAATTTTATTATAATCAAGATGTTCAACCGTTTGTTTACCTAATGATAATTGTAAATCACTCAATACGATTACTGGACATTGATATGCTTCAGCTAAGTTAAACGCTTCAATCGTTAAATAAAAAGCATCTTCAGCATCGGTAGGCGCTACTACAATCTTTGGTATATCCCCATGCGTACCATAAATCATTTGCATTAGATCAGATTGTTCTTGTTTAGTTGGTAAACCCGTTGATGGTCCACCACGTTGTGTATTAATAATTACTAATGGTGTTTCCGTCATACCTGAAAGGGCTATAGCTTCCATCATAAGTGAAAGACCTGGTCCTGCACTGGCAGTAAATGCTCTAACACCTGCATAATTAGCACCAATTGCCATATTAGCTGCAGCAATTTCGTCTTCAGTTTGTACTACTGTACCGCCTACTTTAGGTACGTTCGCAATCATATATTCCATTATTTCAGATGCAGGTGTAATTGGATAGGCAGCCATGAAACGAGAGCCCGCTGAAATAGCACCTAACCCTATTGCATCATTACCAATCATATATAAATGAGGATCTTTATCCGTTGGTTGCAATTTAAAATCTAACTGTAAATCATTTATTTGTGCTTTCATCAATGCATAACCTTGATTTAAAGCTTCAATATTCATTGCTACAACGTTTTCACCTTTTTTAGTAAACATATTTGTTATAAGCGTTTCGAATGTAGTTGTATCTAAATCCATGATGGCACACGTTGCACCAACAGCAACCATATTCTTCATAAGTGCAGTACCTAGTTCTTTAGCTGTGCTAGTAAATGGTAATTCAATAAGTTGAGCACGACACGCTTCAGGTTTCGTCGGTTTCGCCTTTGCATCAGCAATAATAATACTATCTTCACGCATTTCATGATGGTTCAATTCAATTGTTTCTTGGTCAAAAGCCACCAAAATATCCAAATCATCACTAATTGCATGTACAGGTGTAGTGGATACTCTAATTTTATTATTAGTGTGTCCGCCTTTAATACGGCTTGAGAAATGTCTATATCCGTATAAATAATAACCTTTACGGTTCATCGCTGTGGCAAAAATTTCTCCTGTCGATTCGATACCTTCACCTTGTTGTCCGCCCACTTTCCATGATATTTGTGATTTCATATCATATGCCTCCTGTGGAATTAATTCATAATAAATCATAACAAAAATAACCACCGTCTTACTATGACAACAGTGGCAATTATTTAAATTCATACTAATGGACTATATCCAATCGTCTATGAATGGTTTCAAATTATTTATTAAAAGGATGATCGTCGTTGATGAGTATTCTTTCAATATGCTTAGTTTTTCCTTCTTTATCTAAATCTATAATAACACCTGAAAGAACACTTCTGCCATCATTCGGCACAACATGACGTTGTGGCAAGCTTGTGATAAATCGTTCAATGACTTCATCACGATTAATTCCGAGTATTCCGTCATAATACCCTGTCATACCTACATCTGTGATATAACCCGTACCATTAGGAAGCACACGTTCATCCGATGTTTGAATATGTGTATGCGTTCCAACTACCGCACTGACTCTACCATCTAAATACCATCCCATTGCGTTTTTTTCTGATGTCGTTTCCGCGTGGAAATCTACAAAAATGTAATTCGTTTCTTTTTTAGCTTCTTCAATTAGTTGATCAGCTTTTTTAAAAGGGTCATCTATATCTTGCATAAATGAACGTCCTTGTAAATTTATAATCGCTAATTTAATATCATTAATTTGAATAAATCTCATACCTACACCAGGTGCTTCACTAGGAAAATTTGCTGGTCTAACCATTCTATTTGCATTATCAATAAAATCATAAATTTCACGTTGTCCATATGTATGATTGCCCATTGTCATGAAATCTACACCATCTCTTAATAATTGCTTATACAATTTTTCAGTTAAACCTTTACCATGTGCTGCATTTTCAGCATTAACGATACTTACAGTTGGTCTATAAGATTGTTTAATTTTAGGTAAATATTCAGCAATCGCATTTCTTCCAACTTTTCCTACGATATCGCCAATAAATAATATTCTCATTGAATGTTCATCCTCTCATAAAAATAGTTTAATTCATATAGGGCTATAATAAAAGAGGATATTCTCACTCTTTTTAAATTAGATATCTATTTACTTTAGCATGTATACAACATATGTTAAGATAGATTTAACAAAAATAATAGGAGTTGTAAAATTTACATGTCAATTAATATTGATCCAGAGAAGTTTGCAGAATTAGTGGTAAAATCTAATCCGTCTAAATCAGAAGATGCAGAAGACATTGCTAAAGAAAGTCTTGAATTATACATCAATGCTTATCGTTTAGCGGAAAGATACTCAAATATTGCTACTAATTGTTATGATACAGCAGAAATTATTTCTGAATTGAAAAAAACTGATTTACAACTTAAATAATTTATTAAATCATCAATTAAGTAAAACACAAAAATATTTTAAGTTTACATTTAACAATTATTATAAGCGATTGAATTTTAAGTGTTAAGTTGTTCATTTACATTAATGTTCAATCATTGGCTCGGAGTGAGATAAAGAAATTTATCTTGCTCCTTTTTATTTCTTAAAATTGAAGTATGACAAATGGTCATTTAATTTTCAAGTTCTCCCTTTCATATATTAAAGTTCACCTGATACTTCTTTTACGGTATGGCCTCATTTTTAACTATTAAATGACACTTTAAAGGCATAAAAAAACAGATCCAAAAATTGGATCTGTTAAAAATTATTTCGCATACTCTACTGCTCTTGTCTCTCTTACAACTGTCACTTTGATGTGACCAGGATATTGTAGTTCATCTTCAATTTGTGATTTAATGTCTCTAGCCAACCTGTGTGACTTCAAGTCGTCTATTTCCTCAGGTGATACAATGACTCTTATTTCTCGACCTGCTTGGATTGCGAATGCTTTTTCAACACCATCATAACCTTCAGAAAGTGTTTCTAAACGTTCCAATCTACGAATATAATTCTCTAATGTCTCTTTACGTGCACCTGGTCTTGCTGCAGATAATGCATCAGCAGCTGCTACCAAAATAGATATGATTGACGTAGGTTCTACATCACCGTGATGTGAATGAATTGCATTAATGACAGTGTCATTTTCTGCATATTTCTTAGCTAGTTCAACACCAATTTCTACGTGACTTCCTTCAACTTCATGATCGATGGCTTTACCTACATCATGAAGCAATCCAGCACGTTTGGCTAAGCTGACATCTTCCCCTAGTTCAGCAGCTAACATTCCTGATAAATGCGCTACTTCAATTGAATGTTTTAAGACGTTTTGACCATAGCTTGTTCTATAATTAAGACGACCTAAAACTTTAACTAAGTCTGGGTGCATGTTATGAACATTAATTTCAAATGTGGCTTGTTCACCAGCATCTCTTATAATGTCATCTACTTCTTTTCTAGCTTTATCAACCATTTCTTCTATTCTGCCTGGATGGATACGTCCATCTGAGACTAAATTAACTAATGCAGTACGCGCGATTTCACGTCTAATTGGATCAAAACCAGATAAAATGACTGCTTCTGGTGTATCATCAATGATTAAATCAATACCTGTTAATGTTTCTAAAGTTCTAATATTTCTACCTTCTCTACCAATTATGCGACCTTTCATCTCATCATTTGGTAAATTAACTACTGAAACTGTTGATTCTGTCGTATGATCAGCAGCTAAACGTTGTACGGTAGTAGCCAATAATTCTTTTGCTTTTTTATCAACTTTTTCTTTAGCTTCTTTTTCTTTTTCTTTAACAAGTACAGCAATATCTTGTGACAGTTCTTGTTCAACCCTTTGAAGTTGTTCATTTACAGCTTCTTCTTGAGTGAGACCGGAGATGCGTTCTAATTCTTGTTCATGCTTCATTATTAATGTCTGAACACTACTCTCTTTTGCATCTACTTGTTGTTGTCTTTCTTCAAGTTTAGATTCTTTTTGTTCTAAAATCTCATCTTTTTTATCAAGAAGATCAGATTTTCGATCTAAATTTTCCTCTTTTTGAAGAAGTCGGGCTTCTTGTCTTTGAAGCTCACCACGTCTTTCACGTAGTTCTGATTCAGTTTGTTCTCTTATGATTTGGTTTTCTTCTTTTGCCTCTAATAATTTTTCTTTTTTGATATTATCAGCTTCTTTTTGACCTTGCTTAATAATATCATCAGCAGTTTGTCTAGCTTGTAATTGCTTTTGATGCAATAAATTTCGGGCTACAATATACCCCACAACAACCCCTAGAATAATCCCCAGCAAAATGAGTAGGAGGTTTAATAAATTCACATAAACACCTCCTTTTTCTAGGTATTTGCTTTGTATATCAAAATCTCTTCATGATTTTTATGAATGTATAATAATTATACATATCAATTGTACGTTTATTAACTTGTTAGTGTCAAGATATGAAATTCCACTGGTGTGGTGTTCATTCATTCCAAGCCCCGATCCCCACCTTGCTTTGCTTGTTGAATTTCTTGGTGTGATTTCTTGTGTTGGGTCATATACAACCGGGATATCTATTTAATTGAATTCATTTTATTTAAGTGTTTGCTAAATTCAATGCCATACAGCAAATTGCTATCACTATTTATAACGCTTTCTCAAACTATGTATTCATTGAAAGTTCTATTTTTATATAACAAAAAAGTCTACTACATTTTCACTGATACACTACTTCTGTTGACACTTTTTTCATTGTCCATAACGAAAATAGCTTATCAAATGTAGAAGACTCTTTTCATGTTTCAAGCAACTATTTAAATGAATCGTTTTGTTTACTCATACGTTTCAAGTAAATTAATATACATGTGTTTAATTCAAAATTAAAGTTTTAAACGCTATTCTTCATCAAATAATGTTTGAGGGGCATCTTCTTCTTTATCCTCAACATCACCATCAAAAATACCAAGTTTTTCTCGTAATTTACGATCAATTTCTTCTTTAACTTGTGGATTTTCTTTAAGATACGTTTTTACATTTTCTTTACCTTGACCCATGCGATCACCGTTATAAGAATACCATGCACCTGATTTATCTACGATATCATTTTCAACACCAAGATCAATCAGTTCACCTTCTTTAGAGATACCTTGACCATACATGATGTCTACTTCAGCAACTCTAAATGGAGGTGCAACTTTATTTTTTACGACTTTAATCTTAGTTCTATTACCAACAATTTCTTGTCCTTGTTTTAACTGTTCAGCACGACGAACTTCTAAACGTACAGAGCTATAGAATTTTAACGCACGTCCACCTGGTGTAGTTTCAGGGTTACCAAACATAACACCAACTTTTTCACGTATTTGGTTAATGAATATAGCCGTAGTATTCGATTTCGAAATGGCACCAGATAATTTACGTAGTGCTTGTGACATTAAACGGGCTTGAAGTCCCACATGTGTATCACCCATCTCACCTTCAATTTCTGCTTTAGGTGTTAATGCTGCAACAGAGTCAACTACTACTATATCTACTGCACCACTTCGAACAAAAGCTTCGGCAATTTCTAAACCTTGTTCACCATGGTCTGGTTGTGATAGATATAAATTATCAATATCTACACCTAGTGCTTCAGCATATACTGGATCCAATGCGTGTTCGGCATCGATGAATGCAGCAACGCCACCATTCTTCTGTACTTCAGCAATAGCATGTAAAGCTACTGTAGTTTTACCAGAACTTTCTGGACCATAAATCTCAATGATTCTACCTTTAGGATAACCTCCTACACCAAGTGCATTATCTAAAGTAACTGAGCCACTTGATACACTTGAAACACGACGTCCTTTGTTGTCGCCTAGTTTCATAACGGCACCTTTACCGAAAGATTTTTCCATATTTTTTATAACTGTATCTAAAGCTTTTTGACGATCATTATCCAAAGCGAAACCTCCTATTAATGAGTTAATCCTCGTATTAATATCTTAACTAATACTATACATTCATTTGAATCTAATTACAAGTTTTTTGCGAATATTTGTTCGCTTTTATTGAAGTGTCTTATCACAAAATCGAACAAATGTACTCAATAAGCGCTCATATTTTCAAAAAGAAACATTATTTAAACCAATTTAATAATTTTATCATGGCATAATTTTGACTTCTGTTTTGTAATATATTTCGTTTTAACGGCATTTTAAATGTTTCAAATTTAAATATACGTTCATCGCTATACCCAAGATAAACTTGCTCTTGATCATGTAATAACGCTATACCCAATTTAGTTTTATATAAATCTTTTACATATTGTGTTGCGTATTTAAGTTTATCTTCAATATTATCTATCTCAGAGATAAAGACACGTGAATCTGGTAATTGTCCCTCTAGAAGATGATTGGTATCATAATTTTTTAATCGTGTGTACAGTGCGCCATTAGTCACACCATCATATAGACTAAAGCGTGTATCCATAGCATTCATTAGTGCTTGTTCAATTACAATATCATCTGAACCATAATAATATTTACCAATTCTATCAAGAATTGCATTCTTAGTAGGTTCAATTAAGTTTTTACACTCATTTTTCGTATCGGCATTGGCAGTCAATCTTATATATACTTCATGCGTACCAGCTAATGGTGCGATGGTTGGGTTATCTTGATGATCAATTAAATCCATTAATTCAGTTTCAACTTTAGATTCTCCAATTCCAGCAAATCTCAATTGTTCTGAAAAAATAACGCTATCATCATCCATTAAACAAGGTAATAATTCATTTTTGGCCATTGGTTTCATTTCACTTGGCGGACCAGGTAACAAAATAACTTTCTTATCTTCTATTTCCACTAACATACCTGGTGCCATTCCATAGTGATTTTGTAATACTTTAGCACCTTCAATAACTAACGCTTGTTGTTTATTATTCGGCGTCATTTCTTGACCTTGTTCTTTAAAATAATTTTCTATATATTCTAATGCTGTAGCATCAGTTACTAGATTTTTACCAAGCACTTTTGCAACAGTATGCTTTGTTAAATCGTCTTTCGTAGGTCCTAATCCTCCAGTGAACACAATTGTGTCATATCGTTTTAACCCGTTTTTAATCACACGTTCTAATCTTTGCGGATTGTCTCCAATAACCGTATGTTCAACGACACTTTTTCCAATACTGTTAAATAATCTTGATAAATATTGTCCATTTGTATTGGCAATTTGACCCAATAAAAGTTCTGAACCTACAGCAATAATTGAAATATTCATGTTCATTTCTCCCTATAGTGATAATTCTTACACGACATCTATTATTATAATGCATCGAATGACGCTTATTCTAAAATTTGAACTTAAAAAACCAAGAATAACTAGGAATAGCGTTGTCTTTCTATTCACTAGTATTCTTGGTTATATTTTCACTAATTTAATGTTTAAAAACATCTCTACCTTTATAAAAGTATTCAATTCCAGATAAAATCGTAAATAAAACACCAATATAAAGTAATACTTGACCTATTTGAATGCCTATCCAAGTTGCTAATAAATCACCCATTAAAATCCAGATAATTGCAACCATAGTCACAGCAGTTTTAATTTTGCCTAATTGTCCTGCCGCACTTACAAAACCTTGCTCAATTTGTAATAATCGTAATCCTGTAACTGCAAATTCACGTGCGATAATAATAATGGCTACGACAGAATTCGTAAGTCCTAATTGGACCATAACAATTAATGCACTTGAAACAAGTAATTTGTCAGCTAAAGGATCTAAAAATTTACCCATATTCGTTACAAGTTGCCATTTTCTAGCTAAGTATCCATCAAGAAAGTCACTTAAAGAAGCTACAATAAAAATAATTGCAGCAATAAGTTGCTCAATGCGAATGTCAAATCCACCTAAAATAGATACATTGCCAAATCCAAAGTTCACTAGAGCAAATAAAATAAAAACTGGAATTAATATTACCCTAAAAATCGTGATTTGATTTGGTATATTCATGTTAAAGCCTCATTTCTAATTTTATCTCTTACTTTATAATAGTAACACAGCTAAGACCCATAAGATAAACGTAATTACAATGATACCGCCAATTAATATCATTAATTGTAGAGGTTCTTTATCTTTAGTGCGATATGTAGGTGCTTCATCGTTATGGTATCTGTTCAGAAGTTCATTTAATTGATGTTGACTATCCGGTATTTCCTCACGATGCGCTTGTATCAATTGATATGAATCTATATTTACTACACTCGCATAACGGCGAATAAATCCCTCTGCATAGTCCACTTTTGCTAATTCATCAAAGCGGTTTTCTTCGATTAATTTAAGCGTATCACGTTTAATTTGAGTACGCTCTTCTAACTCTGCTAAAGTCATACCTAACCTTTCGCGTCTACCTTTCAATGTTTCACCAATTGTCTTCACTTTCAAAAGCCTCCACAACCACTATTCAAAAAATCCAAAACCTCCGCCAAACATGTCTTCTCCAAAATCTAGCGAATTTTTACTTTTAACTGTTTGTTGCTTCATTTGATCATATTCAATTTCTTGATTTTCATTCTCTCTCAATTCAATAATATAATCAAAATCATCCATGCTATAGTTCCCTGATTCTACAAATAAATCAGGATGTTCAACCACCTTAATTGATGGTAATGTCATGACTTCACGAACTAATTCTTGATGCTTAGGATTTGATTCTCTAGCAGTGACAGCGCCATCAATAATATAGACATGATTTGAATCATATTCCCCTTTAATAAGTGAACTGCGAACAGTTTGCTTAATTAAAGTAGAGCTTATAAATAACCAACGTTTATGAGCACATACGCTTCCAGCTACTATAGATTCTGTTTTTCCTACACGTGGCATCCCTCTGATACCAATCAACTTATGACCTTCCTCTTTGAAAAGTTCAGCCAAAAAATCAACTAATAATCCTAAATCTTCACGTTCAAAACGAAATGTCTTTTTATCATCAGCATCTTGTTCAATATAACGTCCATGCCTTACAGCTAATCTATCACGCAATTCAGGTACTCTTAATTTGGTTATTTCTATTTCACTCAGTTCATTGATTATATGTTCAAAGCGATTAACTTTTTCGAGACTATCTGTTTTAATTAATAAACCTCGTCGGCCTTGATCTACCCCATTAATCGTAACAATACTTATGCCTAACATGCCAAGTAAACTTGAAATATCACCTAGTAACCCTGCTCGGTTAACCGTGATTTCATACTCAAGATACCATTCTTTTTTTTCGGCTACTGTCATCAATATCCGCCCCTTGTTTTAAATGGTAACCTACCATTGGAATATTAAAAATTAGTAATCATATTATAGCATTTAGAACTTAATACAAACACTAATTTTTTCATTCTGCGTTTTCAATCTGTCTCAAATTAGATATACCAAGCACCATTGACTTTTTGAATTGTTCCAGTAACACTTTTTGCAAGTGGACTCCACAAATAAGCACATGTATGAGCAATTTCATCAGGAGTTATCATTCGCTGTTGTGGTAACTCTGCTAAAATAGACGACATATCTTCTGAATTAAATGATTGTGCCATATTACCACTTACAAAACCAGGCGTAACTGCATTGACAGTGACATTCGTCATTGCTAATTCCTGGCTTAGCGCTTTAACAAAGCCAATTTGAGCACTCTTCATTGTAGAATAAATGGTCTCCATACTTGCACCTGTTTCCCCCCAAATGGACGAAATAACAATAATTCGACCAAATTCACTATGACGTATTGTATCTATAAAATAACGACAACATCGAATTAATTGCTTAACATGAATATTGTAGCTATGATCAATATCTTCATCAGACATATCTTGTAATAAGCCGTACAAAGCTGTACCACTACTATAAATCAAGCAATCAATATGTTTCACATGGCCAAAAGTTTCTTCCAAATCAATATCTTGTGATAAATCAGCTTGTATAAATTCAACAGCTTCTCCTTCATACTTAGCTTGTAACGTACTTATATCAGATTGAAAATATTGAACAATGACTTCGTTACCTTCCTCTAATAACCGTTCTACAATTGCTGTACCAATACTTCCTGAGCCACCAAGTACTAATGCTCTCATTAAGATTTAAGCTCCAAACGACTATCAACCATATTATCAATATTTAAAAACTTAGATGCTGTTTCATTAATACTATCTAATGTTATATTCTCAATAATATCTAACATATCGAACACACTGACACCCTCAAAATATAATTTAGCATATTGATTCGCTATATATTCAGGAGAATTTAAACTTGAAATATATTCACCAATAAATTGTTTTTTCAATAAATCAAATGCTTCTTGGTCTTTCAATTTACCGCGATGCATGTTGAGTTCATTTAATAACACTTCTTTCAACTTATTTGGATGTTGTGTCGCACTCGTAATGATTGAGAAACAATAGGTAGGTTCGAGCACAAATTGATAGCCAAATGATTCATCAATCAAATCTTCATTCAATAATGTTTGATAGAAATCCGTTTCTTCACCAAATACTAATTCGAAAAATAGCGTCATTTCTAAATCATGTTGTACATATTGTTGTGGCGATGCCTTAGTTGGTTCATTTTTAAATCCTAACATTAACCTAGGTGACTGTAGCTTCATTTCTTCAGTTACAAATGGTGTTATCACTTTAGTTGGCTCATCAATAGTTGCTCTTTCAATTTTAGGTTGATTCGTTTTATCTCTTTTATTTTCATGCGTTTCAACAATATCGCGTATATTTTCTGGATTCACATCGCCAACTACAAATAACACCATATTCGATGGATGATAAAATGTTTCATAACATAGATATAAGTCATCTTTTGTAATATTATAGATACTCTCTACGCTACCAGCTATATCCACTTTAATTGGATGATTTTGATACATCGCACGTAGCGTATTAAACATAATTTTATAGCCAGGTTGTTCTTGATACATTTTTATTTCTTCAGCGATAATCCCTTTTTCTTTATCAACCGTTTCCTTCGAAAAGAATGGTGTCTCTACCATTTCTAATAATCTTAGAATATTACTTTCAACATTATCTGTGGCACTGAATAAATAACTAGTACGATCAAAACTAGTAAATGCATTGACTTGCGCATTATCACTTGCAAATGCAGTAAATAAATCTTCAGTGTCATCTTTTTCAAATAATTTATGCTCTAAAAAGTGAGCGACGCCATCTGGTACAGTTACAAACGCATCTTGATTATGTGGTTTAAAAGTATTGTCTAGAGAGCCAAATTGAGTCGTATACGTTACGAATGTTTTTTGAAACCCTTTTTTTGGAATAACGAATAAACGTAACCCATTAGCTAATTCATGTTCAAATACACGCTCATCAATGAGTTCATAATATGTTTCTTTCATTAAGAATGACCACCCTTCGTAAGTGCATAAATTGTATCAAGTTTAGCTTTATTGGCCATAGTTACCACATCTTCTTTAGTAACTTTTTGGATGTGATTAATATAGTTTTCATCTGTTTGCAAACGTTCTAAAAGTAACTGATTTTGCATAACTTCGATAATACTTTTAGGTCGATCGGCAATCTCATGTCTATGGGAGATGATAATTTTTTTGGCGAGTTCTAATTTATTTTCGTCAAATTCACCACGTTTAAATTTATCAAACTCTTCCAAAATTGTATCTTTAGCAAGTTCAAATTTATCTGCTGATACACCACTTAATACAAAGAGATAACCATTTTTACCATCTAATTGTGAATGGATTGAATAGGCTAGACTTTGTTTTTCACGTACTTCATTAAATAAAACGGATGATGGGTCCCCACCAAACATCGTATTTAATACTACTAATGCATAATAATCTTGTGCCCCAAAACGCGTTGGAAAGCGATAGCCCATATTTAATTTTGCTTGGTCCACTTCATCCTCTTCAACAATATATTGTGGTTCTGAGTTTGAATCCATTAAATACGGTTCATTAGATTGCGTCATTTCAAATGGTTTAATTATAAATTTCGACTTAATTAATTGCTTAACTTCTTGTTCATCTACATTGCCAACAACATAAACCGAACATTGATCATTGTTAATCATATTTTGATATGTATGATATAAGCTTTTAGGTGTAATTGTATTTATTTTCTCAATTTGTCCTGTCGCTAAATAGCGATACGGTTCATCTTTAAACATGTATTTTAATAAATTTAAAAATGAATATTGCGCCTTATTATCGATAATAGCTTCAATTTTTTTAGTTAGTAGAGATTTTTCTTGATTGACAAATGTTTCATTAAACGCACTATTTTCAATGAGTGGTTGATTGATTACTTCATATAAGACATTCAATCCTTTTTCAAAAAGTGGTGTTGAATCTTTGAGGTAACGTTCATTAACAATTTCTAATGAGATAGTGATCACATGTTTATCTTTAAATTTAGAAACAAAACTATGTATGTAAGCACCATATAATTCTGACAGTTGTTTACTAAACGCTTTATCAGTTGGCCATTTTTGTGTAGCACGAACTAATAATTTACTAAGTAAAGATCGTGCTGTGATGGTTTCGTAATCTAAAGGTGCCATAAATTTGAAAGTAATCATAGTTGTCTTAAATTTATCTGTAGGTAACACATCGATATGTATGTGTTGATCTTGATTGATTTGTTGTTCTAACATTCATCCACACTCCTTAATATCAAATCTATATTTTTGTACGTGTCAGTTTAAATTTAACTAAACTGCTCTTCACATAATTTAAAGAATATAAAATAGGTTTACCCAATTCATCATAATGTACAACCTTTAATAACATTAAATCTTCATGTGGAGAAGCGTTCAGAATATCAGAAATATGTGGCTCATAACTAATTGCTTCAACTTCTGTTTCAGCAGAAGCAACTTTATGACCGGTATTCGTCTCAATTGCATTTAGCATGGAACCATCACTGATTTGATAATCAGTACAGGTAAGATAATCTTTTGAAATTTTATCTAAACAATAAATAACTGGCTGATGATTTGCAGTGCGTAGACGCTCAATAATTGTAATTGGTTGTTTATCTTCAATGCCTAACATTTGTGCATCTAATATGGAGGCAGGTTGTTCCTCTAAACTCAAATATTCAGTTCCTGAGTGGTAACCTGCTTCTTGAATCATATCGTTTATGCTGAATAATTTATTTAATGGATAGAAGAAGGGGTGTAATGACTTTACACTTGGTCCTTCTTCAAAGTTATCAGTCAAAACTTGTTCAGTAATAAGTTCACCAATTGCATCATAGACATCGTCTGTTTTCACATTCAATTCTCTGGCAATAGATAAATTGCTAGGTAGTTTATCACCAGGTTTTAAAGATTGTTCTTTAATTTGCTTTAGAATATACTCCTTAACTTTAAAAGCTGCATTTATCTCTGTCATCATTTACACCTCTTCATCATCTAAATTTACTAATACTTGTCTTGGTTTACTACCTTTTTGTGGTCCGATAACTTGGTTTCGTTCTAAATCATCCATTAATCTAGAAGCACGATTATAGCCAATTCTAAATTGTCGTTGTAATAGCGACGTACTTGCTTTTTGTTGCTCAATAACAAATATATAGGCATCATCATACAGAGCATCTTCACTCTTCATTTCTGATTTGTCTACAGGTGCATCTGGTTCCATTTCTTTCACGTAATTCGCTTTTTGTTGTTCAACCACATAATTAACAACATCTTGAACTTCTTGGTCACTTAAGAAAGCACCTTGTACACGCGTTTGAGATGACTCTCCATTACCTACATAGAGCATATCACCTTTGCCGAGTAACTTTTCGGCTCCACCAGAGCCAATAATTGTTCTAGAATCAGTTTGAGAACTTACGGCAAATGCAATACGTGAAGGAATATTATTTTTAATGATACCAGTAATTACATCTACAGATGGTCTTTGTGTTGCAACGATTAAATGAATGCCTGCTGCTCTGGCCATTTGAGTAATACGTTGAATGGCATTCTCAACTTCTTTACCTGCAACCATCATCAAATCAGCTAATTCATCTACAATAACTACGATATATGGTAATTCTGCTTGTTTCTCATCGAGTTCTTCATTTTGACGACGTATAAATTTATTATACCCTTCAATGTTACGTGTAGACGAATGTTGGAATAAATCATAGCGTCGTTCCATTTCTGCCACTACCTTTTCTAAGGCTTGAGAGGCTTTATGTGGATTGGTCACTACTGGTATTAATAAATGTGGCACCCCATTATACACATTTAATTCTACCATCTTAGGGTCAATCAACATGAGCTTGACCTCATGTGGTTTAGCGTTTAATAGAATACTAGTTATAATACCGTTAATACATACAGACTTACCGCTACCTGTTGAACCGGCAACAAGAAGGTGTGGCATTTCATTTAATTGAATTGTAATTGGTTCACCAGAAATATCTCTACCAAGACCTACTTCTAATTTGTTACTTGCTGGAAATTTAGATTCAAGCACTTCCTTAAGGGTAACTAATGAAATCTTATCATTTGGCACTTCAATGCCTACTGCTGAACGTCCAGGTATTGGCGCTTCAATACGTACATCTTTTGCTGCTAATGCAAGTGCAATATCATTATGTAAGTTCACAATTTTGCTTACTTTAACGCCTTGAGCAGGTTGAATTTCATATTGTGTTACGGCTGGCCCAATTTTAATCTGTTTCACTTTAGCATTAACACCAAAGTTTTTCATTGTAGATTCAAGTATTTGGCCTTTACGTTGAACTTCAGCCTTAGAAGTTGTTTGTTGTTTAGCTGGCTGATTAAGTAATGATAATGGCGGAATGTGATATGCAGCATTAGCCTCTTCTCCCGCTTCAGAAATTGAACCGTTCATTTGATGATCATCATTAGAAGCTGAATCTGACTTTGTATTATGGCGTTGATGCTTTTCGTTATTTTGATTTACTTCTTTAGCATGATCTTCGTTATTAATACCAAATTGTCTTTTCTTGCGCTTGTTAACAGGAGGTTGCTTATTTTCTTGCGACTCACTATGACCATAAATAGGAATGTCTTCCGGTTCTGGATTAACTTCTGGAAAATCACTTACATCTTTAATTTGCTCTGACTCAAGTTGTTCTTGCTCAAATTCATTTTGTCTTTGACGCTCACGCTCTACTTCTTTTTCACGTTGGCGCGCTTCTTTTTTGAGTTTATTTTGTGCTCTTTTTTCTTTCAAATTAGATGACGCACTTTGACTCGAATTTTTCATTTTATCAATTAAAGATTTGACAACATCTCTATGTCTAAGTTTAAGCAATAGTATAATACTTGAACTTAATAAGATTAATGTGAGGATGATGACACCTGCAATGGAAATAAGTGGAATAAATATTTTAAGTAAATAGAATCCTATTAAACCCCCACCGAAATTTGGAAAATGACTATGTTCATAAGCCTTATAGACATAAGATAGAACTGGTTCTCTTTGAGATACCGCCCCTTTTTGAAAATGGTAAATAATTTGTGTTGTAATCAATAACACAAATTGTAACGATATCAATCCGAAAGTACGTCTTGTCTTAGGGAATTGCTTTTGCATTGCTATATAAACCGTAATTAAACTGAGTAATATGTATGTTAAATAGCGACTCATTCCAAACAAATAATTGAAAAAGCTATCTATCATTCGACCCACAATGCCTAATTGGAACATTCCTAAAATCGACAAAATGACTATTATGATTGCAATAACATAGCGTAAAGAACTGTCCTTCTTCTGTTGCTTTTTTTTAGTCGATTTACGGGTTGTTGCGCCCTTTTTACGGGTTGTAGTTTTTTTCTTAGTTTGTGGCAAAATCGTACACCTTCTTTATTTCTCACTTAGTAACTCTTTGTAAAACATCTAATTCTCATTTTTCCGATATGTATTATTAATATTATTAAAAGTACGAAAGAGGTTGGAACAATACATACCACATTTAGACTCAAAGCGTCATAAAATAAAGTGAATAATTAAGGCTATTCTCAAACGTTGCCTTTAAAATTATTACACAACTGTGATGTTGTCCCGACCTCTTTTTGATTGTATATATCTTATATTTCAGAAATAACTGGTATAATCATTGGACGACGTTTCGTACTTTCAAATAACAATTTACTGATTTGATCTCGCATATTTTGTTTAATGTCAGACCATTCAATACGTTTTTCTTGAAGACCTGCTTCAACAATTTCACGAACCTTTTCTTCTGCTTCCTTCATTAATTCTTCACTCTCACGGACATATACAAATCCACGTGATTGAATTTCTGGACCAGCAGCAATTCGTCTGTTTTTCGGATCCAATGTAACAACTGCGATAAAAATACCGTCTTCTGCAAGTAAATGACGATCTCTTAAAACGATATTACCAACATCTCCTACACCGATACCATCGATGAGAATATTGCCAGAATTAACTTTTTCGTTTAATACCATGTCTTTACCGTCGTAGTGTATAACGTCACCTTTTTCAACTAAGAAAATTTTCTCCGGTGCTACGCCAGTTTCATTAGCTAATTTAGCATGTGCAATCTGCATTTTAAATTCACCTTGAACAGGGATAAAGTATTCAGGTTTCATGATATTAATCATCATTTTTAATTCTTCCATGCAACCATGACTAGATGCATGAATTTTTTTATTATTAGGAATAATATATGCACCTGCACGCACTAATTCATTTAATGTATCAGCAATAATTACTTCCATATTCGCTGATGCAGTAATCGCTAAATATACAGAATCTCCTTCTTCGATATTCATAATTTTATGCTTATGTTGCGCCATTTGACTCAATGCCTCGATAGGTTCGCCTTCCATACCAGTAGCTATAATTACTACTTCGTTTTTAGGGTAATTTCCTACTTCATTAATTGGAATTAGTAAGTCTTTAGGAATATCAAAATATCCCATTTTACGTGCAATATTAAAAGAACTTTCTAATGAACGACCTAAAAATGAAACTTTACGGTTCAATTTACTTGCTGTATTTAATACTTGTTGAATTCTAATAAAATTAGAAGCATAACAAGACACAATTAAACGACCTTTCACTTTCGCAAACGCATCATAAATATGCGATTCAATTACATTTTCAGGTGTATTATAGCCTGGTTTCTCAGCTTCTGTAGAATCACTAATTAATGCGAAGACACCCTCTTCACCAATTTCAGCCATACGTTTGATATCAGGTGCATAGTGTCCTTGTAAACTTTGGTCAAATTTAAATTCACCAGTATATACGATAGAACCGTATGACGTGTGAATACAAATACCTAAACTATCAGGAATACTATGTGTAGTATTAAAGAACGTAATATTAACATTTTTAAATCGCATAACTGAATCGTGATTAACTGTATAATAACGAACTTTCTTCTTAACGTTACGAGACTTCATATTTTCTTTAACAAGCGCTAACGTTAATTTAGAACCATACACAGGTGCATCAATTTGTTCTAAAATATAGCTAACCGCACCGATAGCATGTTCATGACCATGGCTTAAAAAGATTCCTTTTAATTTATCTTTATTATCAATGACATATTGGATGTCAGGAATAACGATATCTACACCTAACATTTCATCTTCTGGGAACATTAACCCCGCATCTAACATAAACATTTCATCGTCTACTTCAACGATATACATATTTTTTGCGATTTCGCCCACACCACCAAGTGGAATGATACGAATATCGTCATTCTTTTTTTTCACTAAACTCAAAATGTTACCTCCTATTATAAAAATCCCCGTCCATATAAACTCATAATTTATTATAATTTAATTTATGTTGGATGTACACTATTAAAGTGTTTCTCAGGGCATTATAGTCATGATTGAATTTAGTATTTAATAAAAAATAAGGATTGATTTATTAAATCGCGCAAAACAAAAGAAAGTGGGACAGAATTTTTCTTCAATTCGTGTCCCACCCCCGTATGGATGACTAGAACAGAGAAAAACTTGATCTAAATGCCTTCTCAGTTCTGTCAGCTACTTTGAATTTGCAAAATAGCATTATTATATTTTTTTATATCCTAGACGCTCATACTAGTAAAATAACAGGTATTGACTAAGTTAAAAATGCGTTTCTAACAAGCACTTTACTGTTTATTTATTTTCATCTAATACTTTGTGAGATGCGTTAACGCGACCTTGTTTATCAATTTCAGTAATTTTAACTTCGATTGTATCTCCAATACTCAATACATCTTCTACTTTATTAATGCGTTCTTTTGAAATTTGAGAAATGTGTAGTAACGCATCTTTACCAGCAAATAATTCAACAAATGCTCCATATTTTTCAATACGTTTAACTTTTGCGTTATAAACTTGACCTACTTCAGCCTCACGTGTAATTTCTTCAATAATTTCACGCGCACGATTGATCATGTCTTGATCAACTGCACCAATAAAGATTGTACCATCTTGCTCAATGTCTAATTTAACACCAGTTTCATCGATGATTTCGTTAATTTTCTTACCACCTGGTCCAATAACGTCTCTAATCTTTTCAGGTTTAATATGCATGATTTCCACTTTAGGTGCATAAGCACTTAGTTCTTTACGTGGTTGATCAATCGTTTGTAGCATGTGATCCATAATTGCCAAACGACCTTGTCTAGCTTGCTCTAAAGCCTCTTCAATGACTTCACGTGTTAAACCGTCAATTTTAATATCCATTTGAATCGCAGTGATACCATCTTTCGTACCAGCCACTTTGAAATCCATATCGCCTAATGCATCTTCCATGCCTTGAATATCTGTAAGTATTGTATAACTATCTTCTCGTGTTACTAACCCCATAGCTATACCAGCAACAGGTGCTTTAATTGGCACACCTGCATCCATTAAAGCTAATGTTGAACCACAAATAGATGCTTGTGATGATGAACCATTAGATTCTAATACTTCACTTACAATACGAACAGTATATGGGAATTCAGATGTATCTGGAATAATGTATTTTAATGCTCTTTCACCTAAAGCACCATGTCCAATTTCTCGACGACCTGGTGCTCTCACTGGACCAGTTTCACCTACTGAGAAATTAGGGAAATTATAATGATGCATGAAACGTTTTTCTTGTTCTGGTCCTAAACCATCAATTAATTGATAATCGCCTAAGGCACCCAATGTGAGCACAGATAAAGCTTGAGTTTGTCCACGTGTGAACAGCCCTGAACCATGTGCACGTGGTAATAATCCAACTTCTGATTCAAGCGGTCGAATTTCATCTGGTTTTCGTCCATCTGGTCTAATCTTTTCATCAGCGATAAGACGACGCACTTCTTCTTTAACTAAATCATTTAAAATTGCATAAACTTCATCAATTAACAATTCATTCTCAGGATCTGCTTCGTCAATAAATTCAGTTGCAATCTCAGCTTTTAACGTGTCTAAATTTTCATCACGTTGTTGCTTATCAAAAGTTAAAACAGTTTCTTTTAGACCCTTTTCTTCAGTTAATGCTTTAACTCTTGATACTAATGCTTCATCACGTTCTATAGGCACGAATTCTTTCTTAACTGGTTGAATGTGTGCTATCACTTCTTCTTGGAATGCTACTAAACGTTTGATTTCGTCATGACCAAAGAAGATGGCTTCTAACATTTCTTTCTCAGTTATTTCGCTTGCACCAGCTTCTACCATGTTTACTGCATCTTTATGACCAGCAACTTCTAAATCTAGGCGCGAAACTTCTTTCTCTGCGACAGTAGGATTAATGACATATTTACCATCTACATAACCTACATTCACACCAGCAATTGGTCCTTGGAATGGGATATCTGAAACACTTAATGCCATTGAAGAACCTATCATTGCTGCCATTTCTGGTGAACAATCTGGGTCTGCACTAAGCACCGTGTTCATAATTTGAACATCATGACGGTATCCTTTTGGGAATAGTGGTCGAATCGGTCTATCGATTAGACGTGCTGTTAATGTTGCTTCATCTCCTGGACGACCTTCACGTTTTTTAAATCCTCCTGGAATTTTACCAGCAGCATACATTTTTTCTTCATAGTTAACTGTTAATGGGAAAAAGTCACCATCACGTGGTTCTTTAGATGCAACAGCAGTTGATAATACGACAGTATCTCCGTAGCGTACTAGCACTGCACCATTAGCTTGTTTAGCTAGTTGCCCTGTCTCAATCGTTAACGATCTTCCAGCCCACTCAGTTTTAAATACTTTTTTTTCTTGAGACATTATGAATCTCCTCTCTGAAATCTATTAACTACATCATATCATTTATTTTTAAAATTTTATATTAGTGTTTAATATTAAACGATAAAAAAAGGAAAGTACCAAACTAAATGGTGCTTTCCTCTTAATATATTAGAATTAACGACGAATACCTAATGATTTAATTAATTCACGGTAACGTTGAATATCTTTACTACGTAAGTAGTTTAATAAGTGACGACGACGACCTACCATTTTTAATAATCCACGACGTGAATGGTGATCTTTTTTGTGTTCACGTAAATGTTCGTTTAATGCAGCGATTTCTGCAGTTAAAACAGCGATTTGTACTTCTGGTGAACCAGTGTCAGTTTCGTGCACGCGATATTCTTTGATAATTTCGTTTTTACGTTCTTGTGTAATTGCCATAATTAAATTCCTCCTAAAATTTGTATACACCTTAATCTGAGCTAGGCGTCGGAGTCTCAACCCGCCAAGATAAAGGAATAATAGTAGTGAATTCCATTTCTTAGAACTCAACTTTAGATATTATACGATACATCATCACCAAAATCAACCGATAGTAGGTATTTAGCTTTTTCTTTATCATTGTTCATTTGTTCAACTAAAGGATCGATACCATCGAATTTCACTTCTGGTCTCAAGTAATGATGCCAATATACTATGACACGCTCACCATATATATTGTCATTAAAATCAAAAATGTTAACTTCAATTACTACTTCAGCTTTTGATGGGTCATGGAAAGTAGGTTTCACACCAACATTAGCGACACCACGATAGATTTTATTTTCGGCACCAATTGCCATACTTACAGCGTAAACACCTTTTTTAGGTAATACATAGTCATCACTTGGTTGAACATTTGCGGTTGGGAATCCAATAGTACGACCTCGTTTTTCCCCTTGTACTACTGTCCCTTTAATTCTGTAAAGATAACCTAATTGCTCATTGGCTTTTTTTAAATTACCTTCTTTCAAAGCTTCCCTAATCGCTGTAGTAGAAATTTTTTCGGTTTCCATCTCTTGTTTACCAACAATGGTTGTGCTAAATTCATCCATTTCATTTAATACAGACATGTTACCTTTTCCGAATTTACCATATGTAAAATCAAATCCAGCAACTACTTCTTGCACATGATTATTAATAATATAATCTTGGACAAATTCTTCTGCGGTTACACTCGCAAAACGTGATGAAAAATTGATTACAATACAATAATCTACATCATGTTGTTCAATCATCTCAAGTTTATCTGAAAGTGGTGTTAAATAGTCCGTACGTTTACGTTCTGGATTTAACACGACAGAAGGGTGAGGATCAAATGTTGTAACTGCCTTTTTTAGATTTTTCGCTGCAGCACGCTCATCCAATGCTTCGAACACTTTATGATGACCACGATGCATGCCATCAAAAAAGCCAAATGCCATCGCAACGTCTTCTTTTATCAATTGATCTTCTTGAATTGGATGGGTTACTTCTATCACTTTCATAACTTTTGACTCCTTTAATTAAATACTTTTTTAGGTTTTATTTCATATTTTTTATCTGGATGTTGAACATAAATTGCCATTACTTTCTGAGTTTCAGAATCAACAAAAACTAATTGTTCGTCAATGATTTGATTAAAAAGTCTTTTATTAAACTTTTGTCCATTTAATATTCTTTTTTTCATATTCTCATCAGAAATGTTGATTTTTGGCAAACTTTTCAAACCATATTCTATAGGAAAAAGTTGCGATTGTAATGCGTCTTGCTCATGTAATTGAGAAATTTGCTCTAATGTGAGACTATTCTCAACATCAAAACCACCTGAATTCGTTCGTGTTAATAAAGACATGTGTGCCGGATAACCTAATTGTTTACCGATGTCCGTAGCGAGTGTACGAATATAAGTTCCTTTACCACATTTCACCTTAATATTAAAATGACATTTTTTATCTTCAAATTGGAGATCAGATGTACGCTCAATCAAATCAATTTTCACTTGACGCACTGGCCTTTCAACTGTTTCACCATTTCTTGCGTATTCATATAATTTTTTCCCATTGACTTTAACAGATGAATACATGGGTGGAATTTGTTCTATAAGACCTTCAAAAGTTTTCAAAACGTCATCTATGTCGGTTGTATTAATCTCATCTTCAAGAACCTCAACTTTATCTATAACTTCACCCGTCTGGTCTTCAGTAGTAGTACTTTCTCCTAATGTAATAGTAGCATGATAGGATTTACCCATGTCCATGACATAATCACTTACACGCGTTGCAGGACCAATACATATAGGCAATACACCTGACACTTCAGGATCTAAGGTTCCAGTATGACCAATCTTCTTAGTTTTTAAAATCTTTCTTAGTTTGAAGACGACATCATGACTCGTCAATCCACGTTCTTTATAAACGGGTAAAATACCGTTATACATTTTTTCACGTCCTTCATTTTAACTACCTCTATGTATCATAACTTATCTGACTGAATATGTGTTATGAAAATTAATTGTCATAACTTAAATTGACTTAGCAAATCACACTTTTCACATACCATCAATATTCCCTTGAAACTCAAAATGAGACGGGAGTGGAACATCATTCGATTTGAATTTATTGTCCCACCCCCGTATAAGCGACGATTATTTTGAATAGCTTAAAAATTAGTGTTTACTCTATTTCTCGTTCAATTTGTGTTTGTAATGGCAATAAAATAACTAAGTTTATTGCTATAACTTAGTTAATAGATAATTATCTATCTTGCTTATGCAAATCTTGAATCATTTTCTCAATTTTATTACCATACTCAATTGATTCATCATATTCAAAGAATAATTCTGGAATAATTCGTAGTCTCATTCTTGAACCTAATTCAGATTTAATGAATCCTTTTGCTTTATCTAAAGCTTTGAATGTATCATTAACCTCTTTTTCACTACCTAACACAGTAAGGTACACTTTAGCTTGTGATAAGTCGTTTGTTAATTCAACATCCGTAATTGTGATAAAGCCCACTCTAGGATCTTTAACTTTATTATTTACGATATCCATAATTTCTTTCTTCATTTGTTCGCCCACGCGTTCTGCTCTCATGTTACTCATGGATATTTCACCTCTTTAAAAAATTTGTCTTTTTATTATACCCTTATAACTATGCTCGTAAAGACATAGAAACTAAATTTATCATAAAAATTTATTCATTATTTCATTATATCTTATTGGCGCTAAAAACAAAATTTCTAATGTTCTTTTTCAATTGAAATCGTTGTGTTTTTGCTTCCTTTAATATCTTTTAATCGTTTTTGACCATAAATTTTCTCAAATTTATCATAAAGTGGATTCTTCCAAGTGTGGCCTTCAAAATCTTTATATTCAGAAACAATAAACTTATATGTTTCAATATCTTTATCATCTTTTAAATTAAATATTTCTTTCTTACTATCTTCATGGCCGGTCAAATTAATTTCTTCATCTATGTAATTGTTAATATAAGATTCACCACTAAGAGCCATAGCAAACTCAGGTTTAACCGGCAAGCCGTTTTTATCCCATGCTGCTACTGCTACAGTCACTTCTTTAATATCTTTATTACTCTCATTTACTATAATTGGATTTAATTGATCAAACGCGCGTACATATCCATCATTAGTGTCTTTATCAATAAATTTTACTGTCCCGACGTGCACATCTTGATTATTTAATTTTTTATCAAGTGATGTTGCATTATATGAAGTTAACATTCCACCTTCTTTTCCAGCTTTTACAGAACTACATCCTGATAATAGTATAACCCCACTCAAGCAACAGCCTATTGTTAAATTTGCAATTTTTTTCATAGTTTTCCCCTTTGAAATCTCAAAATTTTTATTTTTTATAATGAATATATAATATCAAAATTTTCATTTTGATTATTATATAACTTTTTCTTTTTTGTTTACTTTTTTATCTTAAAATATAAATAGATAAGAAAGTTTTAAAGTGATTTTTCTATTTTGAGATTTGAGAACTTAGATTTTGTCTATGCATAAAGAAGCATTTTGTCGAGACTGTTTTTCAGGAGCATTAACTTCATGAAAATAAGCACACTAGTACTTAAGTAATTAAATCTAAATGATAATGAAATGTCGTTGAACGCGAGCTCCAATATAAAAAATCTTGAAAAGAGATTTCACAAACTAAACAAATTGGGCAAGCGCGCCTATCATACGAGGTATTGTAAAATGAAAAAGCCAGTAAATGAATTTATAAAAACTCATTTACTGGCTATTTTGCTATTTTGATGAAATTATGTCACAGACTCAGTCCACTTCATAACTCATCGTTTTATCTTTCGATTTCAACCATCTCGAATGCTTCGATAATGTCGCCTTCTTTAATATCATTGAATTTTTCAATTGTGATACCACATTCATAACCTTGGGCTACTTCTTTAGCATCATCTTTGAAACGTTTCAATGTGTCTAATTCACCTTCGAATAACACAATACCGTCTCTAATAATACGTACACCTGCGTTACGAGTAATCTTACCTTCAGTAACATAACTACCTGCAATTGTACCAACTTTAGACACTTTGAATGTTTGACGTACTTCAGCTTGTCCGATGACTTGTTCTTCAAATTCAGGATCAAGTAAACCTTTCATAGCTGATTCAATTTCTTCAATAACGTTATAAATAACACGATGAAGTCTCATATCAACATTTTCAGCTTCTGCAGCACGTTTAGCACCTGCGTCAGGACGCACATTGAAACCAATGATAATACCATTTGACGCATTAGCTAATGTAACGTCTGATTCATTAATTGCACCAACTGCTGTATGAATAATGCGCACGTTAACGCCTTCAACATCAATCTTCATAAGAGAAGCTGCAAGTGCTTCAACTGAACCTTGAACGTCACCTTTGATAATAACATTAAGGTCTTTCATTTCACCTTGTTTCATTTGTTCGAATAAATTATCTAATGATACATTTTTGCTTTCTTGACGTTGTTGAATAACGCTAGCTTCATGGCGCGCTTCACCAATACGACGCGCTTGTTTCTCATCTTTGAAGACAACAAAGCGGTCTCCGGCTAACGGTACATCATTAATTCCTGTAATTTCAACAGGCGTAGAAGGACCAGCTGATTTAATTCTTTGGCCCAAATCATTAACCATTGCACGAATTCGTCCAAATGTATTACCTACTACGATAGAATCTCCAACGTTTAAAGTACCATTTTGAACTAATAATGAAGCGGCAGGACCACGAGATTTATCTAATTCTGCTTCAATTACTGTACCAATCGCTTGTTTATTAGGATTTGCTTTTAATTCTTGTACTTCAGCAACTAAACCAATCATTTCTAATAAATCATCAATACCGTCACCACTTAATGCTGAAAGTGGAACAAAGATTGTTTCACCGCCCCAATCTTCAGGAATTAAACCATATTCTGTTAATTCTTGCATTACACGATCAGGGTTTGCAGTTGGTTTATCAATTTTATTCACTGCTACAATTGTAGGAACATTAGCTTCTTTAGCATGGTTAATTGCCTCAATTGTTTGTGGCATTACACCATCATCGGCTGCAACAACTAGAATTGTGATGTCTGTTACTTGCGCACCACGCGCACGCATTGTAGTAAATGCAGCGTGTCCTGGCGTATCAAGGAATGTGATTTTTTTGCCTGCATTTTCAATTTGATAAGCACCGATATGTTGTGTGATACCACCTGCTTCTCCTGCTGTTACTTTAGTGTGGCGAATTGAATCAAGTAATGTTGTTTTACCATGGTCAACGTGTCCCATAATAGTAACTACCGCTGGACGTTCAATTGCATCAGGATCATCTTCTTCTTCATCAAAATAAATTGATAAATCTTCTTCGTTCACTACGACTTCTTTCTCTAGTTCAACACCATAATCGTCGGCAATTAATTCTAATGTTTCTTCATCTAACGCTTGGTTAATATTAGCAACAATACCTAATAAGAATAACTTTTTAATAATTCCTGATGATTCAATATTAAGTTTATCAGCTAATTCGCCAACTGTGATACCTTCTTCATATGTGATTTTAGAAGGCATTTCTTTTGGTTCTGCTGCCGGCTTGTTATTTTTGTTACCTTTATTATTTTTGTTGTTCTTGTTATTCTTGTTGTTTTTATTATTTTTGTTATTGCCTTTGTTATTGTTATTTTTGTTGTTATGATTGCCTTTTTGATTCGCGTTACCTTTGTTGTTTTGTTTATTATTTTTATTATTGTTATTGTTTTGTTGTTTTTGGTGATTATTTTGAGTGTTTTGTTTCGTATCATTACCACTTTCTTGTGGTTTAAACTTTTTATCAAGCGATTTAATTTGATCGTCCTCTAACGCTTGCATATGGTTAGAAACTTCAACATTCATACTTTTTAACTCATCTATAATCTCTTTACTCTTAACATTTAATTCTTTCGCATATTCGTAAATTCTTTTTTTACTCATATAATCACTCCTTACAATATTCATCTATCATCGACGTAAGCTTAGACGCAAACCCAGAGTCTATCACTCCTATGTTTACACGTTCCGACTTACCTAAAGATTGTCCTAATTCTGCTCTTGTACTAAAAATCCTAAATGGGACATGATACGTTTCACATTTATTTTTTATATTTTTCAAAGTGTTTTCTGAGGCATCCGATGCCATGATAACAAGTTTAATATTATTTTTCTTAATCTCAGTAAGCAATACAGATTCGCCAGATTTCACTTTACGCGCTCTCATTGCTAAACCTAAAAAATTTAAAATTTGTTCTTTATTCATTTAGGAATCTCTTCTCTATAAATCAAACGTATAATTTCTTTATAAACAGGGTCTAGCTTTGCAGAATCTGCATTGAAATATCTTTCAAGTACGCCCTTTTCTTGAGCTGCTTCTACACTGTGTACATCTTTTGAAACATAAGCGCCTCTACCTTGTTGTTTGCCAGTACCATCAGCAAAAATGTCGCCTTCTTTGTTAATAACAACGCGAATCATATCTTTCTTGGGACGCATTTCATTTGTAATAATACATTTGCGCATTGGAATCTTTTTCTTCTTCACTTAATCACTCACCCCAATTATTTGCTTATACGTCTTTGTCTTCACTGTCTACTTCATCAATATTTTCAGAAGGTTGATCGATTTCTGCTGCTAATTCTGCAGTAGTTAAATTCGATTCTTCTAAATCAACATCATCAATTTCAATATCTTCATCATTAGAATCAGATAAAACAATATCATCTGCTAATGCTTCTGATTCAATCACAGGATAAATTCCCGCTTCGCGCGCATCAGTTTCAGATTTAATGTCAATTTTCCATCCAGTCAATTTCGCAGCTAATCGTGCATTTTGACCTCTTTTACCAATAGCTAATGATAATTGATAGTCAGGAACAACAACAACAGTAGATTGATTTTCTTCGTCAACGATAACTTCTAATACTTGTGAAGGACTTAAAGCATTACGTACAAATACTTTTGGATCTTCATTCCATTGAACAATATCAATTTTTTCTCCACCAAGTTCTTCAACTACAGCTTCAACACGTGCACCTTTAGCACCTACACATGCGCCTACTGCATCAATGTCTGGATTATCAGAATAAACACTAATCTTAGAACGATCACCGGCTTCACGAGCTACTGATTTTACAATCACTGTACCATCATAAATTTCAGGTACTTCTTGTTCAAATAAACGTTTTAATAAGCCAGGATGACTTCTAGAAACATAAATTTGTGGTCCTTTAGTTGTTTGTTCTACTTTGTTAACATAAACTTTGATGCGTTCATTAGGAATATATTTTTCATTCGGACTTCTTTCAGCTTCAGATAAAACCGCTTCAATTCTACCTAAATTTACATATACATAACGATGATCAACTCGGTCGATAACACCTGTTAAAATATCGTCTTCTTTGTCAATAAATTCAGTGTATAAAATTTCTCTTTCCGCATCACGTAATCGTTGCATTACAGCTTGTTTAGCTGCTTGTGCACCAACACGGCCAAAATCTTTTGGTGTAACATCTTCTTCGTAAATATCGCCAACTTCATAAGCTGGATTTTTAACGAGTGCAGTACTTAAATCTACTTCATCTCTATCATCAAATACTTCTTCGACAACATCTTTACGTGCAATAACTTTAAATGTACCTTCATCCATATTTAACTCTACACGTACGTTTCTAGCACTATCATAGTTCTTTTTATATGCAGTAATTAAAGCTGCTTCAATCGCATCAATTAATACTTCTCTTGGAATTTTCTTTTCTTTTTCTAAATATTCAGTTGCTAATAAAAGTTCATTACTTGCCACAATTATTCCTCCTCATCACGTTAAATCATAACAGCGTGACGTGCTTTTGCAATTTTATTTCTTGGTATTTCAATTTGTTTTGTTTTAGCTTTTTCTTTAACTTCCATCGTAATTACATCATCATTAACAGCTTTTAAAATACCGAGCCATTCTTTACCGCCTTCAATTGGCGCATATAATGATACAAACACTGGTTTTTCAATTGCATTTTGATAATCTTTTTCTTTTTTTATTGGACGTTCTGCACCTGGTGATGCAACGTCTAAGTAGTACATTTCTGGAATTGGATCATTTTCATCCATTACTTCGCTGATTTTTTCAGAGGCAAGTGTGCAATCATTTAAATCGACACCGCCGTCTTTATCAATTGAGATTCTTAAGAAATGATCTTTCCCCTCTTTAGTGTATTCAACTTCTACTAATTCAAAATTCAATTCGTCTAAAACAGGAGTTATGATTGTTTCTACTTCCTCAGTGATTTTACTCATACAGGCCTCCTTTTTCGGCAAATAGAAAAGAGCGGGTATATGCCCACTCTTTCTGCCTGAGTCTAATTTTTTACGCACAATAAGTATATCACACTTTAATTCCTTAAACAAATGTCTACTCACTGTGTCAATAGGAATATCGAAATGAAATCAAATGTTCACAACATAAGTTCGTTTACATATCAAAGATAGATAACTGTGCTTTGTCAGGTAGGTCAGGTAACGAACCTAAATCATCAAGGTACTCGATGATTTTTTGAGATAATCCAGCTTTCTTATTTAAATCTTCTTTAGATAAGAAAGGACCATCTTCTCGTGCTTCTACAATACGTTTAGCAACGTTCTCTCCAAGTCCAGGCACAGAAATAAATGGCGGGATTAACGTATCCCCTTCAATAATAAAGTCAAATGCCTGACTTTTCTCGAGACTAATCGGTTGCATACGGAACCCACGATGCGCCATTTCGTTCATGATTTCTAACACAGTAAGCACATCTTTCTCTTTTTTACCGAGGTCCATGTATCTTGAATACATATCTTTCACTGTATTCTTAATACTTTCTTTATCTTTAATCATCGTAATCAAATCAAAGTCTGAAGCACGAATTGTAAAGTATGCTGCATAATAATAAAGTGGATGATGCACTTTAAAGTATGCAATTCTCACTGCCATTAATACATATGCAGCCGCATGGGCTTTAGGGAACATGTATTTAATTTTCAAGCAAGAATCTAAATACCAGTCTGGTACATCATTCTCTTTCATAGCGTCTATCATTTCATCAGTTAACCCTTTACCTTTACGCACTGACTCCATCGTTTTGAAGGCCATAGAGGGTTCTAATCCTGCATACATTAAATAAACCATTATATCGTCACGACAGCCTATAACGCTTGATAAATCACAAATACCTGTTCGGATTAATTCTTGTGCATTACCTAACCATACATCGGTACCATGAGATAATCCTGAGATTTGAACTAATTCTGAAAACGTCGTTGGCTTAGTATCTTCCAGCATTTGTCGAACAAACCCTGTTCCGAATTCAGGCACACCAAATGTCCCTGTCTTACAAAGAATATCTTCTTCAGTTACACCCAATGATTCCGGACTACTAAAGATTTGCATCGTTTCTTTATCATCGACCGGAATGGTCTTTGGATCTATACCTGATAAATCTTGTAGCATACGAATCATTGTAGGGTCATCGTGTCCAAGTATATCTAGTTTCAACACATTATCGTGGATAGAATGGAAGTCGAAATGTGTCGTCATCCAAGAAGCACTTTGATCATCTGCTGGAAATTGGATTGGCGTAAAATCATAAATGTCCATATAATCTGGAACAACAATAATACCACCAGGGTGTTGGCCGGTTGTACGTTTGACACCTGTACATCCTTTAACAAGGCGATCGATTTCAGCACCACGTTTATGGATACCTTGATCATTTAAATAGCCTTTAACATAACCGAACGCTGTCTTTTCAGCAACAGTACCTATTGTTCCAGCACGGAATACCTTGTCTTCTCCGAACAGCACTTTAGTGTAGTTATGTGCGTTAGGTTGATATTCACCACTAAAGTTCAAGTCAATATCAGGCACTTTATCCCCTTTAAATCCTAAGAAAGTTTCGAACGGAATATCTTGTCCTTCTTTGATAAGATCGGCACCACAAGTACTACATTTTTTATCAGGTAAATCAAATCCTGAACCTACAGAACCATCATCAAAGAACTCACTTGTTTTACAATTAGGGCAAATGTAGTGAGGTGGAAGCGGATTAACTTCAGTAATTTCTGTCATCGTCGCCACAAAACTTGAGCCTACCGAACCACGTGAACCTACTAAATAGCCATCATCCAATGATTTTTTCACAAGACGTTGAGAGATTAAATAAATAACTGAGAATCCATTACCGATAATACTTGCAAGTTCTTTTTCAAGTCGATCAATTACAATTTGTGGTAAATCCTCACCATATAATTTTTTAGCATTTGTATAGCTTAATTCACGTATCTCTTCATTCGCACCATCCATGCGTGGTGTGAATAGCTGATCTTTAATCGGAATAACTTTATCTATTCGGTCTGCTAAGTCATTGGTGTTTTTAACTACAATTTCGTATGCTTTTTCTTCACCTAAGAAGTGGAACTCATCTAGCATCTCATCTGTCGTTCTAAAATGTGCTTCAGGTAATGTTGAGCGATTTAGAGGATTACCGGGTTGTGAGGCAATCAATATTTTACGTGCAATGGCATCATGCTCATATAAATAATGTGCGTTACCTGTTGCTAAAACAGGAATACCAGTACTTTCTCCAGCTTTCAAAATACGGTCATAGATTTCGTATAGTGTTTCTGTATCTCTAATCAGCTCTCTATCAATCAGATCTTGATAAAGTTTTGGTGGTTGGACTTCAATAAAGTCATAATACTTAGCAATTTTTTCAACTTCCGACTGATCTCTTTGCATAACAGCTGTGAATAATTCACCTTCATCACATGCAGTTCCTACCAAGATACCTTCACGATATTCATTTAATAATGATCGTGGAATTCTTGGTGTACGATAATAATATTTAACTAAAGAAGCACTTACAATCTTAAATAAGTTTTTTAGACCTTCTTGTGTTTGAACAATTAATGTTACATGTGTTGGTCGTGCACGTTTATATGCATCTTCATTCGATAGTTTTTGGTTGATGTCTTTGTGATTTGTTACGCCTAATTCTTTCATTTGTTGGACCATTTTAATGAAAATATATGCCGTAGCTTCAGTATCATAAATGGCTCTATGGTGCTGAGTTAGTTCTACACCATATTTTTTAGCTAAAAAGTTTAAACCGTGTTTACCATATTCAGTATTAATCGTACGTGATAATTCTAATGTATCAATGACACCATTCGTTGATGGGCCAAACCCAAGTCTTTCATATCCTGTGTCGATGAAGCCCATATCGAATGATGCATTATGCGCTACAAATATAGCGTCGCCAACCCACGTTTTAAATTCTGTTAGTACTTCATCAATTTCAGGCGCATCTGTTAACATATCATCAGTAATATGCGTTAAATTTATAATCGTTTCTGATAATTTCTCATGTGGATTACTGAAACGTTCAAATTTATCAATAATTTCTCCATCTTTTACTTTAACAGCAGCCAATTCTATAATTTGGTCATATTGGTTTGACAGTCCTGTCGTTTCAACATCAAACACGACATATGTAGCTTCTTTAAGATCTCGGTCTGTAGGTTTATAAGCAATAGGTACTCCATCGTCTACAAGCATACCTTCCATACCATAAATCATTTTGATGCCGTTTTTTTCAGCTGCGCCATGCGCATCGGGAAATGCTTGCACGACATTATGGTCAGTAACTGCTATCGCTTTATGTCCCCATTTAGCAGCTTGATCAACATACGCACTTATATTAGGAATGCCATCCATTTGGCTCATTGATGTATGCAAATGAAATTCTACTCGTTTTTCTTCTGCTTTATCTTGCTTTGGCGCCTTTTTGATTTCTTCAATATCAGACATCATCATAACCAAATCTCTGACAAATGTGTCTTCTTCAATACGTCCTTGAGCACGAACCCATTTACCAACACTAAGTGCCTTAAAGTGATCTAAATCGTCTTTATTTTTTCGTGTAAACATTTTAAGCACTAAAGAGTCCGTATAGTCTGTCACTTTTAATTCAACAATGTGACGGCCACTCTTCAATTCTTTAAGGTTAATATCAAATATAACACCCTCAATTGCAACTTTGAATTCTTCTTCAACAATTGACTCAATAGGTTTAATATTTTCAATTTGTATTGGTTTACCAATTTGGCATTTTTCAACATTGCTTTCGTTATTATCTTGTTGTTTCGCTTTCTCAGCTTTCATTTTTTCGATTTTTTCGGTAGCTTCACGCGCACTCTTCTCATCTTCTTCTTGAATATGCGCTTCTAGTGAGGCTAAATCATCATAAGAACTTGAGTCATCTGTTTCAAATACGACTTTATCTATATCAAAACCACATTTACGAAATGCTTTTACTAAGCTACCATTACACACTTTATCAAAGTGATTTCTTTCGATGTCATTTGAGGTCATTACTTTGAGCACGTTACCTGACATAATTAAACGTTTCTGTTTAAGTTGACCTTTCACTTTAGGCGATAATGCAGTGTGTTCAATACAATGACCAAAATATTTAATGGCATGTTCATCTTGGTTACTTGTATCTTGAATTGTAAAATGCCAATCGACTTTGGCAATGTCTTTAAATTCTTCAGTAATTGCATTTGTAAAAATTAAATAATCTTCGTGTGATAGAAAATATGGCAATGTAATTTGAAATTCCCACGTTCTATTTTTATTTGACACATCCACTCGCGTTAATTCACCTTGTTCAATAATTGTTTGATCAAGTTGATTGGAAACTTTAATTTGGTCCGCAAGTACTTTAAATTTTTCTTGATTCGTCATTGCCATGACAGATAACCACCCTTATATTTAACTCTTTTCTCAATTTTGTTTTAACGTAAAGTGTTATGTTCTAACTACAAACTTGATATCTATTATACTACTTTGAGTGATGCATTTCATTTGCTGCGTTTAATTCTTTTAATAAAAAAGAGGCTTAGACAACTATGAAATTGTCCTAACCTCATTTCGATAAGTGCATTGATTGCTATATTAATTCAGCAATGACTAAGACACTTAAATCATACGTCTAAGCGTTCACCATATTATAATTGACTGTATAATGTGGCGATATAGTCATTTAAATCATTTATATGAACATCTTCACTCTCACCAGTTTGACGCACTTTGACTTCAACGATACCATCACTTGCATTTTTACCTACGACAATTCGTATAGGTAAACCAATTAAATCTGCATCGTTGAATTTAACGCCTGCACGATCTTTACGGTCATCATAAAGTACATCATATTGTTGTTGCAATGTTTCATACAATTGATTACCTAATTCAAGTTGTTCATCTTTTTTAGGATTTATTGTTATTAAGTGTAAATCAAACGGTGTTACTGATTTTGGCCAAATAATACCATTTTCATCATTATTTTGTTCGACAATAGCACTTAATGCTCTTGATACACCAATACCGTAACATCCCATGATTAATGGTTTAGCTTTACCTTGATTATCTAAGAATGTTGCGTTCATTGCTTCTGAGTATTTTGTTCCCAATTTGAATACTTGACCAACTTCAATACCTTCAGCAAATTTTGCTTCACCAGAGCCATCACTTAATGGTTCACCTTCTAAGATAAAGCGGAAATCACCATATTCATCAACATTAAAGTCGCGTCCAATATTGGCATTTACATAATGGTAGCCATTTTCATTTGCACCTACAACTAAATTATTTAAATCCTTAACAAAATTATCAGCGTAAATTTTAATTTCTTTATCATGAATTGGTCCTAATGATCCTGGACTTGCACTTAATAAATTAATAATTTCATCTTCAGTTGCCATCTCAACATGATCTGTTCCGAAGTACGCTTTAACTTTGACATCATTTAACTCATGGTGACCTCTGATTAAGAACATGATAAATTCACCATCAATTTTGAATATCATCGTTTTCACAATTTCATCCACTGGACGATTTAAAAAGTCTGCTAATTCTTGAGCAGTTTTAACATTAGGTGTTTCAATCTTTTCAAGTGCTGCAACTTCAGTATGTTTTTCATTTGGATAATATGCAACTTCAGCTTTTTCAATGTTAGCTGCATAATCACTATGTTCACTATAAACAATCGTATCTTCACCAATTTCACTTAGCGCCATAAATTCATGTGTATGATTACCGCCAATTGCACCTGAATCTGCAACTACTGGACGTGCATTAATACCAACGCGTTTGAATATACGACCGTAAGCGTTGTACATATCTTGATACGTATCATCAAGTGATGCTTCATCAGCATGGAATGAATAAGCATCTTTCATAATAAACTCTCTACCACGTAATAACCCGAAACGTGGACGCTTTTCATCACGGAATTTAGACTGAATTTGGAATAAAGTTAATGGTAATTGTTTATATGACTTAAGTTCATCTCTCACGATAGAAGTGACTACTTCCTCATGCGTTGGTCCTAGTGCAAATTCACGACCATTACGGTCTTTTAATCGCATAAGTTCTGGACCATATGCACCCCAACGACCTGACTCTTCCCAAAGTTCTGCTTGTTGAAGCGCAGGCATTAAAATTTCAACAGCATCTATACGTTCCATTTCTTCACGAATAATTTTAGAAATATTATTTAAGACACGAGAAGCGAGTGGCAAATAGCTATAAATACCACTTGTGCTTTGTTTAATTAACCCTGCTTTTAATAATAATTGATGACTTAATGCTTCTGCTTCAGCAGGTACATCTCTCATTGTTGGAATGAAAACTTTTGATTGTTTCATCACTTACTCCTCCTTAATTTATAAGAAATAACGTTGTATGTCGTTCCAAGTTACTAGAACCATGATAATTAAGACAAATATAGCACCAGCTGCTATTATCATTGTTTCAGCTTTCTTATTCACTGGTCTTCTAAAGATGGCTTCATAAAGTACGAATAAGATTCGACCACCATCTAGTGCTGGGATTGGTAACAAGTTCATTATACCTAAGTTAACACTTAACAGTGCAGTGTAATACGTTAATGCAATAACACCCTGTTTCACAACAGAATCGACATTATGATAAATACCCACTGGACCATTTAACATGTCAAATGAAAATTGACCAGTAAATATACTTGCAATCATTGTACCTACTGCTTTAAATATTAACGTACTCGCACTTACAAACTGATCAAACCCTAAAGCTATTGGTTTAATTAATGTATGTTCTTTTTCCGGCTGGAAACCTAAAATGTATGTCGTTTCAGAATTTAATTTCGTTTGTTTAATTACTTGTTTCTTAGGTGTTATATCAACTGACTTGATTTGATTATCTCTTTCAAATTTTATCGTTGTTTTGTTATCTTTAATTTTATTCGCAGCAGATTGTATATCATCAAAATCCTTTGTTTTATACGGACCTACTTGAACAATTTTATCCCCAGCTTTTAATCCTGCTTGTTGTGCAGGGTAGTTATCAGCTAATTGCGCTACTGAAGTAGTAGGTGTACCTTGGAAATAAGCTAATGCAATAAATAAAACCAAAGCCAATATAAAGTTAAACAAAGGTCCTGCAAATAATGTTAAAAATTTTGGTAATGGTTTCTTGTGTGCAAATTGGCGATGGCGTGGTGCAATTTGGATTAAGCTTCCATTTTCAACGAAATAGGCCGTCTCAGCAATGTTAAAGTGATGGCGCTCATTGTCATATGATGTAATACCTTCTATATATAAATCATCTTTAAAGTCACATTTTTTGACTTCGATTGCTTCTATTTTTTGGAATTTATGTTGATCATCTAAAATAATATGCGTAATTTCATCTTTATCATTAAGCTTAACTTTAACATTCATTCCTGGTTCAACTGGCGGTTCTTCTAAACCATCCCCAGCCATTCTTACATATCCACCGACTGGTAATAGACGGATTGTGTATAACGTTTCATTCTTTCGGAAACTAAAGATTTTGGGTCCCATACCTATCGCAAATTCAGGACACATTATTCCAGCACGCTTAGCAAAGAACATGTGACCATATTCATGTACTGTAACCAGTACACCAAACACGATTATAAATGAGACAATAGTGATTAAATAACTCACGTGTTACACCTCAATTAAATTAATTTTCTACTTTATTCATAAGAATGATGTAGATTATCTATGATTTAGTTAAATTATTCAAGAATTTTACTTTTAATAAAAGGAGTTAAGAATTACATCATCTACTATATCTAGTCAAATGTGCACTCAATAACTCCTCAATTATAGCACTATACATTTTTCATATATAAATAAAACATTAAAATCATACTACATTTGTATTAATAAAATGTTGAGTAATGGTAAAACAAACATAAAGCTATCAAAGCGGTCTAATATGCCGCCATGACCTGGTAAAATTCGTCCAGAATCTTTAACACCAAAATGACGTTTAAATCCTGATTCAACTAAATCACCTAGTTGACCAAAAATACTTAAGATGATTGTTACTAATAATAGTAACCAAATGTTTAAATTAAAATCAACAAACCATAACATAACAATTGGTACTATTAAACTACAAATTAAGCCACCAATAAAGCCTTCGATTGTTTTATTTGGACTGATCACTGGCCACAATTTATGTTTCCCCATTAAACGACCGAAAATATAAGCCCCTGTATCAGTTAACCATACCACTAAAAATGCATAAAGTATGTAATGTAAGCCATCTGAACGTGTTGCATAGAAATACATAAATCCAATGCCTACGTATGCAACTGACATCAGACAAAATGCTGCGTCCATAAAACTAAATCTATTCTTAGACAATACAGTATAACTTAATAAAATAAAACTCATTGCGATTAAACTTTTTAACTGAATATCACTAACCCAGTCGCCTGCTGATTGAGGCAACATAATAATGATTAATGCTAATGCACTAAAAATGCCAGGGACTGAAAGTAATTTAATCATATTCATATTTAAGAGTTCTTTTAAAGCAATTAAAGCGAGTAAGTACGCAAACAACATGAGTGTTGTTCCACCCATTAATAAAATTGGGAGAAATATTATCAAAGCAATAATTGCGGTTAAAGTTCTAACTTTCATACGCTACTCCTTACTTAACCCTCCAAAGCGTCTTTGGCGAGATTGATATATTTTTAAACATTTTTTAAATTCTTCACCGTCAAAGTCTGGCCATAATTTCTCATTGAATATAAATTCACTATAAGAAGACTGCCAAATAAGGAAATTACTAATACGTTGTTCGCCAGAAGTACGAATTAATAATTCAGGATCTGGGTATGAATGTGTCATTAAATGCTTGGTTATCATTGATTCGTCAATATCTTTACTGCCTTGACCGTTATGTTGAAGTTCATCATAAATTGATTTCATACTTTGTACAATTTCAGCACGTCCACCGTAATTAATAGCAAATATCAATTTTAAACCTGTATTATTTTTAGTTTTTTCTTTTGCGTGTTCAATCGCTTCTATCGTCGATTTAGGAACGGCTTCCAGAAATCCAATTGTTTCAATTTGAACATTTTTTTCAATGAGTTCTGGTAAGAATGTTTTCAAAAAATTTACAGGCAAATTCATGATATAATTTACTTCATTTTCAGGTCTAGACCAGTTTTCAGTTGAAAAAGCGTATAAGGTTAAGTATTTAATGCCCAAATCACTTGCTTCTCGCGTTACCGTTTTAATCGTTTGCATACCTTCATAGTGGCCTTTTATTCTAGGCATTTTACGCTTTTTGGCCCAACGTCCATTGCCATCCATGATAATCGCTACATGTTCAGGTAAATTATGTAAATCTAAATCATCGTTCTGACTGATTTTAGTCTTATTTCTTTTTATTAGCTTTTTAAACATGGTCTTTCCTCCGAGCCTGATCATCTCTATTATATTATATTAGTTATTTAAGAAATCATCTATCATTTTATCATACTCGATAATGGCATTGAATAAGCAAATGAAAAAACTGTACCAAAGTCTGAATTGGCACAGTTTAGACTAAAATAATTTATAGTAATGTATAAAGTACACTTTGAATACAACTTACACATTATTAAATGAATTAATTTATTGTCGAACTCATTAAACAGACATAATGTCTTTTTCTTTGTCTTCTACTAATTGATCAATTTCCTTAATAGAATTATCAGTCGCTTTTTGTACATCTTCTGTTTGACTTCTTAAGTCGTCTTCAGTAATGTCTCCATTTTTTTCATCTTTTTTCAATTGGTCGTTAATATCGCGACGAATGTTTCGAATTGAAACTTTCGCATCTTCACCAATTTTCTTAACATTTTTCACTAACTCTTTACGACGTTCTTCAGTTAAAGCAGGAACTGTGATACGAATAACTTCGCCATCACTTGTAGGATTTACACCTAAGTTCGCAGCGTTAATTGCTTTTTCGATATCAGCCACTGAAGTTTTATCATATGGAGAAATAACTAATAAACGTGCTTCTGGCACATTGATACTAGCTAATTGTTGAACTGGAGTTGGAGCTCCATAATAATCAACTGTTACGCCACTTAATAAATTTGAATTTGCTCTTCCAGCACTGATATTTGCTAATTCACGTGATAAATTATCAATAGATTTACTCATTCTAGCTTTAGTGTCTTGAATAATGTCACTCATACTAATTACACCTCTAATTATTTAGTTATTAATGTACCTATTTTCTCGCCCATAACTGCACGTTTAATATTTCCTTCTTCCATAATTGAGAATACATTTAATGGAATATTATTATCCATGCAGAATGATGAAGCTGTTGAATCCATCACTTGTAATCCTTCTTGTAACATTTGGATATGTGTTAAGTGATCATACTTAACCGCATTTTTATCTACTTTAGGGTCTGCTGAATATACACCATCAACATTATTTTTACCCATTAAAATAACATCGGCTTCGACTTCTGCTGCACGTAACGCTGCAGTTGTATCTGTAGAGAAGTAAGGATTACCAATACCTGCTGCGAAAATTACAACACGTTTCTTCTCTAAATGTCTAATAGCTCGTCGACGAATATAAGGTTCAGCTACTTGTTTCATTTCAATAGAAGTTAACACGCGAGTGTCACATTCTAATTGTTCTAAACTGTCTTGAAGTGCAAGAGCGTTCATAACTGTAGCAAGCATACCCATGTAATCTGCTGTACCACGGTCCATACCTAAGTCACTACCAGTTTTTCCTCTCCAAATATTACCGCCACCAACGATAACTGCGATTTCACAATCCATCTTAGCAACTTCAGCTACTTGCTGTGCTACACTTTTAATAATGATTGGATTAATACCAAAACCTTTGTCTCCTGCGAGTGCCTCACCACTAAGTTTTAATACTACACGTTTATATTTAGAAGTTTGCGCCATTGTTTTTTCCTCTCTATTGTAAAAATATGTAATATATACAAGTAAAGAAGACACTGACGCGCCTTCTAACATAAAGTATGACTTTATAATAGAAAACCTCAAAGGTGTCTTCTTTCTTGTAAATCCTGTCGACAGATTATTTCATTTGACCTTTAACTTCATCTGCGAAGTTTTCTTCACGTTTTTCCATACCTTCGCCTACTTCATAGCGAACGAAGTCAACAAGTTTACCACCTTTAGATTTTAAGAAAGCTTCAACTGTTTGATCTGGATCTTTAACAAAGTTTTGATCAACTGCACAAATTTCTTGAAGATATTTACGTAAACGACCTTCAACCATTTTTTCAACGATTTTTTCTGGTTTACCTTCATTTAATGCTTGTTGTTTTAATACTTCTTTTTCGTGGTTAATTTCTTCTTCTTTAACTTGTTCAGAAGAAACATATTTTGGATTGATAGCTGCGATGTGCATTGCTACATCTTTAGCAGCTTCTTCATCAGTAGAACCTTCAACTACAGTTAACACACCAATGCGTCCACCCATGTGTAAGTATGCACCAAATGCATCGTTATCAGATTTAGTTCTGATTTCGAAACGACGGATGCTTAATTTTTCACCGATTGTTGAGATTGCTTCTTTCATTCTTTCATCAACTGTTTTACCACTTGATAATTTAGTTTCTAATAAAGCATCTACTGTTTCAGCTTTGCTATCAAGAATTTGATTAGCAATTTCTTTAACTAATTCTTGGAAGCCTTCATTACGAGCTACGAAGTCAGTTTCAGAGTTGATTTCAACGATAGCAGCTTCGTTTCCTTTAACTTCAACATGTACTAAACCTTCAGCTGCAATACGGTCTGCTTTTTTAGCTGCTTTAGCGATACCTTTTTCACGTAAGTAATCAATCGCTTTATCGATGTCACCATCAGTTTCTGTTAGCGCTTTTTTACAATCCATCATACCAGCGCCAGTTCTTTCACGTAATTCTTTAACAAGTTTTGCTGAAATTGCCATTAATTATTCCTCCAATATTTCTAATTGTAATAATAGATGATACCTAAATATTACCATTAAAGTCACTATAATTTCCAATACTCTAGTTAACTTTAATTATTATTTTTTATTATTTGAAAAAAGGGCGATAAGCATTACATCTTATCACCCATTTAAACTATATCTTAGTTTGATTCAACAGTAGTATTTTCTTCAGTTGATTCTGCTTCTTGAGATTCTTCTTTTTCATCTAAATTGATGTTTTGCTCTGCAGCTACTTCATCGTTAGAAACACCTTGTTGACCTTCTAAGACAGCGTCAGCCATTTTACCAGTTAATAATTTAACGGCACGAATAGCGTCGTCGTTCGCTGGGATAACATAATCAATTTCATCTGGATCACAGTTAGTGTCAACAATACCAACGATTGGAATATTTAATTTACGTGCTTCAGCAATCGCGTTGCGCTCTTTACGAGGGTCAACTACGAATAATGCTTGAGGCATTGATTTCATATCACGAATACCGCCTAAGAATTTAATTAAACGGTCGTATTCTTTTTTAAGTTCAACAACTTCTTTTTTAGGTAAAACGTCGAATAAACCGTCTTCTTCCATTTTCTCGATTTCAGAAATACGTTTAATACGTTTAGAAATTGTTTTATAGTTAGTTAAAATTCCGCCTAACCATCTTTGGTTAACGTAGAATTGACCAGCACGTTCTGCTTCAGCTTTAACTGATTCTTGTGCTTGTTTTTTAGTACCAACGAATAAGACTCTACCGCCATCTTCTGATACTTGTTTGATGAAGTTATAAGCTTCTTCAACTTTTTTCACTGTTTTTTGTAAGTCAATGATATAGATACCATTTCTTTCAGTGAAGATATATTTTTTCATTTTTGGGTTCCAACGGCGTGTTTGGTGACCGAAGTGAACACCGGCTTCTAGTAATTGTTTCATTGAAATTACTGCCATTTTAAATTCCTCCTAGTGGTTATTTACCTCCATAATAAACTCATATAAAGACAATGATTGAATTGCACCCTCTACATGTGCGTTTATTATGTGTGTATTGGCTTTATAGCCGACAATAATAATATCATACTTTTAATTGCCGTGCAACGTTAATTTATTGAATACGTCAATACGTAACACTTTCGATATTTCGAGCAATTAAAAAACTGCTGCAGATACATGTTTTAGCCTCGCAGCAGTTAAACTTCAATTTATTAGAATAATTATGCTAATACTAATTATTTATTACGTTCTAATTCTTCAAGGAATTTTTCTTTTTTAACTTTAATAAAGGTACCTTTCATCCCTAAGGATCGTGATTCGATTACACCAGCACTTTCAAGTTTACGTAATGCGTTAACGATAACTGAACGTGTGATACCTACTCTATCTGCTACTTTAGAAGCAATAAGTAAGCCTTCATTACCACCTAATTCTTCAAAGATATGCTCAATAGCTTCTTTTTCTGAATAAGATAATGAATTAATTGCCATTGTAATAGCTGCTTTATCACGCGCTTCTTTTTCAACTTCATTATGCTTCTCACGTAAAATTTCCATTCCAATTACTGTAGCAGCATATTCACCTAATACTAAATCATTTTCGTTAAAGTCATCTTTAACACGACCAAGTACTAATGTACCTAATCTTTCTCCCCCACCAAGAATAGGGAATACAGTCGTACGACTATCGTTAAATAATTCTTTGTCTTCTGGAGGGAATACTGTTAATTCATTATTAATATCAATATTTGATTCAGTTTGTCTAACATCCATTAATAGTTCAGTATACTCACTAGGAATATGTTTACTTTCTAACATGTCATTGATTCTTTGACTCTTTAAAAGTTCATTTAAATTTGAACCTAAAATTTTGCCTCTACGTGAAACAATAAATACGTTCGTTACAGTAACGCTACTAATTGTTTGAGCCACGTCTTTAAAGTCAACGGCAATACCCTTATGTTTTTGTAATAGTGTATTTAATTCTCTAGTTTTAGATAATAAGCTCATAAAATTTCTCCTTTATTTATATTATAAAATAAATGCACTTAAATCTTTATTTGTTGAAATAGATTTCAACTTATCATCAACATATTGTGGTGTTATATCTACTACAGCATTTGGCATGCTAGGTGCCTCAAATGATAAATCTTCAAGCATTTTTTCTAGGATTGTGTGTAAACGACGCGCACCAATGTTATCAGTGTCTTGGTTTACTTGATAAGCCATTTCAGCTAATCTTGTAATCGCTTCCTCGGTAAAGTTCACAGTGACCTCTTCAGTTTGGAGTAGTGCCTCATATTGCTTAATTAGTGATAGTTTAGGTTCTGTTAATATTCTGTAGAAATCATCCACAGTTAAGCTTTCTAATTCTACTCTAATCGGGAAACGACCTTGCAATTCAGGTATTAAATCGCTAGGTTTAGATACGTGGAATGCCCCCGCACCAATAAATAGCATATGTTCAGTATTTACAGTACCATACTTAGTTTGAATCATGCTACCTTCTAAGATTGGCAAGATATCTCGTTGAACACCTTGTCTTGAAACATCTTGACCACTATTAGCATTATTCGTTGCTACTTTGTCAATTTCATCAATGAAGATAATACCCATTTGTTCTGCCAACTCTAATGCCTCTTGATTCGCCGTCTCTTGGTCTATTAACTCATCCGCGAAATCATCAGCTAAAATCTTACGTGCTGTTTTAACAGGCACTTCACGTTCAACCTTACGTTTAGGCATGAGTTGATTCATCATATCTTGCATTTGCTGATTTTGATTAGTACCTAGCATTCCAAGTGCACCTGGATCTTGTTCAACTTTAATTCTAACTTTCTCTTCTTCAAGTTTACCATCTAATAATTGTTTTTTGATTTCTGAACGCTTCGTTTTAATTTCTTCAGTTGGTGTTTCTTCTTCCTCATCATCATTATTACCAAAGTTTGGAATTGCGCCACCAAATAATGACTCTAATGGATTGTTGTTATTTGATGCTTTTTTCTTCATACTTGGCACTAATAATTTAACTAATTTTTCATTTGCTTTATTAAGCGCTTCATCTTTGACCAAGTCTTTCTTTTGATCTTTAACAAGTCTTACTGCCACATCCACTAAATCACGAACCATACTCTCAACATCTCGTCCAACGTAACCTACTTCAGTAAACTTAGTGGCCTCCACTTTGATAAATGGGGCGCCAACAACCTTAGCCATACGTCTAGCTATTTCCGTTTTACCAACACCAGTTGGACCAATCATTAAAATATTCTTAGGTGCGATTTCTTGCTTAGTTTCTTCGTCAAGCAAACTTCTTCTATAACGATTTCTTAACGCAATGGCAACTTTACGTTTAGCATCATCTTGCCCAACTATATATTCATTTAATTTAGATACGATATCTTTAGGTGTTAATTTTATACCATTTGCATCCATATCTTTTACCTCCAACCTAATATACGTCCATTTATATTCATTTCCATTTGTTTAACGTTAAAGTGTTTCCACTATAATATTATCATTAGTGAACACACAAATGTCAGATGCAACTTTCAAACTTTCATAAGCCATTTCTTTTGCTGACAAATGACTAGCATGGCGTTTCAATGCTCTTCCAGCACTTAATGCGTAGTTTCCACCTGAACCAATTGCAATTAAATCATCATCTGGTGCAATCACTTCTCCAGTTCCGCTCACCACTAATATTGCATCTTTGTCCATTACAATTAGCATTGCTTCCAATTGACGCAGTTGTTTATCCCCACGCCATTCTTGTGCTAGCTCAACAGCTGCACGTTCTAAGTTACCACTGAATTGTTGTAACTTTGTTTCGAATTTCTCGAACAATGTGAAAGCATCTGCAACACTTCCAGCAAATCCAGCAAGTACTTTCCCTTCGTATAATCTACGAACCTTACGTGCTGTTTGTTTCATAATGACTTGCTCACCAAGTGTCACTTGTCCATCACCAGCCATTGCCGCTTCACCATTGTGTCTAACAGCATAAATCGTTGTTGCATGTAATGATGTTTTACTCATTTATTTACTCTCCTTTTTCGCTCGAGGATGTGCATTTAAATACACTTTACGTAATTGTTGATTAGATACATGTGTATATCGTCCAGTGGTTGAAAGATTTACATGTCCTAATAAAGATTGTACCGTTCTCAAATCCGCTCCTTGATTAAGTAAGTGTGTTGCAAACGTATGTCTAAGTTTATGGGGATGAATTTCTGTCACTCCTGCTGTACGTTTTACAACATCATTTAATACATACCTAACGCCCCTTTCAGTTATAGGTGCGCCATTCATATTAACTAATAAATATGAATGTTTGGCATGTTGTATCGGTTTGAATTCACTTAAATATTGTTCAATACTTTGGCGACAAAATTCTCCAAACGGAACAAATCGCTCTTTGTTTCCCTTTCCTAGTACCTTGACACCAGGTAAAGACATATCAATATCTTTAAGTTGTATATTTACTAGTTCTGAAACACGTATACCAGTTGCATATAATAATTCTAAAATAACTCGATCTCGTAATCCCTTTTTAGAATCTTGAGCTACAGTTTTAAATAAAGCCTCCATCTCTTCTTCATAAAAAAACTGTGGTAAATAGTTTTCCTTCTTAGGATGAACCAGTTGAACAAAAGGATTGATGATTGTCTCATCTTGTGTCATCCAAAACTCATAGAAAGTTCTTAACGTTGAAATCTTCCTTGATACAGTAGTACGTTTCAAATTTTGCGAATATAAATAACTTAAATAATTTCGAGCATCTTTATATTCAAATTTTTTTAGGCTTAACAACTCTTGATCTAAAAAACGATTAAATTGTACTAAATCATCATGATATGATTTTAAAGTATGGTCGGAGAAATTCCTTTCAACTTTGAGCATATTTAAGAATGTAACTTGGATTTCTTCCACTTAAAAATCCCCTCCATCATATGCATTGTAGCATATAACATGAAAGGGACTAAAACAATTAGCTATAGAATTCAAAATCTTTTGAGAATTCTTTAAAACTTTGAATTGACACATTTTCTATCAATTATAAAGTTTATATTATTTTTAAAGTGTTTTCTTATAATTTTCTAAATATTCGAGTGCTCTATTTGCTTGTGCCTCGTAACGTTCTTTTTTATCTTTGATACGTTTTTCAAGTGATGGGAGTAAACCAAAATTAGCATTCATAGGTTGGAAATTCTTTTCATTTTTGGCATGTGAGATGTAATACGCCATACTACCTATCATTGTCTCTCTTGGGAATATTACTTCACCTTTATCTAATATTTTATGAGCTAGATTGATGCCAGCAACAAGGCCACTTGCTGCACTCTCAACATAGCCTTCAACACCTGTCATTTGACCTGCAAATTGAATTCGATTTTCTTTAATCAATTCATACTTTTCATTTAACACGTCAGGAGAGTTAATAAAAGTATTTCGATGCATGACACCATATCGAACGATATCAACATTTTCTAAACCAGGGATAAGGCGAATGACTTCTTTTTGAGCACCCCATTTTAAGTGTGTTTGGAAACCAACAATATTATATAGCGTGCCTGCAGCATCATCTTGTCTTAATTGAACAACAGCAAATGGACGTTTGCCTGTTTTTGGGTCTTCAAGTCCCACTGGTTTCATGGGTCCAAATAATAATGTTTTACGTCCGCGTTCAGCCATTACTTCAAAAGGCATACATCCTTCAAAGTATTTTTCTTTTTCGAATTCATTTGTTGGTGCAACCTCTGCTTCAAGTACTGCATCATAAAAGCGATTGAATTCTTCTTCTGTCATTGGACAATTAAGATAAGCTGCTTCACCTTTATCATAACGTGATTTCAAATACACTTTATCCATATCTATGGATTCTTTTTCTATTATTGGAGCGGCAGCATCATAAAAATAAAGTTGATCTTTACCAGTAATGTCTACGATTTCTTTAGCTAAATTTTCAGTAGTTAATGGGCCCGTAGCAATAATCGTATACCCTTCAGGAATACTATTTATTTCTTCATTAATTACTGTAACGTTTGGATGATTTCTTAAAGTTTCAGTAATGTAACCAGAAAAATCATGTCGATCAACTGCTAATGCACCACCAGCAGGCACTCTTGCTTTATCAGCAGCAGAAATAATTAACGAGTCTAATCGTCTCATTTCTTCTTTTAGTACACCTACACCATTTGTTAAAGCATTACCACGAAGTGAGTTAGAACATACTAGTTCTGCAAATTTATCAGTATGATGCGCTGGTGTTTGTTTAACAGGACGCATTTCAATCAAATTAACCTTGATTCCTCGTTGAGCTAATTGGTAAGCAGCTTCTGAACCAGCTAAGCCTGCGCCAACAATATTTACAGTTTGACTCATGGTTTTCCTCCTTTTAATTTCTATCTATTTTTGAACTTCTTCTTTGTAATCACAGTTAGAACATATAACTTGTGAGCTACGTCCTTTTTTATGTTCCATTAAGTAATGATTACACTTAGGACAATCACGGCCAACAGGTTTATCCCAAGAAATAAAATCACATTCGGGATAATTTGAGCAACCATAGAATAATCTATTTTTCTTAGATTTTCTTTCAACAACATCTCCATCTTTACATTTAGGACATGTAACACCAATCGTTTTAACAATCGCTTTCGTATTTCTACAATCTGGGAAGTTTGAACATGCCATGAATTTACCATAGCGTCCCATTTTAATTACCATAGGCGAACCACAAACTTCGCAATCTTCACCGGCTGGTTCATCTTTAATTTCAACTTTTTCCATTTCTTCCTCAGCACGTTCAACGTCTAATTTGAAACTTCCATAAAAGTTATCAATTACTTTTCTCCACCCGATATCTCCTTCAGCAATTTTATCCAATAATGTTTCCATATTAACCGTAAATTCCACATCAATAATTTCAGGGAAATAGTCCTTTACTTGTTCGTAAACGATTTCACCTAATTCTGTAGGAACAAATCGTTTGCTTTCAAGTTTGACGTAATTACGTTTTTGGATTGTATCAATAGTAGGTGCGTAAGTTGATGGTCTACCGATTTTTAGTTCTTCTAATGTTTTGACTAAACGTGCTTCTGTATATCGTGGCGGTGGTTGTGTGAAGTGTTGTGCTGGCTCAATTTGCGTCGCAGTTACTTCATCACCTTTACTTAAATTTGGTAATTTTTTTTCTTTTTCATTATCTTTATCGTCTTTGGCCTCAACATAAAGTGTCATGAAACCTTTAAATTTAATTGTTTGACCGTTCGCTCTAAATTTAATGTTATTTTGAGTAACATCTAAAGCAACCGTGTCTAGGATTGCTGGTGCCATTTGACTTGCCACAAAACGTTCCCAAATCAATTTATATAAACGATGCTGATCTCTCGTTAAGTACGATTTCATTTCATCAGGTGTGCGTAAAGTACTTGTTGGACGAATTGCCTCATGGGCATCTTGATCACCTTGTTTACCTTTCGCTGTTCGATTAGAAATATAATCTTTACCATACTTATCTTCAATATATTTTTTTGCTTCGTCTTTTGCTGTTTGTGAAATACGAGTAGAATCCGTTCGCATATATGTGATTAATCCAACTGTGCCTTGTCGTTTTAGATCGATACCTTCATATAATTGTTGTGCAAGCATCATTGTTTTTCTCGCTTTAAAATTCAACTTACGCGCTGCTTCTTGTTGTAATGTTGATGTTGTAAACGGATTAGCAGGATTTCTAGTTTTTTCCTTTTTATTCACATTTGTTATTTCAAACTTATCGCCGTCTAGTTCAGTTGTGATTTTTTCAATATCTTTTTTAGTTTTTAACTTAAATGGTTTGTTTTTATAATGAAGAAACTTAGCAGTAAATTTTGATTTTTTATATCTAAATTCACCTTCTATAGACCAATATTCTTCAGGCTTAAAGTTACGAATCTCATTTTCTCTATCGATAACTAATCTTAAAGCAACAGATTGAACACGTCCTGCTGAAAGTCCTTTTTTCACTTTCTTCCATAAAACTGGTGAAATGTTATAACCAACTAATCTATCTAAAATACGGCGTGCCTGTTGTGCATCTACTAAATTCATTTCAATGCCACGAGGGTGTTTGAAACTTTCTTTTACCGCATCTTTTGTAATTTCATTAAATACTACTCTGTTTTCTTTTGTATCATCAAGTTCTAAAATTTTTGATAAATGCCAAGCAATCGCTTCACCTTCACGGTCAGGGTCACTCGCAAGAAAGACATTTTTAGCTTTCTTAGCGTATTTTTTTAAATCTTTTACTACTGGACCTTTACCGCGAATTGTAATATATTTCGGTTCAAAATTATCTTCTACATCGACACCCATTTGACTTCTTGGTAAATCTCTAACGTGTCCCATAGAAGCTATCACTTTATACTTTTTACCTAAATATTTTTCAATGGTTTTAGCTTTTGCAGGCGACTCAACTATGACTAAATTATCTGCCAAAGTGAATTCCCCCTTGCTATTTCAATTACTAAAGATAAATGATAAACGGTCAATTTTGATTTTGTCAATGTTTAAATTCTATTTATGTGTTTTTTAAACTTATTTTAATAATATTTTTAGCTATATATTAGAAATAAATGTACATTATTTATACAATAAAACGGCTATATTTAAGAATGTTAATAATCACAAGTGATATCTTCTGCTTTAGTAACAATCATCGCTCCTTCTTGTGCACGTCTCAAATTCCCTTTCGTTAATGGGTTGAAAAGTGAGCCTGGCAGTACGTATACATTTCTATTTTGTTCTAGTGCACAATCAATAGTAATTTGACTACCACTCTTAACCCGAGCTTCAGTAATTAATACACCTTTAGAAAGACCACTTATCAATCGATTGCGTTGCGGAAAGTAATAGCGTCTAATACGGTCAAAGGGTGGATATTCACTTATGACTAATCCTTTTTCTTCAATTATATTGCGTAATTTTTGAGTTTCTTTGGGATAATGATGTAAATGGCCATAACCTAAGATAGCTATAGTTGGAAGATGGTATTTCAATGCGAATTGATGCGCCATACTATCGGCACCTTTCGCCAAACCAGAAATGATTGTTAAAGGAATATGCGTAAATTGTGGAAATAAGTATTGAATTGCTTTAGCAGAATACTGTGTTGCGCTTCTTGAGCCTACAACGCCTAATGTATTTAACGATGTTAGCAAGTTAATCTTACCGCGGTAAAATAATACAAATGGATAATCGTAAATTTCTTTTAATAGTTTAGGATAGTTCCCATGAAATATTGTTATAAAATTTATATTATATTGGTTAAGAAATGATAGAATATCTTTCTCGTCTAGATCATAGAATTTATTGTAACAATGGCCTTGGTGATATAGAGTGTCCCAGGTTTTAATTGTGCCAATTTGGTCATTATTAGAGTAGCTAAAAAAGTCAGGATACAATCTTAATAAATGATGAAGATGTTGTGTCGTATATCCCGCCCATATCAATTTCAAAAGTATCATATCGTTGTTAATCATGAAGTCGTCTCCTTTGATAACATTATAGAATAAATATGTCTTTGGCGCACATTTCAATTACAATACAATTTAGCACAAATATTCATTAACACTTAATGAGTAATTTCTACATTGAATTATGTAAACTATCCAATATAGATTAAAACAAATAAAATAATCTGAAACTTAAAAGTCTCAGATTATTTTGAAGTTATCAAGTTTCATGTGTCCGCAGACGAAACGTTCAAGTTAACGTTTATTTAGTTGTTCCCAATGAGTTTTCCTCATTTTCGGTATAGCTTGTATAAACATTTATTGACTGGCTTAATAAAATCCCCTACGTATTCCTCAATAAAGGCATTAAATCCTTTTTTAAACTGTTGCACACCATAATCTTCTGCTTCATTGCCAAAGTCACCAGTAATTCCATAAAAATTGTACCGATGAATACCTAGTTTTTTTGCGTGACATATCATATCCCATTGTAATCGATATGCCCCCATAAATTCATTATATTTAGGATTTGAGCCACTTGATAAATAATACATTTCATGCGCATTATGAATAAATAATGCCGCTGCTAAATCTAATAATGTACCATCTGTAATGATTAATTGTTCAGTTTTTGCTATTTTGTTATAAAGGCTCTCTAGCTGTTGATTTAATTGGTGATATTTTGTTTTTGTCTTTTTTGAATTAGAATTCACTTTTAATGATTGTTTAATTTCAGTCATTTCCTCTTCTAATTCTATCGCATGTTGTTTTAATAGATTTATATACTTATTTAAATCAATATAAGCTAACTTTATACATGCTTTATCGCCATAAATTTCAAGCATTTGTTTGAAATAAGGTTCTTCTTGAAAATGAAAACCATGTTTTTCTTCAGCCATGTGAAACAGTCGATAAAATCTACTCGTTTCTTTAATTGATAAAGTTTTAATTTGTACACCCATTTCAATTGTCTTCATAATGTTACGTCTTGTTTGATATGACATGTCTTTTAATAATTGTTGTTCACTTTTATCTTTTAAATCTAATATAGAATGCCATCTTATTTGACTCATCGATGAATAACCAGTTGTAAAACCTTGATGTTGGTATCCTAATTTATGCATTACCTTAAACCACTGTTTATTGTTAAAGTGTTCTATAATCTCACCATCAGCACTTCTTATATTCTCCAAGACATAAGGATCAACGAGTATGAAAACACCTCTTCGCATACGTACATAATGCGTTAATTTTCTAAAGAAAAATTCAACTAACGCTAAATTAGTATAATCCATCACCGGTCCTCGATGGGTATAAAAATATTTAAACACCTTAAATATACGAGCATCAGTTAATAAACAGGCAGCAATAACAGTGTTATTTTCCTTCACTCCGACAAGGTGAGCACCTAAATGTCGTTCCTTACGATATATGTATAAATCATTTACCTGTGTATAATATGAAAAATGATGACCTACGAATGTATTAAATTCTTCTATGCTAAGCTTTGTAAAAATCATATTTAAAACTCACTTCCAATCATTTATGATGGCCCTAATATAAGATACGTCTTCAGTACAAATCATAAATTCAAAGTGGTCTTATTATTAAATGTTGTCGTTTCATGTTGTTCTCTCCTATCATTTATACACTATAAATATAATATCGCTATTAAATAAAAAAACAAATAAATTTCTCGAAATTTATTATAAAAAGAGATGTATTTTAAAACAAAATAACTCCGTTCAAAGTATTTAGAAGTTATAATACTTTGAACGGAGTATAGTGGATCATTTATTGATTTACAATCTCATTATTTAATTGTTAATAATTCTTCATAGATACCAGCGTCTTTAGCTGCTTCGATTAATGTTGTACCGATTTCTGAAGGTGTATCAGCAGTTTTGACACCACAATCATTTAATGTTTTAATCTTTTCGGCTGCTGTACCTTTACCACCAGAGATGATTGCACCAGCGTGACCCATACGTTTGCCTGGAGGCGCTGTTTGACCGCCAATAAATCCAACAACTGGTTTATTCATATTAGCTTTAATCCATTCAGCAGCTTCTTCTTCAGCTGTACCACCGATTTCACCAATCATTACTACAGCTTTCGTGTCTTCATCTTCATTAAATGCTTTAAGCACGTCGATAAAGTTTGTACCATTGACTGGGTCGCCACCAATACCTACAGCTGTAGTTTGACCAATACCTTCTTCAGTCAATTGATGAACTGCTTCATATGTTAATGTACCAGAACGAGATACAACACCAACGTGACCTTTCTTATGAATATAGCCTGGCATAATACCAATTTTACATTCATCAGCAGTAATAACACCTGGACAGTTAGGTCCTACTAAACGTGTTTTTCTACCTTCTAAATAACGTTTAACTTTGACCATGTCTACAACAGGAATATGTTCAGTGATACAAATTACCATATCTAAATCTGCATCCGCAGCTTCTAAAATAGAGTCCGCAGCAAATGGCGCTGGAACATATACTACAGATACATTAGCACCTGTTTCTTCTTTAGCTTCAGCAACAGTGTTATAAACAGGCACGCCTTCAACCACTTGTCCACCTTTACCTGGTGTTACCCCTGCGACAATTTGTGTGCCATAATCAAGCATTTGTTTTGTATGGAAAAGGGCAGTAGACCCTGTAATACCTTGTACCATTACTTTAGTATTCTTATCTATAAATACACTCATCTTAGTGTTCCCATCCTTTCCTTACGCTTCTTTAACAAGCTTAACAATTTTTTGTGCACCTTCAGCCATTGTAGCTGCTGGTTCAATTGCTAAACCTGATTCATTTAAGATTTCTTTACCGCGTTCTACATTTGTTCCTTCTAAACGGACAACTAGTGGTAAAGTTAATTCAACTTCTTTAACTGCTGCCACAATACCTTCAGCGATAACATCACATTTCATGATTCCACCGAAGATGTTTACAAAGATACCTTTAACATTGTCGTCACCTAAGATGATTTTGAATGCTTCAGTAACTTTTTCTTTTGTAGCACCGCCCCCTACGTCTAGGAAGTTAGCTGGATTTCCACCAAAATGATTAATTGTATCCATTGTAGCCATAGCTAAACCAGCACCATTAACCATACAACCAATATCTCCATCTAATGCAATGTATGATAAGTCATATTTAGATGCTTCAATTTCTTTCGGATCTTCTTCTTCTAAGTCTCGTAATTCTTGAATATCTTTATGTCTAAATAATGCGTTATCATCGAAATTAATTTTAGCATCTAACGCTAAAACGTCACCGTCTCCAGTAGTAACTAATGGGTTAATTTCAACGATTGAGCAGTCTTTTTCAATAAATACATTGTATAGAGAAATTAAGAATTTCGCTGCTTTGTTAATTGATTCTTTTGGAATATTAATATTGAAAGCAATACGACGCGCTTGATATGGTGATAAACCAACAACTGGATCGATTGTTTCTTTGAATATTTTTTCTGGTGTTTTAGCAGCAACTTCTTCAATTTCAGTACCGCCTTCTTCTGAAGCCATTAAAGTAATGCGATCAGTTGCACGATCAATAACAAAACCTACGTAATATTCTTTTTGAATATCGCAACCTTGTTCAATGTACAAACGTTTTACTTCTTTACCTTCAGGACCAGTTTGATGTGTGACTAATTGCTTACCTAATAATTCATTGGCATAAGTTTCAACCTCAGATAATGATTTAGCAATTTTAACTCCACCTGCTTTACCTCTACCCCCAGCGTGGATTTGTGCTTTAACCACATAAACCTCAGTGTCTAATTCTTTTGCCTTCTCCACTGCTTCTTCAGCAGTAAATGCAACTCGTCCTTCTGGAACGGCTACGCCCATAGAACGAAATATTTCTTTACCTTGATACTCGTGGATATTCATCTTCCATCCTCCTACTTCTTAGGTTAAGTTCAGTTATAATTATAGAAAATGAAAGCGCTATTGTAAACTGAAAGTATTCTACTTTTTGCAATTAATTTAAAATTCAAATAATTACGTCATAGATTTGATTGGTTCGAAGCTGCGTCGATGATGAGGCGTAATGCCATAGCTATCTAAACCTTCTAAGTGTGCTTTCGTTCCATAACCAACATTTTTTTCAAATTCATAACCTGGATATTCCTCAGCAATTTCTCTCATCAAATCATCTCGATATTCTTTTGCCATTATACTCGCTGCAGCAATTGATACACTTTTAGCATCACCTTTAATAATCGATGTTTGAGGGATTTGAGTGTCTAAAGCCATTGCATCAATGAGTAAATGGTCTGGCTGATTTACCAGTTGGGTCAAAGCTCGATTCATTGCTATTTTGGTTGCATTATAAATATTGAATTCATCAATTTCTTCAGGACTTGCTATACCATAGGCATATTCAAGTACACCCTCTTTTAGTTGTGCATTTAGCACTCGTCTTTTAGTCGCCGATACTTTCTTAGAGTCATCTAAACCTAAATAGCGATGACCTTGATTTAATATAACCGCACACGCAACCACGGGTCCTGCAAGCGGACCGCGACCCACTTCGTCAATCCCACAGATTAATGTTTGAGGATTGGTAGCTAACAACGCATCCTCAAATTGATTCATTTGATAATAGTGGTCGACAATGTCTTGTTCTTTAAGCAGTTGTTTACGACATCTTGATATAGCTTGATGTACACCTTTACGGGTGTCTTGGTTAAATTCATGCTGCTCTAATTCATCTAATGAATGTATGTCAGCTAATATACGTTTAATTTCATTTATTGTCTGTGTCATTTTCTAATTCACACTTCATTTCTGAATATAAGTCGAAACAATATGTCCCAATTTTAGCATTACGTACATCGTTAATGATAAGTTCAATAACCGCTTCATAATCGACTTCATTTCCTCTTTGTAGAAGACCGCGTCGACGACCAATCGCATCAAACCATTCTAATATTTCGGCATCTACAGGTACATCAATTTTATAATGCTGTTTAAATCCATCTAAATCATGATGAATTAAAAATTGTAGACCATAGATTGCAACTTCATCTAAATGTACGATGCTATCTTTAATCGCACCCGTTAGACTTAATTTCTTCCCAACCGTTTCATCTTCAAATTTAGGCCATAAGATACCAGGTGTATCTAACAATTGTAGCGACTGTCCTACTTTAATCCATTGTTGTTGTTTTGTCACACCAGGTTTATTACCAGTTTGAGCAATATTCTTTCTTGCTAATTTATTAATTAATGTCGATTTACCCACGTTAGGTATCCCCACAATCATAGCTCTAATGGCCCTTGGTTTAAGACCTTTAGCTTTCTCACGCTCAAACTTTTCTTTTGTTGCAGCAATCGCCGCAGTTTCGACGCCCTTTAAATTTTTACCATGTTTTGCATCGACTGCAACAGGATAATATCCTTTGTCTATAAAGAAACTTTCCCATTTCTGCATCTCATTTAAATTAGCCATATCTTTTTTATTGAGAATAACCACACGTGGTTTCTGTTTAATTACTTCATCAATCATTGGATTACGAGAACTATATGGAATTCGTGCATCAACTAATTCAAATACAACGTCTACTTTCTTCAGTTGTTCTGTAACTTCTCTTTTAGCTTTTGCCATATGTCCTGGATACCATTGTATTGCCATTGATTGTCACCTTACTTTCTTTATATTTTACTTTAACTTGTTGATTATAATTGAAATTATAAATAAGAGCCACTGTTTAATTGGTTCACCCTTTATTTTAGCATTCATCATTTAAAACGAGAAAGTGCAATAAAAGGAATCATGATAAAAAGCATAATTACTTTTATTCATATGAACTATCCCCTACAATTTAAATGTACTATTTTAATTTCAATCCGATTATTAGAGGTAAGTTATGAAGAAAATATTTATATATATAGGTATATTTTTTACTTTGTCACTCTTAGGACATAGCTATATTATTTACCGCTTCATTCATGACGGTATATTATTTACAGGGCCAAATGATGGTATTGAACAGATGGTACCGATTCAGATGTTTTTATTTGAAAAGTGGAGTCACGGTAACCTCTTTTATGCTTCTGATTTTGGATTAGGTGGAGACTTTTTCACTGATTTAAGTTATTACTTTTCAACGAACATACTATTTATTATCAATGTTCTATGTATCATACTATTAAAAACGATCATACATATAAACACACAAGGCTTACTATTTTGGATGGTAAATGCACTCGTTATCTCTATAATTAAAGCTGCAATTGCAATGTATTGTACCTATCTTTATAGCAAGTACTTATCACGTAATACGTGGATAAGTCTTATTATGGCGTTTTTATTTGTCATGTCGCCACTATATTATCGCTTTACAGTGTATTGGCCATTCTTTAGTGATGTCTTCATTTGGTTGCCGTTACTCCTGCTCTCGATTGAACGCGTGCTTCAAAAACAGAAATTGGGTCTTTTCATTGTTACAGTCACACTGATCATGATAAATAATTTCTATTTTGCATATTACCTTTGTCTAATAGGTGCAGGTTACATTCTTATTCGTATCATCTTTAGACATTCAAAAGATATTATTTCACGCGGTAAAGCGATAATATTATTTGTAATTAGTGCTATTTTAGGGTTAGGTAACAGTTTATTTATGTTTTTCCATGGTGTTCAAAGCTTCCTAAACAATCGTCGTGTCCCCTTCTCTGGAACGGTGGATACCTTTGAAAAGCTGAATATTAATACAAATATCTTCTTTGATAACTATTTAATTGTGTTACTCTTCTTAACAATTCAAGCGCTATTATGCTTTAAGCTTTATAAACATTACTACTATCGCTTATTCGCCATGTTAACACTAGTGTTTATCTTACTCAGCTTTGTGCCATTTATTGATCAGGTGTTTAATGGATTTTCCGCACCACAAAAACGCTGGCATTTTATACTTTCATTCAATTCAGCAATGTTAATTGGGTTATTCATGAAATATTTTAGAACATTAAAAATTAAAACTTACGTATTTAGTAATATTATTGCTGAACTCATCATTTTTGCCAGTGCGATTACGTATCATAAATTTGTAGCTTGGCTTATCCTTGTACCAATCGTTTCAATTATAGGTTTACTTATTTTAATTTTAAAAGACAGATATTACCGTATTAATTTAAGTTATATTTTTGGAATATCCATTCTCTTACTCAACATAATGGTTTCTTTCGTCTTTATTAAAAATCAAATTTATTTTAAAGATCATGAAGAACGTGCGAATACGTTTTATATTAACTCAAGTTTATATAGTTCAGATTTACAACGTTCTTTAGTCAATATAATGAATAACAGTAAAAGGGAAGATGAACGTATTGATTGGCGTGTAAATGAACAGGATAATACACCGATGTATCAACACTTTAAGGGATTGAGTTTGTATTCTAGCATCTTCCATCATAATATTCTAGATTACTATTACGATGCCCTTAAAATCAATCTTGCCGAAGAATCGTTAAGTCGCTATCAATCAACAAATGGTCGACAAAATATCGCAAGCCTTTTCTCCGTACGCTATATGATGTTGAAAGATTACCAAGGCAATTTGCCTGCTTATTTTAAAAAAATTAAAACAAGTGGACAATACACTATATATGAAAATTCACTTAACTTACCAAGCGTAAAAGTAACAAATAACATCTATCATTCTAAATCTTTAAACACAGCTATCGATCGAGAACATGCAATGTTGAACGGTGTCGTAATGGATAATAAAGGTACGTCTTATAAATCATCGTCGCCGAATTTATTATCGAAAGTCGATATCCAACATCAGAATATTAAACTTAATGGTAAACATCGCTATAAAGTTACCGGTGAACAAGGTGGCACAATAAAACTACATTTACCGAAACATTTACGTGATAAATACGATGACTTTTATTTAACTATGAAGATTAAGCGAGGCAATCCTGATAGTAATTACACAGTTGCGATTAATAATTATGCTAATCATCGCTTGTTTAACAACTCTACTTATCGTACAGGGGTAGATACGCAACTTTATCGAGCACAACCAGATAAAAATGGTGATATTACGATAACCCTTTCACCTGATGGCGAATTTTATATCGATTTACAACAATTAAATGGTGAGAATTATGATACGCTTAAAAAGGCACATCGGGATGCTCATTTTAGTGCTGGTTATAAGGATATTAAAAATGGTGTTCAAGTCAATCTTAATCATCATGATGGTGGTATTGCTGCCATTAATATTCCTTACCGTAAAGGTATGCATGCGTACGTAGATGGTGCACCTGCCAAAGTTCAGAAAGTTAATTATATGATGACTGGTGTTTCAGTCAATAAAAATGCTAAGCAGATTGTCATCAAATATCAACCACCTTACTGGAATACTATGATTATCACATCACTCATAAGCATGCTTTTAAGTGCTATATTTATTAAAAATGGTAATTTAAAAAAACGAAAGATGAGGAAGTAAATTGATTAAAAAAATATGGTCGAAACCCTTATGGACATTTGGTTTTATTTTTATCATAGCTAATATCGTAACACTAACGATTTATTATCCGTTTATACGCGATTATCTTAAAGATGGTGTAGTGTTTAGTGGATCTGGCGATGGCTTTAGACAAATGATGCCATTTCAATTATATTTATATGAACATTACACACACTTAAAAGGATTTTACGATCACTCATTTGGACTGGGTGGGGATTATGTAAAAGGTTTAGCTTACTATTATTCCTTATCCCCCATCATGTGGGTTAATTTTATTTTTGTATGGATTGGCGAGCAATTATTTCATTGGCAACCGCACAATATCCGCTTTTGGCCAACAAACCAACTCATTGTAGCTTATGTCCGTACGATAATCACTTTTATTTGTGCATTTTATTATTTTAGATATTTAAGATTAAAATCTGTACCTCTATTAATAGCAACACTACTATATGGTGCATCAACAGTCGTATTATATTACAATTTCACATGGTCATTTTATGGCGACCTATTAATTGTATTACCATTATCTTTATGGGGAATGGAACGCTTTTTCCAACGTAAGAAGATTGGTTTGTTTATTTTTGCAGTAGCGATTACACTCTTTTCAAATTTCTATTTTACTTATTATCAAGCCATTGTGTTAGGTATTTATTTCATTTTGCGAGTTGTGTTTCAATATCGCTATGATATCGTATCACGCTGGCAAAAATGTTACTTATTAATTATTGGTGCTATGTTTGCGCTTTTATCAAGTATATTAGGATTTTACACTGGTGTATCATCATTCTTAAATAATGATCGTCAACAAAATTCAGAATTTAATATTTCTTTGTTTACTGATTTAACCAAAAATAATTATTACATATTTTCAAATGGTTTCTATGTCACAATTTCACTTGTCGCACTCGTGGCATTGTTAACGCCAAAATTATACAAACACTACTACTATAAAGTTTTTGCGATTATAACTTGGTTCTTACTTATTGGTTCATTATCACAATACTTTGATAGTGCTTTTAACGGTTTCTCTTTACCGCAACGTCGCTGGGTTTATTTCTTAGTGTTATCTACAAGTGGACTTATTGCGTTATATATTCATCATTTATCTGAAATAACAATGAAACGATATTTATTTGCTGCTATACCTGTATTTATTGCAGGATTGTGCCGATACATCATTGCCGATGATTTTGTGGATTGGATGCCTATAGCATTATTTATCATCATTGTATTAGGTTTAATCATTTATCGTAAATCTCTACTTAAGCAACCAATAATCATGTTATCGTTGATTGTGCTCTTTTTCGGTCAGCAAATTGTAATGACACATGATTCAAGACAAAGAACAATAGATCCATATGCAACGACAATCCATACTTTAAATGATCCATCATACTTTGATGACACAATTGCCAAAAAAATCGATACGATCACACAGCATCAAAATGACCCATTTCATCGTATCGATTATATGTCAGCATACGCACTAAATTCACCATTTATTTATCACTATAATGGTATATCGCTATATTCTAGCATTTTTGATGGCGATATATTGAAATATTATGATAAATTAATGCAAATCAATATGCCTGTGGATAAAAATAGCACGTATCGCTTTTTGGGAAATCGAGCGAACTTAGCTGCGCTATGGAATGTTCAAGATCGTTTACGTCATCCTGAAGATCAAAATATGCCCTACGGATTTAAAAAGAAAGATACCATTTTGAATGGTAAAGATACACTCATCCACTCCGAAAATACGATTGACTACCCAGCAGCTCATGTGACGAATCGAATTTATAATTCTAATGATTTAAAGTCACCATTAGATCGTGAACAAGCAATGTTAAAAGGCATCGTGTTAAATGGTCAGCCAGAGAAAGCGAATACTTCATTTAAATCAAATCAAAACTTGTTAGACAAAGCGAACATGTCGACAAATGATTCAACATGGCACAATCACAACCATCTTACTGTGCATAAGGATAATGGAGGTGTTACGTTATCTTTACCTAAATCAGTCGCTAATCAATATAAAGATATGTATGTGGAAATGGATGTCGAATTGCTGTCGCCTGACAAAGCGCATTCAGTCGGTGTAAACGAATATTCACAAAGCCGAAATAAACTAAGTTATAAATATCGACGTTTTGTCACTCCTGTTACAATGCGCGTAAAAGCATCTAATAAACTTAATATTCAACTATCTAAAGGTCATTATCGTTTATCTGTTAAAGGCATCTATGGTGAAGATTACAGTACTTTACAAAAAGCATCTAAAGACGTTACACCTGTGAAGGTTAAAAGCATGAGAAATGGTTATATTGTTCATAAACCCAAAAATGCATCAGGCTATGTTGTCCTACCAACTGTATATGTAAAAGGCATGCATGCACACGTAGATGGTAAAGATGTACCCGTACAACAAGTCAATGGTATTATGACGGCAATACCGGTAAATAAAGGCGATAAGGTGATTAAAGTCTCTTATACCCCGCCGCATTTTTATCTACTTACCATTTTAAGTATCATCGGCGTTATAGGTAGCGTACTATTTAGCTTATGGGTAAAAAGAAAACAATAAACTGAAATAAACAACTACGTCTAAGGTCAGACTTCAAAATTTTAAATACAATAAATAAAAGCTTCCAATCTCAACTTGAAAAAGAAGATGATTGGAAGCTTTGTTAGTAAGACAAACGTTGTAACTAACCTTTATCTTATTCATATACTCAATTTGCTGATTAACGAATTTCTTGGATTCTAGCAGCTTTACCACGTAAACTACGTAAGTAGTATAATTTAGCACGACGTACTTTACCACGACGTTTAACTTCGATTTTTTCGATTTTTGGAGTGTGTAATGGGAATGTACGTTCCACACCTACACCTGAAGAAATTTTACGAACTGTGAAAGTTTCAGAAATTCCTCCACCACGGCGTTTGATTACAACACCTTCGAAAACTTGGATACGTTCACGTGAACCCTCAACGATACGTACGTGTACACGTAAAGTGTCACCAGTACGGAATGTTGGTAAGTCTGTACGTAATTGTGATTTAGTAACTGCTTCGATTAACTTATGATTACTCATTGATATACTCTCCTTCAACCTATGTTCTTGCCTAGACATTCATATAGCAGCGGACCATAGTGATATTTAGTGTCTTTTCACACTTGATATATATTAGCATAATACTACTTGTTTTTCAATTGCTTTTTATAGCTTTCTATTATTTTTTTATCTTCTTCTGTTAGAGGATAATGATCAAGTAAGTCCGGTCGCTTATTAAACGTCCGAATTAATTTTTGTTCATGTCGCCATTGTTCGATATTTGCATGATTACCTGACAACAATACATCTGGAACAGTCATATCCTCAAATACTCTAGGACGTGTATATTGTGGAAACTCTAGAAGTCCATCTGAAAAAGAATCATCTTGATGTGACTGTTGATTACCTAATACGCCAGGAATTAATCGTACAATTGCATCTGTCATCGTCATGGCAGGCAATTCGCCTCCAGTTAACACATAATCTCCCATTGAAATTTCATCTGTCACAAGATGTTCTCTGATACGTTCATCATAACCTTCATAATGTCCGCAAATAAATACAATATGTTCTGCTTCACTTAGCTCTTGTGCAATACTTTGAGAGAATGGTCTACCTTGAGGGCACATTAAAATCACACGCGTCTGTTCAGTACGTTGCAAGTCTTTCATAGCATTGAAAACCGGCTCTGGTTTTAATACCATACCTTGCCCGCCACCAAATGGATAATCATCTACTTGATTATGTTTATTGATAGCGTAATCTCTGAAATTAATTGTATTTACACTAATAATTTCTTTATCTTGCGCTCGTTTTAAAATGGAGTGATTGAGTACGCCATCAAACATCTCTGGAAATAAAGTTAAATAGTCAATTTTCATTAGTCTAACAACCCTTCCATAGGTGTTATGTGGATGGTTTTATTTTCAATGTCAATGGCCTTAACAACATCAGCTATATAAGGAATTAGGTATTCTTTATCACCTTTAACGACCCAAACATCATTTGCGCCAGTTTCAAAAATATTGATGACTCGCCCAATAGGTGTCTCTTCATCATCAAACACGGTGCATCCTATAATATCTGAATAGTAAAACTCATTCTCTGCTAATTCAATATCTTCGTGATCGCGTTCTTGATATAAGAAGTCACCTTTATACTGTTCAACTTCATTAATGTTATTAATGTCTTTAAATTTAAGCATATGGAAACCTTTGTGTACACGATACGATGTGACCGTTAATTGAATTTCATTGTTATTATGTTTTACTGTTAATACTTCACCAGGTTGAAAACGCGTTTCTGTAAAGTCAGAATTCGATTTGACTTTGACTTCACCTTTAATACCGTGAGTGTTTACAATTTGACCCACTTCAACTTGCATAGTCGCACCTCTCTTAATACATTAATTTATTTCTTTCATATTAACATGAATATTTCAGTATTGAAAAAGGCGCCACGAAATGGCGCCTTAAGAAACTTTGTATTAAAGTTTAAGCTAAATTATTTAGCGTGTTTTTGTTCATCAAAAGTTTTTAAAATACCTTGTTTAGATAAGATATTATGAACTGTATCAGTTGGTTTAGCACCGTCTTTCAACCATTTTAATGCTAATTCTTCGTCAATTTTAACTTCTGGAGCATTAACACTAGCTGGGTTGTAAGTACCGATTTGTTCGATAATACGACCATCACGTGGTGAACGTGCGTCTGCAACTACGATACGATAGAATGGATTTCTTTTTGAACCTAAACGAGTTAAACGAATTTTAACTGCCATATATAAAACTCTCCTTTAAATCTTTTACTTTTTATTTTCTACAAGAAATAATATTAACAGTAACTTGATTATTTGTAAAGACTTTTTTCTTTACCTAAAGCCCCACTTCTAAATTTATTTAGTTAGTGGGACTTACGCACTAGCTTTAGCTAGGGTGTTCCTTTATCTAGGTTTATGAAATAAACCGTAGATTTGGTTATGGGAGTCAGATAGAATTTTAAATTCGTCCACCCCAGCTTGCTTAGCTTGTAGAATTTCTTAACGAAATTCTCTGTGCTGGGGCCCGCCCCCCCCTCGCACAGTTGATTAGGTGCTTGAAATATTTTATTTCAAGTCCAATCAACCACTGCGTTAGAGCTTTAGCTCAGGCGAACCTTTAGCTGGGTTTATGAAATAAATCGACATAAAAATATCGAGCGCTTATCAAAAAGCGTCCGATATTTTTGAATCACTAAAATGGTAAGTTCATGCCTTTTAACATATTTTCCATTTGACTTCGTTTACCTTTTTTACCTTTACGACCAACACCACTAAATTGTTTCATCATTTTCTTCATATCATTAAATTGTTTCATTAAGCGATTCACTTCTTGTAATGAACGACCTGAACCTTTAGCAATACGTTTTTTTCTAGAAACATTTAAGACTGCTGGATTTTCTCTTTCACTTGGTGTCATAGACTGGATAATCGCCTTAATATGGTCAATTTGTTTTTCATCCATATTAAGCTTATCCATGCCTTTCATTTTGTTCATTCCAGGAATCATTTTCATAATATCATCAAGTGGGCCAAGGTTTTTAACTTGATCCAATTGTTCAAGAAAATCATCCAATGTAAATGTTGAATTACGCATTTTTTGTTCTAAGTCTTTAGCTTTTTCTTGGTCAACATCTTGTTGTGCCTTTTCGATAAGACTTAGTACATCGCCCATACCAAGTATACGAGAAGCCATTCGCTCTGGGTGGAAGAGTTCAAGTCCATCCATCTTCTCACTCATACCAACAAACTTAATTGGCTTTTGTGTTACTGAACGAATTGATAACGCTGCACCACCACGCGTATCGCCATCTAATTTAGTCAATGTAACGCCAGTCACATCTAATTGATCATCGAATGATTGTGCAACATTAACTGCGTCTTGACCAGTCATTGCATCCACAACCAACATAATTTCATTTGGTTTAGAAATTTCTTTAACTTCTTGTAATTCATTCATCAATGCTTCATCAATATGCAAACGACCTGCTGTATCAATGATTACAAAATCTAAATGTTCTTCTTTAGCATGCTTTAATGCGTTTTCCACGATTTGTTGTGGTTTGACTTGATCACCTTCACTATATACAGGCACATCAAGTTGTTTACCTACAGTTTGTAATTGATTAATTGCAGCTGGGCGATAAATATCTGCAGCTACTAACATAGGTTTTTTATTGTATTTCTTACGCATTAATAATGCTAATTTACCGGCAGTAGTCGTTTTACCTGCACCTTGTAAACCAACCATCATCACAACAGTTGGTGGCTTGTTCGCCATTTTAATCGTTGCGTTTTCGCCACCCATTAATTGTGTTAATTCGTCTTGTACAATTTTAATGACTTGTTGACCAGGTGTTAATGATTGCATTACATCTGATCCTAAGGCACGTTCTGACACAGTTTTCACAAATTCTTTAACTACTTTAAAGTTTACATCGGCTTCTAATAATGCTAATCGTACTTCTCTCATCATAGCTTTAATATCAGCTTCTGTGACTTTACCCTTACCACGCATTCTTTGCATCGTAGCTTGTAAGCGATCGGATAATCCTTCAAATGCCATACCAAATGCCCTCCTTTATATATCTGTTTATTCTAATTCTTCTAATTGATTAATATATTGTTCTAACGCTGTAGCATCATTTAAAGATTGTTTCATTGCTTCATAAATGTTACGACGTTGTTCGAATTTTTCATATAAATTCAACTTAGATTCATAATCTTCAACTAAATCGCCAGTTCTTCTTATATTATCATAAACTGCTTGTCTACTCACATCAAATGTCTCTGCAATTTCACTTAATGAATAGTCTTTTAAATAGAATAACTCTAAATAATTTCTTTGCTTATCAGTTAATAACGTTTGATAGAAATCAAACAAATAATTCATTCGTAATGTTTTAACTAAATCATTTTTCCCCATGTGGATGATCCTCGTTATTAAAATCTAATTCAGCAACTTCATCTGGAATATCTTCATTTTGTTCTATCATATCTGCAAATAATCCATAAACGTAGCTTTCTGGGTTAAATGGTTGCAAGTCGTCAAGTTTTTCACCTAAGCCTACATATTTAACTGGGATATGAAGTTCATTTCTAATTGCAAGCACAATACCACCTTTAGCCGTACCATCCAATTTAGTTAATACGATACCTGATACGTTTGTAACTTCTTTAAATGAACGTGCTTGAGATAGGGCGTTTTGGCCTGTTGTTGCATCTAAACACAATAAAGCTTCATGAGGTGCATCTGGTACAGCTCTGCTAATAACACGCTTCATTTTATCTAGTTCTTGCATTAAGTTTGATTTATTTTGTAAACGTCCTGCAGTATCACAAATTAAAATATCGACGCCTTTATTTTTAGCCGCATTGATTGCATCATAAACAACTGCTGCAGGGTCAGACCCCTCACTTTGGCGTATAACTTCAACACCTACTCGGTCACCCCACACTTGTAATTGATCAATAGCACCAGCTCTGAATGTATCTCCAGCTGCAAGCATTACTTTTTTGCCTTCCATTTTATATCTATGTGCAAGTTTACCGATAGTAGTTGTTTTACCTACGCCGTTTACACCAACCATTAAAATGACGTTTAATCGGCCATCTTCAAGATTCATAGCTTCAGATTGATCGTCTTCTTGATGGTATATTTCAACAATCTTTTCGACAATGACTTCACGTAAATCTTCCGTTTCCTTAATATTACGACGTTGTGCCTCCGTACGTAATTCTTCTGTTAATTGCATCACTGTGTTGAAACCAACGTCGGCAGTAATTAACATTTCTTCAAGTGCTTCGAAGAAATCTTCATCAACCGTTCTATAACGTGCGATTAAATTATTAAGTTGTTCTTGGAAGTTCTGACGTGATTTTTCAAGACCTGCTTTAAACTTAGCACCCATTTTTTGTGCTTCAATTTCTTCAAAATCTTCAATCGAGATTAAACCATCATCATCAAAATCTGCTTCACTTAACTTACGTGGTTTCTTCTTAGGTGCCGGTTGTGATATTTCTTCATTATCATCACGTGATGTGCTACTCTGCTCACTTTCATCTTGTGATACTTCTTGTTCTATATCTTCCGTTGATTTCGTAGAAAATTTATCTTTTAAACGTTTAAAGAAACTCATGCTTGTTCCTCCTTCATGACCTCATCAATAGTATTTAAGTTAACACTTACTAATTTTGAAACCCCTGATTCTTGCATTGTCACACCATACAAACGATCTGAATATTCCATTGTCCCTTTTCGATGCGTAATCACAATAAATTGTGTTTGCATTGATAACTCTTTTAGAAATTGTGCGTATCGAATGACATTTGCTTCATCAAGTGCCGCTTCTACTTCATCTAGTATAACAAATGGTGCAGATCGTACTTTCAAGATAGCAAATAGCAATGCGATTGCACTTAAGGCACGTTCACCACCACTTAACAACGACAAGTGTTGTAATTTTTTGCCTGGCGGTTGAACAATAATATCGACACCAGCTGATAAATAGTCATCATCTGTTAATTCTAATTTAGCATGTCCTCCACCAAATAACGACTGAAATACTGTCGTAAAATGAGATTGAACCTGTAAAAATGTCTCTTTAAAACGACCCTTTACTTCTTGATCCATCTCATTAATAATTTGCTCAAGTGTCTGTTTCGCTTCACGCAAGTCTGTGCGTTGTTCATCTAAGAAAGTATAGCGCTCATTTAACTCTTCAAATTGTTCAATCGCATTAATATTAACAGGGCCTAATTCATCGATTGACATTTTAGTTAATTTAACTTTCTTTCTTAGCGACTCAATTGGTGTTTCCGAGAAGAATTCATCTCTGGCACGTTCGACTGTTAATTGATATTCATCATTTAAATGATCAATGGCATGATGAATTAATACATCTAATTTTGATTGTTGCGCTTTGATATCCTGATAGAAACTTTCTATTGATAATAAATCTTGATGGCATTCTTGTAACTGTGCTTCATGTATTTCCACATCTTCATTGACATCTACACGTTGCTTTTTCAAATCTTTTAATTGATTAGTAATCGATTGTCGTGAATTTTCCTTAGATTTAATCTCTTGTTGTAATTTATCAAATGCTTGTTCACCCATCATTTCGTCAGAATTAAAGAGTTTAATCTTGTCTTCAACGTTCGTTAACTGTTGATTAATCGTTGCAATCCGTTTATCTGTACGGGTTAATGCCCCTTTTTGCGCATGTATTCGTTCTTTAATAACTGCTAAATCAGAGCGTTTTTGGTTTAATTGCTGTTGTACTTGCGTAGTCGTCTCTTTACCTTCCTTAGATAATTGTGTATAACGTTCAATGTCCGTTTCAAGTTGTTTTAACTTACCTTGAATAATAGATAAACGTGCTTGCTTTTCATTTAAAGTTACACGACTATTTTCACTTTGGTAACCGTCATTCTTTTCAAACTCAAATTCTTCATGCTCATCTTTAATATGTGCTTCTTGTGTTTTAAGACGGTCTAATGCTAACGCTTCGTTATGTGATTGTTCTTTCACTTCATTATATTGTTGACTCAAATTAAAATACGTTTCACTTAACTGCTCGACGTCATCTTTTTGATTTTGCAATTGTTTTTCAAAATCTTTAGTTTGCGATTCATAATTTTTTAATTGGTCACGCATTGTAGTGAGTTCATCTTTTTGTGATAAAATGCTCTTCGTCTTACGCGCACCACCACCAGTCATAGAACCTCCAGGATTGACAATATCGCCTTCTAAAGTAACGATACGTGTTTTATATTGAATCGCTCTCGCCAGTTCATTAGCATGCTTTAGATTATCTACAATAATAGTCGTACCAATTAAATTTTCAACTACGGCTTGATATTGCGCATTCACTGTTATTGCATCAGAAGCAACATTAATATAACCAGCTGTACTTTCAGCAATTTGACGAATATGATGAGATAGCTGTCTTGATTTAATGACATTTAATGGCAAGAATGTTGCTCTACCAAGTCCTTTTTGCTTTAAGAATTGGATTGCTTGGCGACCATCTTTTTCGTTGTCAACGATGATATGTTGCAATGAAGCGCCTAATGCGGTCTCAATTGCCTGTGTCAATTCTGATGGTACAGAAATCACTTCTGCAACTGCACCATGAATACCTTGTAAGCTATCATTTTTAGCTTTTAACACATGCTTAACGCCATTAAAGAAGTACGTATAGTCTTCCTCTTGTGTTTCCAAACTTTCAATTCGAGCTCTCATTTTATCCGTATAACGATATGCTTGATACAATTTATCTTCGTATTCAGTTTGAATTTGTTTCGCTTTTGATAATTGTTGCTCAATACGACTTATTTGGTCTTCTAAATTGCTCAATTGTTTAACTGTAGCTTGATGATGTTGTTCTGTAGAAGCAATTTCGCTTTGTAACGCCTTGAGTTGATTAAATGCTTCAACTAAACGTGAATCTAAGCGTGATTTCTTAGCTTCATTTTCTTTAATGGTATGCTCTAAGAAACGAATGTCATTATTGACATCTGATTGTTCAGACATTAATTCATAGTATTCATTTTTAATAGATTCGAGCTTTTCATCATGTTGTTCATCAGAAACGTAAAGTTGTGATTCTAGTTCATGAATATCATTATTTAACGTTTTCTGCTTTTCTTTTAACGTCTCAATTTGTTGCGTAATCTCATTTTTTTCATCTTGAGCGTTCTTTAATTCGTGATTTAAATTATCTAATTCTTCTTCAAAGCGCGCATTCGTTTCTGATTGATTACGTTTTCTTTCTTCTAAGACATTTAATTGACCTGTAAACTTCTCATATGCTTCTGTAGCTTTAATCAAATCATAATTCAATTGTTCAATGTCATTATCAATATGTTGACGTTGAGACTTTTGTTTTTGAATATATTGATTTATTTGTGCTTGTTTCGCCTCTTTATCTGCTTGTTGGCTTTTTAGGTCATTAAGTTTGACGTCTAATTCACGATTATCTTCCGAATACTGATCGATATCATGTACAGTAACAATGACATCGCTTTGTTTCATTTCTTCAGAGAGTTTCAAATATTCTTTTGCGCTGGACGCTTCTGCTTTTAATGGTTCTACGCGCCCTTCCAAGTCATATAAGATATCTTCAACTCGTGTAAGATTGTCTTCTGTTTGGTCTAATTTTTGTAGTGATTCAGCTTTTCGTTTTTTGTATTTTAATACACCAGCAGATTCTTCAAGAATTTGACGTCGATCAATCGGTTTGGCATTTAAAATTTCATCAACTCTACCTTGAGATATAATGCTAAATGCTTCTTTTCCCAAACCAGAATCCAAAAACAATTCAGTAATATCTCTTAAGCGTGCTTTATCATTATTAAGATAATATTCACTCTCACCACTGCGGTACAAGCGACGCGTTACAACAATATCATCTGAATCAACTTGTAATTTTCTGGCTTTATTATCAAGTTTCAATTGTACTTCTGCATAATTCTGAGCATTTCGATGTTCAGCTCCTGAAAAGATAATATCTTCCATTTTAGAGCCACGTAATGATTTTGCGGACTGTTCACCTAATACCCATTTGATAGCATCGGTAATGTTACTCTTGCCGCTACCATTAGGCCCAACTATTGCTGTCACACCTTTATCAAATTGAACATCTGTGTGATCTGCAAATGATTTAAAACCTATGGCATCAATTGATTTTAAATACACCATACTATTCTCCTTGCTAATCATTCCACTCATTCTAGTTGAGAGGAGGACAATATTTTAAAGATGATTGGTCATCTTAAACACTGCTATTATTCTTAAGTTCTGAGTAAGCACGCTCTGCTGCTTTTTGTTCAGATTCTTTTTTAGTTTTACCTTGACCTGTTGCAACTGCATGATTTTCCAAAATAACTTCCGATGTAAATAAACGGTGATGCGCTGGGCCTTCTTCCTTAATTAATCGATAAGTTACATCTCCACGATTTTGACTGTGAACATACTCTTGAAATTGTGTTTTAAAGTCGACAACACCAACTAATTCATCATCCTCTACATATGGGAAAATGACTTTCTCAGCAAATTGCCATACGACATCTAATCCTTGATCGAGATATAAAGCCCCAACAAAGGCTTCAAATGCGTCAGACACAAGTGAAGGGCGCGTTCTTCCACCCGTTTTTTCTTCACCTTTACCTAATAGGATGAGTTGATTTAGCTCGATTTTATTAGCAAATATTACAAGTGAGGGCTCACATACAATTGTTGCACGCATTTTTGTTAAGTTACCTTCAGGAAGATCAGGATGTTTATCAAAAAGGTAGCGTGATACCGTCAATTCTAATACCGCATCGCCTAAAAATTCGAGTCGCTCATTATGCGCTAAACGATCCATATTAAAGTCATTGATAAAACTTGAATGAGAAAATGCTTGTTGATATAACTCGATATTTGAATATGTAAATCCTAATTCATTCATTTTCTTCGCAAACTGTTGTTGAAAATCATTAACCATTTCTATTTTTTTTGGATTAGTCACATTAGAACCTCCCATATATTTATGCTTTGTTTGATTCTTAAGAAAAAAATCTGAGCCATCTTGTAGACGACTCAGATGTAAGTTTTTTATTTTTCAAGACTATTGATGTATTTAACTGCATCACCAACAGTGTTGATTTTTTCAGCTTCTTCATCAGGAATTTCAGTACCAAATTCGTCTTCTAATTCCATCACTAATTCAGCGATATCAAGTGAGTCAGCGCCTAAATCATCTTTGAAAGATGCGTCTTCAGTTACTTTGTCAGCATCTACACCTAAACGGTCAACGATGATATCTTTTACTTTATCGAAGTTTTCCACGTCGATTCACCTCCTTTGAAAGTGTCTATCCATAGACTATTATATTTTCCCATTTTAATGGGTAAAATACAAGCATTTCTTAAATACTCATTATAAATAGTATTTTGTTTAACAAAGCGATTTCTCATCAAAGTGTTATCGAAATAAAACTTATTTCAACTAACCAACTTTAGATGATTACATGTACATACCACCATTAACATGAATGGTTTGGCCAGTAATGTATTTTGCTCTATCAGATGCTAAAAATGCAACTGTATTCGCTATATCTGTATCTTGACCAAATCGAGATAATGGAATTTGTTCTAACATTTGTGCTTTTAATTCATCACTAAGTGCATCTGTCATATCTGAAACGATAAATCCTGGTGCTACAGCATTTACAGTAATACCACGTGATGCAAGTTCACGTGCACTTGATTTAGTTAATCCTTCTATACCTGCTTTCGTAGCGACATAGTTTGCTTGACCTGGATTACCCATTGCACCAACAATACTTGATAAGTTAATAATTGCACCACCACGTTGACGAAGCATTTGTGGCGTCGCCTTTTGAATGCAATTGAAAGTGCCTTTTAAGTTTGTATTAATTACATCATCCCATTCATGCTCTTTCATACGCATTAACAAATTATCACGCGTGATACCAGCATTATTTACAAGTACATCTAATGAACCAAATTGACTAACGACTTCTTTAATCATCGCTTTAACTTCGTCGCCTTCAGCTACATTAGCTTGAATTGCAAAACTTTCAACGCCTTTTGCTTTAATTTCAGACACAACCGCTTCAGCCTTTTCTTTATTACCAGCATAGTTAACAGCTACATTGAAACCATCTTCAGCTAATTGTAAAGCGATACTACGACCTATACCTCTTGAAGCACCAGTTACTAATGCATTTTTATTCGTCATGATTATTCCAACCTTTCACATCTTCTAATGTTTGAATTGATGTTAATTTAACATCACGATTGATTTTCTTAATTAAACCGGATAACACTTTGCCTGGACCAATTTCTATAAAATGATCGACACCTTGCTCAATTAACCATTCTGCAGAATTAATAAATTCAACTGGTGAATATAACTGCTTAATCATATTTTGCTTAATAGTTGTTGCGTCCGTTTCACCTTGCGCATTCACATTTTGCACAATAGGGAATGCTGCATCATGCCACTCAAATTGATTTATATACGACTCGAAGTCTTTTTCAATCACTTGCATCATTGACGAATGGAATGGGCCAGAAACCGCTAAAGGTAAAACACGTTTAGCGCCTAATGATTTACCTTCTTCAACTAATTTATCAATGAGTGGTTTATGACCTGACACTACAATTTGTCCAGGACAGTTAATATTTGCAGGTTCAATCAGTTCTTCAGATGTTGATAAGTCTTTGCAAATTTTATCTACTTCTTCATAGCTTAACCCTAATACAGCCGCCATACTACCTACACCGTTTGGAAAAGCTTGAGCCATGAGTTGACCACGTTTACGAACAATCTTAACTGCATCCTCAAACTTTAATACGCCTGCAGCGACTAAACTAGAGTATTCACCTAGACTATGTCCCATCGTGTAGTCAGCATTAAGTTGATTTAAGGCACGATATAAGGCGATGCTATGTGTTAATAAAGCTGGTTGTGTATGTTCAGTTTCGCCTAATTTGTTGTCACTATCCGTAAACATCGTTTCTAATAAATCGAAGTCTACGGCTTCTTGTGCTATGTTTAGAATCTCTGTTGCTTTTGTGTCTTCATTATATAAATCGCTAGCCATACCTACTTTTTGTGCACCTTGACCTGGGAAAATAATTGCTACTTTACTCATCCTTTTCACCTACCGTCTCTCTCATAATTTCGACAATTTTCTCATCACCGGCAATTTTAGCTTGTCGGATTGCAGAATAAAACGCGCGCGTATTAGAACCACCATGTGCTTTAACAACTGTACCATCTAGACCTAATAATACCGAACCACCGTATTCTGCATAATCCATTTTTTTAGTAAAGGTGTCTAAGTCCTTTTTTAACACTAATGCTGCAAGTTTGTTTTTTAAACTTCCTAAGAATATCTCTTTCAACATTTTACCAATTGATTTTGCAGTACCTTCGATATTTTTTAACACCATATTTCCAGTGTAGCCATCAGTTACAACAACGTCAGTGTTACCTTCCATTAATGTTTTAGCTTCAATGTTACCATCAAAATTGAAGCTTTGATCATCTTTTAGTAATTGATATGCTTTTTTAGTCAAAGTATTACCTTTAGCTGGTTCTGTACCGATGTTTAATAATGAGACCTTAGGATTTTGAATGCCTCGAATTTTTTTAGCGTAGATATTACCAAGTTGCGCGTACTGTAATAAATGTTCAGGTTTTGCATCAGCATTGGCACCAACATCTAAAAATACAAAACCTTTACCATCAATTGTTGGTAATGTTACTACAAGGGCTGGTCTGGCAACACCTTTAATACGTCCGACGATAAACAATCCAGCTGACATAAGCGCGCCTGTATTACCTGCAGAAACACATCCGTCCGCTTCGCCATTTTTCACTGCTTCAGCCATTCTGACCATTGAGCTATCTTTTTTACGTTTAATCGCTCTCACTGGTTCGTCTTCCATCTCTATTTTTTCAGAACAATGTCTAAATTCAATTCGTTCATGATTGAGTGTATATTGGTTTTTATCTCCAAATAAAATTATTTCTAAATCTTTAAAATCATTTACTGCTTTTTCAACAGCCTCTAACACGATACCAGGCGCGTCATCTCCGCCCATCATATCAATAGCAATCTTAACCATGTTATTCATCCTCGCTTATATAAAACATTTTAAACGTTCCTTTAAACACCAATGTATCTCTTACATATGAATTCACTTCAATAATATAATGCTGCGATGTTTTATTAACAACGCGTGCTTCAGCTCTTACAGTGTCATCCAGTTTTACTTTCTCGATAAAAGCGACATTACTTTCTTGTGTTAATACGGTTGATTTATGTATTAGAGCGACACAAAGCGAATTCGCTTGAGCAAATAAAACATGACCTCGTGCAATCTGTGTCTTTGCAAAGACTGATTCTTCAGTGATTTCAATGAGTGATTGTGCAGTTATGTCTGGTTCAACTTGAATTAAATCTCCAACCACTTCATTTGCTTCAAGCGCACGAATTTGTTCATAGTTCTGCTCAGCTACTAATTTAATACGCTTACGTAGTTCTGGAATATTTAGATTTGTTCTATCTAAACGTATCGTTTGAATACTTACTTCAAACTGTTCACATAATTCACTATCCGTAATAAAGGGGTTTTGCTCAATTGCTTTTTGAATCGCCTCACGACGTTCTGCTTTTTTTAATTTCATATATATCCCCCTTTAAATGCGAAATTAGTACCAAGTCTTAAACATTCCTCACATATCATAACACTTTCCGTTTAATAAGCTCAACAAATATCATAGTGCTATATTTTACTTTTTAAAAATAATTACCTTTAAACACTAATCAAAACTCATATGTAGTAAATTCTGATCAATAAAATCACGTAAATGTTGATATGCTTCTGTAAAGAATTCTCCCGATTGAATCAACTCTGCCGCTTCATTTCGAGCGACTTCAAGCATTCGATAATCTTCCACAATATTCGCTACCATGAAATCCGGTAAACCACTTTGTTTAACGCCGAAGAAATCTCCGGGTCCACGCATTTCTAAATCGCGTTCACTCAACTCAAAACCATCCGTTGTTTGCGTCATTATAGTCATTCGTTCTATTCCTGTTTCCGTCTTAGGTGACGCAATAAGTACGCAATAACTTTGATGTTCGCTTCGTCCAACACGACCTCTTAACTGATGTAAAGTAGATAGTCCAAATCGATCTGCATCATAAATCATCATAAACGTTGCGTTCGGTACATTAACACCAACTTCTACTACAGTTGTAGAGACAAGAATGTCTATATCATGTTGACTAAAACGCGTCATCACTTCATCTTTTTCTTCAGCAGACATTTTGCCATGTAATAAACCGACGCTCCCCTCTCCATAGTAGGCTTGAAGTGAGTCGTACAACTCAACTACATTTTGTACATCATCTAAATGTTCCGAACTTTCAATGAGCGGACAAATCACATAAGCTTGACGACCTTTTTTAAGTTCAGCTGTCATTTGAGACAGCACTTGTTCGTATTGCTCGTGTTTTGCCCAGTTCGTAATAATCGGTTTACGTCCTTTGGGTAACTGTTTAATAGATGAAACATCCATTTCACCAAATACTGAAATAGCTAGCGTTCTAGGAATCGGTGTTGCTGTCATGAAGAGGACGTTCGTCATCACTCCTTTTTCTCTTAACAGTTGACGTTGATTGACCCCAAAACGGTGTTGTTCATCGGTAATAACAAGTCCTACATTTTGAAATGCTACATCATCTTGTATAAGCGCATGTGTGCCTATTAGACAATCAATGGTGCCATTCTCTAATTGTTCTAAGAGGACTTTTCTTTTTTTACCTTTAACGGATCCAGTTAATAATGCGACGTTCATATAGTCTCCAAATAACTCAGCTAAACTATTTGCATGTTGCTCTGCTAGAATTTCAGTAGGAACCATTAGCGCAGATTGATATCCAGCTGTTTTTAACGCATACATACATATAGCTGCAACAACTGTCTTCCCTGAACCTACATCACCTTGCAATAGTCGATGCATGCGAATCGGTGCTTTCAAATCTCTAAAGATTTCGTTCACACTCTTTTTTTGCGCATCCGTTAACTCAAAAGGTAACGTTTCTATAAACGCTTTTACCTTTTGGATGTCGTAGTTGATTTCAATGGCTTCGTCCGATGTCTTCTCTAAACGATTCAACCATTGCATTCGTAATTCAAACATGAATAATTCGGTAAAGGCATACGTCCGTCTAGCACGTAATAAGTCATGGCGATCTTTAGGATGGTGCAGTGCATGTATGGTATCAGATAAAGATTCTAATTTATACTTCTGTCTTAATTCATCTGTCAACCATTCATGTATCGTAACATCATCTAACGTTTGATAAATCATATCTCGCATTTGCTTTTGTTTAATGCCCTCTTTGATACGATACACAGGTTCTAATTTAACTTCAGATGCATCTTGAGACTGTGCATTAAAGAACATACGATTTCCGTTAATTTCTTGTTTCGCACGATTCCATTTTCCTTTAACAGTTACCGTTCCATGAAGTTCAATTTTCTTTTTTAAGTAAGGTTGATTAAAGAAGACACATTTAACTGCGATATTGTCCACCATCAAATGGACTGTTAACTTCGATTTATTTCTACCGAAAAAGGCAACCGTCGGCATAGAATAAACTTCTCCAACAACTGTCACTGTAGATTGATCTTCAGCCATATTTAAGTCTACAACTGTATTATCTTCATAGCGACTCGGCAAATAAAGCATCAAGTCTTCTACCGTATTAATATTGAGTTCTTGCAATAAAGCAATTCGTTTTGGTCCTAGCCCTTTAATCTTTTGAAGCGGATATGGACTTTCTATTAAATTGACTTTAGACATAACTTCTCACCTAGTATTTATCATATTAATATTTATTTTATCATGATTAAGCAGAATAATTGATTGTTAAACCTTTGATATTTAAAAAGGCGGGAGTGGGACAGAATTCTTTTTGAATTCGTCGTCCCACCCCCAGCTTGATTTAAGCGTCTTCTCAGTACAGTCAGCTACTGCGAATTTGCAAAATAGCTTTATTATATTATTTATGTATTATATTATTTATGTCCAAGCCTCACTCTAATTCACTGAACGATACATGTTTAACGTTCACATGCCCATCCATCTTTATCGCGGTCAAACTTTGTTTGATAAGCAGGATGACCCTTTTTCACTCCATTTGGATATTTCTTTCTCAATAAAGTGCAATTTTTATAATTTTCTGTTGATTGCTTTTTCGTTGTCTTTGAAGTTGACGACGTTGATGTTTTCGGTTTAGTTGATGATTTTACAGATGCTTTTGCAGATGATGTTTGACCCGTCTTAGCTTTCGTGTTCGACGTTGTTGTAGACCATATATTTAGCTTTTCAGCTTGTGCTTTGGATTGGCTTACCTTTAACATTTGTTCAAATGTATTGTTCGGCGGATAGATATAAGTCACTCTAGCTAATCCTTGTCTGACAACCGCTTCATTAACCATTCTACCATCTGCATAAACGTATGCTAAATAACGACCATATTTATCTGTTCGTTGACCACGATCAAATTGAACTTGTACCGTACGCGCATTAGCCAACATTCGTGTTGTAAATTGACTAGCCTCCGGACCATATTTTTGAACAGGCTTTCGTGGATCCTTAGTTTCAGGTGTATCAATCAACAATAATCTAAAGGTTGATTTCTTCCCTTTATAAAGTAATTGAACAGTGTCTCCATCAATACCTTTAACAAATTTAACTTTCTCTTTAGTAAGTGCACTACTTTGTGCATTAACTCTATTGAGTGGCATTGCTATAAGTGTAGATGATGTTGTGATTAAAATCACCAAAGCTGTAACTGCAATTGGTTTCTTTTTAAAAAGCATGAATATAAAACATATGATACTAAGACCAATAACTACTAAAAGTATATTTCCCATGTGCATACTCCTATTGTTTAATATACATATATTTTATACTAATACATATTAAAAATACTATTAAAATTTTAATATTTTAACATTTGTATTTTTTGTAAGCATTAAACACATGTAGATATGAACTATTTTATGTTTTAAACGGTATACCTATCGTCATGATAAGTATGGTTTTAAATGAAACTTCAAATTATATGAATGAAATGTTTGTTCAGAATGTCCGCTGAAGAATCAATGTATAAACTTCCATTCAAAAACAAATAAAATAATAATGAAGCATTATAACTGGGAGTATTTTAAATACCAAATTAACAAAAAGCTTTCAGAACTAGAAACGAAAATCATCTACAGTCAAAGGAAATTTGATGTGGTGCTGACTTTTGGATTTATGAAGGCAATTTTGGGTCTTGCTCGAATGTCTGTATGAGGGATAAATAAAGTCAAAAGAGAACTTGGTTTTGTATGAATCACACTTAATATAAGAAAGGTAACAACTCAACGAGCTGAAAATAATCACAAAAATTATAAAAAAAGACAATTTCTATATTATTTCAATAGAAATTGTCTTAATTTACTCATCCAGGAACTTTATGTCCCGGATCCTTCATAGCTTTTCAATTGATATTTATTCGACTGAGAATAAATATTGATAGATAGGTTGGCCACCGTCATGTTCTTCTACTTCAACGTCTGGATATTCACTTTCAACCCACGCTACTAATTTATCTGATGTTTCAGTATTTGCATCCTCACCAGCGATAATAGTTAAGATTTCACTTTCTTCATTTAACATCGCTTTAAGTAAACCTGTGATTGTCGCAAATTCATCATCATTACTTGTCACAATTTTACTTTCAGATAATCCCATGAATTCGCCTTTTTTAATCTCTACGCCATCAATTTTAGTGTCACGAACAGCAAATGTTACTGAGCCTGATTTTACACTATCTAAAGCGGTTGTCATATGAGATTGATTATCTTCAAGTGATGATGACGGATCGTATTGGAACAAGGCCGCAATACCTTGTGGAATAGATGTTGTAGGAATTACAACTGTATCTGCTTCAACTAAAGTTGCAGCTTGATCACTCGACATTCTTATATTTTTATTATTTGGTAAAATAATGGCACGTTTACATTGAGATTGTTCAATAACCTTTACAATGTCTTCAGTAGATGGATTCATTGTTTGTCCACCGCTTATAATATGTGTCGCACCCATAGATGTAAATAATTCTGAAATGCCATCACCCATAGAAATAGCAATAATTGCTGTTTCAACTGTTTTTGATTCTTCTTGTTGGTCTGCATGATGATTTTGCTTTTCTTTTCTAATGACTTCACGATGTTGTTCACGCATATTTTCAACTTTTAATTTAATAAGCTCACCATACTCTTGACCATAGTTAAACACATCACCTGGTGTTTCAGTATGTACATGGACTTTTACAATTTCATCGTCATTAATAACGAGTAATGAATCACCAAAATGACTCATATCTGTTCTAAATGTTTGCTCATCAAATTCTCTTTTATCTTTTCCAAAACGTACCATCATTTCAGTACAATAGCCATACTTAATGTCTTCAGTGTTAATTACGCCATGGAAGTCATGCTCTTCATGCACTAGCTCTTCTGTGTTTAATTTTTCTTTTTTCACTTCAATCGTTTGGCCTGTTAAACCTTTTAAGAAACCTTCATAAACACATAATAGCCCTTTACCACCACTATCAACTACGCCAACTTCTTTTAATACAGCAAGTAAATTGGGTGTATTATTTAATGACTTTTCAGCTTCTGCAATTGTATATTCCATAACTTCAACACAATCATCTGTTTCTTCAGCTTTATTAACCGCTGCCTTGGCTGCATCTTTAGCAACAGTTAAGATTGTCCCTTCGACTGGTTTCATTACAGCTTTATAAGCAGTGTCAACACCTGCTTGGAAACTACTAGCAAGTTGTTGTGCATTAATTTCATTTTCCGTTTCAATATTTTTACAGAATCCTCTAAATAATTGAGAAAGAATTACACCTGAGTTACCTCGAGCACCCATAAGTAATCCTTTAGAGAATGTCTTCCCTAATTCACCAATACTTTGAGATAAATTATTTTCAACTTCCTCACGTCCAGAAGTAATTGTAAGATTCATATTAGTACCTGTATCACCATCTGGCACAGGGTATACATTTAAAGAATCTACTAAATCTGCATTATTAGATAAATTTTGTGCCCCTTGTATTATCATATCGGCAAATAATTTACCATTAATTTTGCTAATCATCCTGCTAAGTCCTCCTATACCTACTTGCCCTTATTATTAAGTCTTACACCTTGTACAAATATATTAATTGAATTCACTTTTACATTGAGTGAGTTTTCTAGTGTGTATTTTACTGATGATTGTACATTATTAGCTACTTCTGAGATTTTAACACCGTAGCTAACGATAATATACATATCTATATCAATGACACCATTGTTTTCTTTGACTTCGATGCCTCTAGCATAATTTTCATGTCCTAAAATTTCGGCAATACCATCTCGCACTTGTTGTCTAGATGCCATACCAACAATACCATAACTTTCAACAGCTTTACTGCCTACTACTGAAGCAATGACTTCATTTGAGATATCGATTTTACCATAATCATTTGAGATTTCTATTGTCATCTTTATATTCCTCCTGAATTTTGTTTAAAAATGACGAAACTATAAACATTTACAATTAAATTCATTGTAGAAATTAACCGATTCTTCCATAAATAAGTCTTTATAACCTAATTAAATGTACTACATAACTCCTCAGCTTACAATTATACCATAAATTATAAAATTCAAAACATTTTTAGAGAAATACCCTTTAATTTCATTGCTTTAAAAATTTATATATGGTATCTTATTTAAGTATATAAGTAGTCAAGTGTATTTATATTTATTAAAGGAGGTACTTTGATGGGTAAACAATGTTACGTAACAGGTCGTAAAGCATCGACTGGTAATAATCGTTCACACGCTTTAAATGCGAATAAACGCAGATTTAATGCTAACCTTCAAAAAGTTAGAATTTTAGTTGACGGAAAACCTAAAAAAGTTTGGATTTCTGCTCGTGCTTTAAAATCTGGTAAAGTTACTAGAGTTTAATAAATATAATGCACTAAAAAATGCCTTCATATGTGGTGAAGGCATTTTTTATGTTCTTTTTTAACTTGCATCCTTACTTCTCATTTGAAGTACTTGTCCGTTATGTAAGATGATTTCCGCGACAACTTCTTTTACTTCATTAGATAATGTAAGTGTCGATCCTTTTTCTAGAAGTTGCTTATTCAAATTATATTTAAAGCCCTTCAATGATAAAACCACATTTTCAGTTACTGGAATAAATGATACATATGGGAAATGAAGTGATTTTTGAATTTGATGGGTACCTTGTTTCAATAATTTAATTTCATTTTGATCATCTTCCACAATAATTGAAATATTTCGTTCTATATACTTTGGTTTTTGCAATATTTGCATGACACCCATAAAATGATCTAACCTACCACCAGTTGCGCCATAAATATGTATTTGCGTAAAGCCTCTATGAACAGCTTCTTCTACACCTAATGCTAAATCCGTATCATCTTTTTCAGCTTTGACCGGCTTAATATTCAACTGATGTTTGAGTTGGTGACGTTCTTCATCTGAAACAGAATCAAAGTCACCAATTGAGAACGTCGGTGTGATGGCATGGTTAACAAGAATCAGTGTTCCTCTATCAATACCACCCCAATGTTCATGCTTTTGAGTACTCAATACTTGTGGAGGTAAATGTCGGTCACTACATAATAAATTGATTCGCATAATAAAATCAGCCTTTCAGTAATTGTGTCACATTGCTATAATCCTTTTGATTAAAGAAATAAGAACCTGTAACAAACATAGTTGCCCCATTATCAGCACATAATTGGATAGTTTCATCATTGATGCCACCATCAACTTCAATATCAAAATTTAAATTTAAAGATTGTCTTAAATCTCTAAGTGACTTCACTTTTGATGCACATGCTTCAATAAATGATTGACCACCGAAACCTGGATTGACTGTCATCACTAATACATAATCTACAATCTCAAGAACTGGTAATAATACTTCAACTGGTGTACCAGGATTAATGACAACGCCAGCTTTTTTACCAGCATTCTTAATCATTTGAAGCGCTCTATGAATATGTTGCGTAGACTCGACGTGCACGGATATCATGTCAGCACCGTGTTCAGCAAAGGTGTTAATATACTGCTCAGGTTGCTCAATCATTAAGTGAACATCAATTGGTAATTGAGTAGCAGTTCGAATTGAATCAAGAATTGGCAAACCAATCGAAATATTTGGTACAAATTGACCGTCCATCACATCAAAGTGTAAACCATCAACTTGTGCTTTTTCTAAAGCTTTAATTTCATCTTCTAAATTTAAAAAATCAGCGGATAAAAGTGATGGATAGATTTTTTTCATTAATATCTTACCTTTCTATTTGAAATTTCATTAAATAATTGAATGTAATGATCATAGCGGAATTGTGCTAAATGACCACTCTCCAATTGTTGCTTAACATGACAATGAGGTTCTTTAATATGATTACAGTTTCTAAATTTGCATGCCTCGCCATAGTGATTAATATCTATAAAATAGTGTTTCAATTCATCTTTTTCAATATGATCAAAATCTAATGCACTAAAGCCTGGTGTATCTGCAATAAAACCAGATTCCCTTTCGAATAATTCTACATGTCTCGTTGTATGTTTACCACGGTTAAGGGATTTTGATATATCATTGGTTTCTAAATTTAATTCTGGTTTAAACGCATTTATAAATGTCGACTTACCGACACCTGATTGACCACTTAGTACAATAAGTCCTTTCGGCCAAGAAGCGACTACTTCCTGTTTAGACGTATCTTTGCCAACAAATTGAGTATTGTAGCCAATAGTTTCATAAATGTTTAACCATTCATTAATTTTTTTAATGTCATCATCAGACGCTAAATCCTTTTTAGTCACTAGTATACTCGGTTCTAAATCATATGAGTGCGCAATAACTAGAAAACGATCTAACAATTGTGTTGAGAAATCTGGTTCTACAGCGCTCATCACGATGATTAAGCCGTCAATATTACTAACTGGTGGTCGTTTCAATGCATTATGACGATCGTGAACATGATGAATGTAACCTTCATTGGTATTTTGAATTTCAAAATCAACAATGTCCCCTACAATTGGTGAAAACTTCTTTTTTCTGAAAAGACCACGTGGTTTAGTATCATATAAAGTTCCATCTACATCTACTTGATATACACCACTAATTAATTTAATAATACGTCCAGTTTCCAAAATGACACCTCTTAATCATTATTTATATTTCACTATTATAGCAAAACCTTAGAGAATATTATATCCAGAACATATTTGTTTAAAGTCAATGTTATCAAAGCGAGTTCGATTTATGTTTACATAATATTTTTATAGTTCGATATAAAAATTAAAAAACCTTTTAGTGAATGTTTGATCGCTTTCATTCACTAAAAGGTTGAATTTTAATATTCTATATCTTTATCTGCAATAATATCGCCATCTACTCTAATGGTGTAACCCGCGTCAGATCCTTCTTCAATTTTAAGCGGAATCGTGATTGTTCTATCACCTTTTATACTAAACGTTTGACTCGCAGATGCGCCACTATTGTCTTTATCTCTTATATAAACTTGAACTTTTTGACTTTCATCGTCTCCCGTATATGGGATATGATATGTTTCGGTGTAATTTTTAACTTTCTTAGCGTCGTCGTCCTTATCTTTACTAGAATCATTAGATTTTTCGTCTTCTTTATCTTCGTCTTTAGAAGTTGATTTTCCTTTCGAAACAATCAGTTGAACTGTACTTCCTTCATCAATTTCTGTATTTTTTGGACTTTGTGAAATAATATTATCCTTTTTCTCATTATTACTTGATTCAGTCGTTATTTGTACTTTAAGACCATTTTTTTCAAGTTCTTTCTGAGCAGTTTCAACATTTTTATGTTCATAATTTTTCACGTATACTTTTTTAACACCTAAAGACTCAGTTAACGTGATTTGGTGATCATTCACACGAACATAACTATCCGGATTAACACTTTGTTTGGCAATAGCACCTTTAGGTATTTGATTATTGTATTCTTGATTCACTGTTACATGATCAAGTTTAAATTGTTTTAATTTATCAAGTGCATCAGCTTTTTTCATTCCTATAACATTCGGCATTTTAGCACGTTCCGGTCCTTTTGAAAGCACGATATCAACTTTTTCATGTTGATTCACTCTTTCACCTTGTTTCGGTTTTGTCTCGATGATTTTATTTTCTGGATAGTCATCACTATAGTCTCTAGAAATATTGCCAATTTCTAAATGAGATTGGCGTAATATTTTTTCTGCTTCTTTTTCAGTTTTACCCTTAAGATCTGGCATTTCTGAATACTTACTGCCAAACATGCCCATCGCAATAAACCCAAATAAACTTACGACTAATAACAGTAAAATCAACGCAATAGCAAATTTTTTCTTTTTAGAACGCTTTTTCTTTGGTGGCTCGTAAATTTGCGCCTCGTTAGTTTGGAAATGGTGCTCATTGACAATAGGTATTTGCATGGTTTGAGCGATTTGTTTCTGCTCATTTTCTTCCTTTATTTTACTTCTGATATCTTGTCTATCAATGGCAACGGTATTTGTATCATCTTCTTCAATTGAATGCTTTTTTTCATTAGCACGACTAGATACAAGGACACTACTTAAGTCTTCTTTCATATCATTGACACTTTGATAACGATCCGTTGCTTTCTTTTCTGTTGCTCTAAGGACAACGTTACTTAAGGATTGAGGTATATCAGATCTTAACTCGGTTACATTAGGTACGGAATCCTGAATATGTTTTATCGCTATACTAACAGCTGTTTCGCCATTAAAAGGGGGTTCCCCAACTAACATTTCAAAAAGTACAATACCTATGGAATAAATATCTGTCGCTTCATTCGTAGTTTCACCTTTGGCTTGTTCTGGTGAAAGGTATTGTACAGTACCGAGCACATGGTTTGTTTGCGTCATAGATGTTTCACTTAAAGCTTTGGCAATTCCAAAATCGAAAATTTTAAGTGTCTTATTCTTATCAATTAAGATATTTTGAGGTTTAATATCTCTATGTATGATAAGTTTATCATGCGCTTGCGCCACACCTTTTAAAATTTGATTGGTAAAATCAATTGCTGTATCAATACTTAAAGGGCCATGACTATGTATGTATTCAGATAAAGTAGGTCCATCTATATATTCCATGATTAAAAAGAAGCACTCTTCATCTTCTTGAACATCATACACTTCAACAATGTTTTCATGTGAGAGTTGCGTTGCATTATTGACTTCTCGCTCGAAACGTTTCATTGTTTCTTCTTTTTCATTCTGAGGAATTGAGATTGCTTTAATCGCCACTTCACGATTTAAAATGGTATCTTCAGCTAAGTAAACGGTACTCATTCCTCCGCCACCAAGCTTATCCACTATCTTATATCGTTCACTAACTAACTTTCCAATCATAGATGATCACCTTCAATAGTTGCTATTAAAACACTAATATTGTCTTTAGAATCATGGTTTAGTGCTAATTGAATAAGCTGTTCACCATGTTCTTCTAATGATAACGACGTATTGAACGCTTCAAGAATACGTTCACTTCTGACATAATCTGTTAAACCATCAGAATTCAACATTAAAAAGTCATAATAATTAAATCGTTTCGTAAATATATCTGGACTTACACGTTTATCTGTTCCCATCACTTTAGTAATAATATTACGTTGTGGGTGTGTGAATGCTTCCTCTTCAGTAATTTGACCTGACATAACTAAATGGTTAACAAATGAATGATCATACGTGATTTGTTCGATTTCTCTAGAATTAATAAGATATGCTCTAGAGTCCCCTATATTTGCCACAACCAAGTGCTTATCGAATACAAGGGCACAAACACATGTTGTACCCATACCCTTATACGATTCATTTGTTTGAGCGTATTCAAATAGCTCACGATTAATCTCTTTTAAATTGAAACGCAACCAAGTTTCGGCTTGTTCATACTCAATAAAATTTTCAGCTTCAAAACGTTTTTGAAGCTCATACGTAACAAACTGACTTGCAATTTCCCCCGCTTTATGACCACCCATACCATCGCATAGTACTAATAATTGTTGGTGAGTTTGGTTATAAAAAATACCTCCTGCATCTTCATTTTTATTTCTATGTTGTCCAGTATCTGTGAAAAATTGTGCGTTTAGCATTGTGATTACCTCGTTTCTACTTGTCGTTCCTTCGCTCTTAATTGTCCACATGCCGCGTCAATATCTGATCCTTGTTCTCTTCTAATTGTAGCATTTATGCCCAATCGTTTTAATTCTTTTTCAAATTTGAAAATATCATCTTTAGGTGTTTTAACGTAATTACGTTCTGGAACATGGTTTACTGGTATTAAGTTAACATGACAGTTTAGATCTTTAATAAGATGCGCTAAATCACGTGCATGCTCTAATTGGTCATTGACGCCACCAAATAATCCATATTCAAATGTCACACGACGATTTGTTTTTTCTTGATAATATTGAATTGCTTCCATTAATTTATCTACGTGGTAAGCTCTGTTAATTGGCATTAATTTAGAACGAATGTCATCTTTGGCTGCATGCAAACTTACGGCAAAGTTAATTTGAATATCTTCTTCAGCAAAATCATAAATACGTGGAATAATACCTGATGTTGACACTGTTATATGACGTGCACCGATATTTAAACTATTGTCATCATTAACGATACGTAAGAAATCCATCATTTCATCATAGTTCTCAAATGGTTCGCCAATTCCCATAATTACAATTTGAGATACACGTTCATCTGTCGCATCTAATGCTTTTTGAACTGTTAAAACTTGTGAAACAATTTCTCCTGCTTCTAAGTTACGTTTTAAGCCACCTAATGTAGAAGCACAGAACGTACAACCGATACGACATCCAACCTGAGTCGTTACGCAAACTGAATTACCATAGTCATGGCGCATTAATACGGTTTCAATTGTATAACCATCTTGTAATTCAAATAGGAATTTTATTGTCCCATCTTTACTTTCTTGTTTTACAACAGTCGTTAAAGTGGTCATAGCAAAGTTATCTTTTAGCACTTGACGAAGATCTTTGGATAAATTCGTCATTTCATCAATACTATCTACACGTTTTTGATATAGCCATTCAAATATTTGCTTAGCTCTAAATTTTTGTTGGCCATGGTCTACTAACCATTCTTGCATTTCATCATATCTAAGTGAATAAATCGACTGTTTATCAAAGTCAGGCAAGAATTTATTTTTCTTCTTTTTTTCAGTAGTTATCATCTTAACTTTCCTTTCTTTTTATTTTTGTGATGAAAAAGCCATCTGAATTAAAATCTTGGGGTAAAATCTGTATTGTTTTGACTAGTTCACCGCTAACAGGATGTGTCATTAATTCAAATTCAAAGTCTTTATTATTTTTTAAGAAGGTATAAATCACATTTTCATTTTCGAGTTGTTCAATCGTACACGTTGAGTAGACTAGAGTCCCACCAGGTTTCAAGTTTTCTTTAACATTGTCTAATATCTGTAACTGTAATTCAACCAAGTCTTGAATATCTTGCTTTGTTTGAACATATTTAATTTCTGGCTTATGTCGTAATACGCCTAAACCACTACATGGTGCATCAACAAGTATTTTGTCATATACATCTTTATATGGTTTTGTTGCATCATGATCAAATGCTTTAATGTTCTTAAGTTGTAATTTTCCAATATTTTCTTTAATTAAACCAATTTTATGCTTATGAATATCTGTCGCATCTACATGACCACTTGATGCTAATAATTCTGCAATATGACACGCTTTGCCACCTGGTGCACTACATGCATCCAAAATAACATCATTGTCTTCGACACCCATTAAATATCCTACAAACATTGAACTCTTATCTTGAATTGAAATATTTCCATTTTTAAAATTGTCGGATTCAATTATTGGACGTCCTTTTAAATGTAAGCAATAAGGAATCTGTTCATCCACTACAACGTCATATCCCTCTGCTTGTAACCCTGAAACGACATCTTCAACTTTATTTTTACTTGTATTGACACGCACAGTACTTGCAGTTTGTTCCATAAATGAAGCTGCTATTTCACGTGTGGTCTCAACGCCATAATGCGTAATCCAATGCTCTATAATCCACTTTGGAATACTATATTCAATCGCCATACGCTGCTTTTCATTTTTAATGGTCGCTAAACTTGGACATTCACTTCTAAAAATTGTTCTCAATATAGCGTTAACAACATTACCATTATGAGGACCACCACGACGTTTCGCAATATTAACTGCCTCATTTATAATGGCGTGATTAGGCACTTTATCTAAATAAATATATTGATACAAACTCATCCATAATAATTGTCTGACCCAACTTTTAATTTTCGTTTTTACAAAAGGTCTAAGATAAAAATCCAGCGTCATTTTCCGTTTTACAGTTCCATACACGAGTTCAGTGTACAAAGGTTTATCAATACTAGACACGTCCCCGGTAGAAAGTACCTCATTGATTCTTAGGTTACTGTACGCATAATCATTAAAGATTTCTTGAATTGTTTGAAATGCTAATTCTCTTACTGTTTGTGTCATTTTAATAATTTCCCAACTAGCGATTCTTGAACACCGCTTAAATAATTTGCTGCTAGCATACGTTTTTTACCAGCTAATTGAATATCAGTTAAGGCAACTGCATCATCAGAGCCTGTAGCAACTATAATCGCTTTTTTAGTCGTTTCGACGATTTCCCCTGGTTGTCCATTTTTATTATGCACGATATGTGCAGCATACAATTTCAAGTTTGTATCATCCATCGTAGTATAGCCAACAGGCCATGGTGATAATCCACGTATATGATTATGAATATCTTCAGCAGTCATTGTCCAATCAATACGTTCATCTTCTCTACTAATATTTGAAGCGAATGTGGCTTGCGTATCATCTTGAGGCGTACTATCATTTGTACCATTGATAATTGCTGGTAATGTTTCTTTCAATAGATCTGCGCCTAATATACTAAGCTTATCATGCATCGTGCCTACATTATCATCATCTTCTATATCAATTGCTTTTTGTGAAATAATATTGCCAGCATCTAACTTTTTAACCATATACATAATTGTTATACCAGTTTGTGCCTCACCATCAATAATTGCTTGATGTATGGGCGCACCACCACGGTATTTAGGTAACAGTGATGCATGGACATTAATAGCGCCTAATTTAGGTAATTGTAGTAATGTCTCAGGCAATAATTGACCAAATGCAGCAGTGACAATTAAATCAGGTTCTAATTGTAACAGTTGTGCCAATTCGTCAGATTGCGCTAATTTTTCTGGTTGATATACAGGTAAATGGTGTTCTTCAGCCACTCGTTTAACAGGTGGTGGTGTTAATACACGTTTACGTCCCACTGGTCTATCAGGTTGCGTTACGACTGCGATAACGTCGTGTTCTTCTATTAACATTTCTAATACCTTAGTTGAAAAATCAGGTGTTCCCATAAATATCACTTTAGTCATTTTCAAAATACGCCTCCACTTCTTCATCAGTTAATAAATGCTGTGCACGCTTAGTAAATGATATACCGTTTAATTGGTCAACGATGTGTAAAATCATTCTCGCTATATCATCATAAGCGGTTAATTCTATCGTATTACCTTCTAAATCATTGGCTTCTACAGTTATCATTTTACTTCGTTCGACTTCCCCGTAAATACCTGGTGTGTTTACTGAACCTTCAAGATCTATAACTTTATCTTTAGACTCCGTTTTAATTATAGGATTGATGAGTTGTAGCAATCCTTCAAGTTCCATATCAATGATAGCTACTTGCTTACTAATACCAATTTGAGGTGCGCAAAGCGCTGATGCCTCATTAGCATATAATGTATCTTCTATATCTAATAACAAATCTTTTAATGAAGCATCAAATGTTGTTATGCGTTCCGCTTGTTTCGTTAATACAGGATGCGTTGACTGGACTAATTTTTGTATCGCCATTTATTTTGCTCCTCCTGAAAAAATTCATCATACAATTATAACTTAATTCACTTTGAATTGCGACCTTAGTCTGAAATTTATCCATTCCAGCTACTATTAATTGCTTTTATTTTTCAGTCTATTAAAATAAAAGTAACTTAACTTATCATCACTTGCACAATTAAAGGAGGTGCCAACATGGAAGTAAATAAAATTATTTATATTGTTTTAGCTATATTTTTAGGTGGTTTCGGTGTCCATAAATTCTATGCCGGTAAAACAATGTCTGGTCTTTTACACTTATTATTCTGTTGGACAGGTATTCCACATATCATTGCAATCATTAGTGCTATTCTTACACTATTTAGACCAGCAGATGAAAACGGTAATGTTGTCATGTAAAAACTAATATTTACAAAAGAAAGAGTTACGTAAGTTAGGTCTTTAAACCTAATAACTACGTAACTCTTTTTATTTACATTAATACTTGCGGATTGATATCTATTTTTAATGCAAGTTTGTCTTTAAGATAGGCCTCATGATAATAATCATCTAAATATTGTAGTGCTTTTAACAATTCCGGTTCACGCTTGTATTTCACTAAAATTTGAAATCGATGTTCGTTGTTAATACGTGCAATTGCAGCTGGTGATGGGCCTAACACTAACGCACGATCTGTGAGATGCTGCAGTAAGATTTGATGTATATGTTTGGATGCTTCCATCACTTTCTTCATATTTTTATGCGAAATCGTAAAATTGATTAGAAAATAATAAGGTGGATACTTGCCCATTTTTCTATATTCCATTTCTTTATGATAGAAAGTTAAATAATCATTTTTTTGAACATCTTCGATTGCATAATGGTCAGGATTGTAAGTTTGAATAATGACGCTACCTGGCTTTTCATGTCGCCCTGCTCTTCCAGCCACTTGTGTTAACAGTTGATATGTCCGCTCACTCGCACGAAAATCAGGTAGATTCAACATAGTATCAGCATTTAAAACGCCTACTAAGGTGATATTTGGATAATCTAACCCTTTTGCAATCATTTGTGTGCCTAATAAAATATCGCCTTTTCCTTGTTCAAATTCGGATAGCAATTTTTCATGCGCACCTTTTCTAGAAGTAGTATCTACATCCATTCGTATAATACGTGCACCTTCAAATTCTTGTTGTAATATTTCTTCCACACGTTGTGTACCCGTGCCTACTTGGCGAATATGAGAACTTTCACAATTAGGACATTTATTTGGAGGTACTTCATGGTAACCGCAATAATGACACTTCAATTGATCTGTTGACTTGTGGTACGTTAATGAAATATCACAATGTGGACATTGAGGCACATAACCGCAATCTCGGCATAACATAAATGATGCATAGCCACGACGATTAAGAAATAAAACGATTTGTTCATTTTTACGTAAGCGCTCTTCAATTGCTTCTCTTAATTCGTTAGAAAACATTGAACGATTTCCCGCACTCAATTCTTCGCGCATATCAACTATATCTATCGATGGTAATGCTTGTTGATTCACTCTAGTAGGTAACGACAGTAACTGATACACGCCTTTTTCAGCTCGTGCGTATGATTCAAGGCTTGGTGTTGCACTTCCTAATACTAAAGGACATTGATGATATTGACTTCTCCATTCAGCGATATCTCTAGCATGATACCGTGGATAATCTTCTTGCTTATATGTTGATTCATGTTCCTCGTCAATAATAATTATGCCTAAATTTTTGAATGGTGCGAAGATACTTGATCGTGCACCAACACTGACACGTGCTCTACCGTCTCTAATCTTTTGCCATTCATCGTAGCGTTCTCCATTAGATAGACCAGAGTGTAGCACCGCTACGTCATCACCAAATCGGCGTTTAAATCGTAAGACCATTTGTGGAGTTAAAGCAATTTCAGGCACTAACATCATTGCTTCTTTACCTTCATTGAGCACTTCTTCGATTGTCTGTAAGTAAACTTCTGTTTTACCTGAACCTGTCACACCATGTAATAAGAATGTACGTTGCGCTTTATTATCGATTTTGTCTTTAATCTGTTGAAAAGCAACACGCTGTTCTGAAGTAAGTTCCCGCTTCTCTTCACGTTCAAATATACGATGTGCAAACGGATCACGTTCTACTTCGGCATCATATTTCTCAATATAACCCTTCTTAACTAACCCATCTATACTTGATTTCGAGAATCCCATCTCTTCCATATCTTTTAGAAATACTGTATTATGCTGTTCATCTAATAGATAGGCATACACGTCATACTGCTTTATTTTCTTCTCAAGTTTAGCTAAGACCTCATCTGGATGATAACCTTCTACGATACGTACCGCTCTCTGTGTTTTCTTTTTTACATTTTGAGATAATATTGTAACTTCTTTCACTGCGCCCATTTTTAACAATTTGTTTAAAACAGGTAGATGATTATTCTTTTGCGCTTCTTTATACTTATATTGACCCGTAGCATCAAAGTATTCAAGCAATTGATCATCGATATCATTATATTTCACAACTTCAAAGACTTTCGTATACTTTGCTTTAATTGCACTGGGCAACATTACTTCAAGTACTGAAATGCGCTTGGATACATGATAGTGGCTAATCCATTCACTCAATTGAATCAATTCAGAGGTTAATTCAGGTTTCATATCTTGAATTTCTTTGATTACTTTTAATTTCTCAATATTAATATCATCACTAGGTTCATTTTCAATAGCCATGACATATCCTTGAATTGTACGCGGACCGAATGGAACAACCACCCTAACCCCTACCTGAATAAAAGCCTCTAAATGCTCTGGTATCAAATAATCAAATTTAAAGTCCACACTCTTAGAAGGAATATCTACGATTACCTTCGCAATCATTATTGCCACCTAGTTTCTAATTCATCTAAAATTTGTTCAGCTAATTGAACCTTTTTGCCTCTCTTAATATTAATCATTTCATTAGTTTTAAAATGCATGGTTAATTCATTATCATCTGATTTAAAACCAATCGTTTTGTCACCTACATTATTCGAAATAATCACATCAGCATTTTTTCGTTTTAATTTATCTTGCGCATAGGCTTCGATATTTTGCGTTTCAGCAGCGAAACCTACTAAATATTGATGTGCTTTATGTTCACCTAAATATTTTAGAATATCTTTAGTTCGTTTAAAGGTAACGGCTAAGTCGCCATCTTGTTTCTTCATTTTATGATCTAATACTTCAATCGGGGTATAATCAGAGACAGCTGCCGCTTTAAATACAATGTCTTGCTGATCAAAACGTGTCGTTACTGCCTCAAACATGTCTTCCGCACTTTCAATATGCACAACGTTTACACCAATAGGATCTACTAATTGCGTTGGTCCTGTCACTAACGTAACGTGTGCGCCTCTTTTTTGTAGCGCTTCAGCTAGCGCGTAACCCATTTTCCCTGAAGAACGATTGGATACGTAACGAACAGGATCAATCACTTCTACAGTTGGCCCAGCTGTGACTAATGCATGTTTACCTTTAAATGAACTATGTGCCTTTACCTTTTGCGAATGGAAAAAGTCGTTGATAACTTTAACAATTTGTAATGGTTCTTCCATTCTTCCTTTTGCTACATAACCACACGCTAAATAACCATCCCCAGGTTCAATAAAGCGATAGCCATCTTGTGCTAATACGTTAATATTGTGCTGTGTACGCTTATTCTCATACATATGTACATTCATTGCCGGAGCAATAAAGGTAGGTGTCTCAGTTGCTAACAACGTAGATGTCAGTATATCATCTGCAATACCCACACTCAATTTCGCAATCACATTTGCAGTTGCAGGCGCAATGATAATCGCATCTGCCCAATCACCCAATGCGACATGTTGAATTTCTTGTGGGTTTTCTTCTTTAAATGTATTGGTATAGACTGGGTTTCTACTAATTGCTTGAAAAGCAAGTGGTGTAACAAATTCTTGCGCATGTTCAGATAACATTACGCGTACATCGTAACCAGCTTGTGTTAATTTACTCGTTAAATCTATAGCTTTATATGCTGCAATACCACCTGTAACAGCTAGCAAAATGTGTTTCATAATCGTATTTCTCCCTTTTACTATATCGATTATTAATCATAATTTATATTAAATTTATTATACACAAATTAAAGGTGTAATTAAAAAGACACATCTTATTGAAGAAGCGTAATACTCAAATCAATAAGATGTGCATATGGATAAATTAATTTCATTTGGTTTTACATAGTGAATTCGTCAGAAACGACTGGTGTAATTTTACCGCTAGCAATTTCTTCTAATGCTTCACCAACTGGTTTAGCTGAATGATATCCACTTAATAAAGCTGTTTCAGGTCTTTCATCTAATTCACGTGCACGCTTAGCTGCAGTCGTAGCAATTAAATACTTAGAATTGATTTTCGATTGTAACTGGTTTAATGGTGGGTTTAACATTATTTTTTGGCCTCCAATAACATTTTTCTATATATAGCTTCAACACGTTCGCGTTTTAAGTGTTCTGCTTCAACAATTGATTGAATACGATCTTTCGCTAAATGGACTTCATCGTTGACTACAACGTAATCATAAAGATTCATCATCTCTACTTCTTTACGTGCTTCATTTACTCTGCTTTGAATCTTCTCATCTGACTCAGTGCCACGTCCAACTAATCGTTCTTTCAAATGGTCTAAGCTAGGTGGTGCAAGGAAGATAAATAATGCATCTGGAAATTTCTTTCTTACTTGTTTAGCACCTTCTACTTCAATTTCTAAAAATACATCATGTCCAGCAGCCATAGTATCTTTAACATATTGAACAGGCGTACCATAGTAATTCCCAACGTATTCAGCATATTCAATAAATTGATCTTCCTGAATTAAAGCTTCAAATTCTTCTTTCGTCTTAAAAAAGTAATCTACACCATCAACTTCGCCTTCACGCATATTACGTGTCGTCATTGAAATAGAGTACTTATATGATGTAGTTGGATCATCAAATATCTCTTTGCGTACAGTTCCTTTACCTACTCCTGAAGGACCTGAAAGAACAATTAGTAATCCTTTTTCATTATCCATGCCTTACGACCTCTCTAAGCTATTCTTCTATTATTTAAATATAATATCATATTGTAGTGAAAATTGTATAGAGTATGTAACATAAACTTAAATCATGACGCTATCTTTTTACCATGTTACAATATACTGAATGATTAAATTGAAGGTGGAAATTATTTATGGCATATGATGGCTTATTCACTAAAAAAATAGTTGAATCACTACAGTTTATAGTATCTGGTCGAATTCATAAGATTAATCAACCAGAAAATGATACGATTCTTATGGTTGTACGCCAAAATCGCAAAAATCATCAACTATTACTATCCATACACCCTAGTTTCTCAAGAATGCATATCACAACGAAGAAGTATGATAACCCATTTGAACCACCAATGTTCGCACGCGTATTTAGAAAACATTTAGAAGGTGGCATTATTAAATCAGTACGTCAAATCGGTAATGACCGCCGTATTGAAATCGATGTTGAAAGTAAAGATGAAATTGGGGATACCATTTATCGCACCGTTATTTTAGAAATTATGGGTAAACATAGCAATTTATTACTTGTCGATGAAAATTATAAAATTATTGAAGGATTTAAACATTTAACCCCGAATACAAATCAGTATCGTACGGTTATGCCGGGTTTTAAATACGAAGCACCACCAACACAAAATAAATTAAATCCATTTGACGTTTCTGGGGATGAAGCTTTAAAATATGTAGATTTTAATAGTGGTAAACTTGCAAAGCAGTTATTGAACACGTTTGAAGGCTTTAGTCCACTGATTACTAATGAAATTGTCAATCGCTATCAATTTATGACAACAGACACACTACCTAAAGCTTATGATGAGGTTATCGCTCAAACGTTACAAACACCTGTACCTGTTTTCCATAAAAATCATGAAACTGGTAAAGAAGATTTTTACTTCATGAAATTAGAACAATTTCATGATGATATGGTTGAATATGCATCCTTACATGAATTGTTAGATCGGTATTATGATGCCCGCGGAGAACGCGAACGTGTCAAACAACGCGCAAATGATTTAGTACGCTTTGTTCAACAGCAATCTCAAAAATATCAACATAAATTGAGCAAACTGATTACGGAGTATGAAAGTGCTAAAGATAAAGATAAACAGCAACTATACGGTGAACTCATTACTGCTAATATTTACCGCATTAAGCAAGGCGATGATGCTGTAACTGTTCTCAATTACTATACAAATGAAGACATTACGATTCCATTAAACCCTACTAAATCACCGTCAGTTAATGCACAATATTATTACAAGCAATATAATCGAATGAAAACACGTGAACGCGAATTAAATCATCAAATTCAATTAACGCGCGAGAACATCGATTACTTTGCAAATATCGAACAACAACTCGACCATATTACGGTTGATGAGATAGATGATATTCGTGATGAACTCGCAGAACAAGGATTTATGAAACAACGTAAAAACGTTAAAAAGAAAAAGAATGATAAAATTCAACTTCAAACCTATCTTTCTACAGATGGGGATACGATACTGGTAGGCAAAAATAATAAACAAAATGATTATTTAACAAATCGTAAAGCTCAAAAGTCACATATTTGGTTCCATACAAAAGATATTCCAGGATCTCATGTCGTTATTCTTAATGATGCACCAAGTGAACAAACGATTAAAGAAGCTGCTATGTTAGCTGGTTATTTCTCAAAAGCCGGAAATTCTGGACAAATTCCTGTAGACTATACAGAAATTAGAAATGTTCACAAACCTTCTGGTGCTAAACCAGGATTTGTAACGTATGATAATCAAAAAACATTATTTGCAACGCCAGATTATGACAAAATTCAAAGCATGAAAGTTAAATAAGCTGCATCGCACAGTCACTAAAATGATGAAACAATATTTAAAAAAGGGATTAGAACCGAACGCACAACTACATTCAGTTCTAATCCCATGTTTTATTTTTCAGGTAATGCGAGTTGAAAACTAACCCCAAATTTATCTTGTACCCATGCAAATTCACGGAATGGTGGCATCGCAGTTTTAGGCATTAATATTGCGCCTTCTTTCTTCAAACCACTGAATAGTCGTTCCATTTCCATCGCGTTATCAACCGTAATATATAAAGAAATTGACGGATTCATGGGCAAATTCTCACCATTATCCGCATCAATTGCCATAAATACTTGCCCATTTAGCGTAAATATAGAATGTTGTACTGTGCCTGGCACACCCGGTCCATCCTCTCCATATTTAACCATAGTTAAAATTTCACTATTATCGAACAGACTCGTATATAAATTAATTGCTTCTTCTGCTTGATTATTAAACATTAGAAATGTTGTTATTTTAGGTATTTCCACATTGATTCCCCTCTCTTTATCTTTAATACTTATTTTAAACTAATCTATATCATTTTGAAAAAATTTAAATATATAATTTCGTTAATCTAAATTTTTGACTTATTCTATTTTCAAGTTAAAATTAAAATAAAGTTCAATTGGAGGCTTTCAATTATGATGCATCTTGTTATACCTATTTTATGTATGCTTATTGTTTTACTTATCGGATGGGTGCTTATTAAAATTTTTATTCGCTAAGCGTTATGTATTATATTTCTAAACATATAAAACGTGGTATAGATATGAGAACATTTCATCTATTACTTTAGATGATTGTGCGCGCCTATACCACGTTTTTTTAATCGATTTTACCCTTTTGTCTAAGCGATTGCTTAGCCTTTTTAAAGAGGTCACTTGTATGTACAAATGAGTCCATGTTTACTTTAGATTGATTTTTACTTATTTCTTTAATGCTATTATCAATCGACATTGCGTTGTCTGGGGATTTGAAGTCTTCATCTCTATATAAGAATTCATTAACGTGCTTCATATTATTATAGAAGCGATTCGCTTCACTATCCGTCATATTAATCAATCCCCCTTTTGACATAGCATATTACAAGTTGTCTCTCCATTCAACTAAAGTTTGTATATCATGCTCAGAAATTTTACCTTCTTCACGTGCAACTTCAATTAACTCATTATAGTTACTTAATGTGTAGTAAGGGACATTGATATCATTAAACATGTCATCTGCTTTCTTTAAGCCATAAGTGAAAATGGCTACTACACCTACGACATTGGCCCCGGCTTCTTTTAATGCTTCAACTGCAGTAATTGAAGATCCACCTGTTGAGATTAAATCTTCGACAACGACGACGTTCTTGCCTTTGCTTAAAGCGCCTTCAATTTGGTTTTGTTTTCCATGGCTTTTGCTTTTCGAACGAACATAATTCATTGGTAAATTTAATTTCTCAGAGATATACGCTGCATGCGGAATACCTGCTGTTGCTGTACCAGATATAATATCTACATCACCGAATTGTTCAATAATCAACTGGCTCAATCCATCACGGATGGCACTTCGTACTTCTGGATAGCCTAATGTTACACGATTATCACAGTATATCGGAGATTTAATTCCTGAACTCCATGTATATAGGTCGTTTGGAGATAATGTTACTGCTTCGATATCTAATAAAGATTTTGCTATTTCTTTTGCCATATTAACTTAACCAACTTTCTTTAATAGTGTGATAACTTTCTACAGGATTCTCACTTTGCGTGATTGGTCGTCCAACTACAATATGTGTTGCCCCTAATTGTTTAGCGTCTTCAGGTGTAGTGATTCGCTTTTGATCATCTACAGCTGCCCCTTGTGGTCTAATTCCAGGTGTTACTTTTAAAAAGTCTGAACCTAATTCATTTGTTAATAATTCTGCTTCTAATGGAGAGCATACAACACCATCTAAACCTGCTTGTTGCGTTAATGTCGCATAGTTTAATACGGCTTCTTCGATTGTTGTTTGAATGTTTTGCTCATTACGCAACATTTCTTCAGTTGTAGATGTTAATTGTGTAACAGCAATAATCTTTGTATCATTACTAAATTTGTGCAATCCCCTTACTGCAGCTTTCATCATGGCTGTACCACCAGCTGCATGCACATTAACTAAATCGACATCTAACTTTCCTAAGCCTTCCATTGCTTTTTCAACTGTGTTTGGAATATCATGTAGCTTCAAATCTAAGAAAATATCATGACCACGTGATTTAATAGATTTAATGAACTCTGGCCCTGCTTGATAGAAGAGTTCCATTCCGATTTTCACGAAAAGTGGTTCATCAAATTGATCTAAAAATGTATTCACTTTTTCTGCGGATTCGAAATCTAATGCTATGATAGGTAAATCTTTCATATTATAACTCCTTTGAAAATGAACGACGCGGTCGCAGTCGTCTGACTAAGGAAATCCTGACTACATACAACCTTGTCGTTCTTGAATTGTCATATTACATCGTTCTCATTGAAAATGTCATACTTTCAATCACATTTGTTAAAGCATTCGCAGTATCTAATGATGTTAAACATGGCACACCATTTTCTACTGTTGTACGACGAATTTGGAAACCGTCTCTTTCTACTTCTTTACCCTTAGTCATGGTATTAATGACAATTTGTACTTCACCATTTTGGATACGTGTTAATAAATCATCATCGCCACCAATTTTACCTACAACTTCAACTGGAATATGATGTTCTTCTAATTTTTGTGCCGTTCCTTGAGTAGCTAAAATCTTATATCCTACCTCATTTAAACGGTGAGCAATTTTTACAATTTCCTCTTTATCTTTATCACTTACTGTCATAAGTACAGTACCATGATCTTTAACTTCTACACCACTACCCGTTAATCCTTTATAAAGTGCTTTTTCTAAAGTTAGATCTTTACCCATCACTTCACCGGTAGATTTCATTTCTGGTCCTAAAGTCACATCGACATTTTTCAATTTATTAAAACTGAAGACAGGTGCTTTCACATAGACACCTTCTGAATATGGTTGGATGCCTTGCTTATAGCCTAACGCTTTAAGCTGTGTTCCCATTATAGCTTGCATCGCAAGTTGTGCCATTTGAATATCTGTGATTTTACTTAAGAATGGTACCGTTCGACTTGCACGAGGGTTTACTTCTAGTACGTAAACACCATCATGTGCGATCACAAATTGGATATTAATCAAGCCTACGATATTAAGCCCTTTAGCTAATTTAATTGTGTAGTCTTCTAACGTATTAATATCTTCTTGGCTTAAAGTTTGGGGCGGATAAACAGCAATTGAGTCACCACTATGAACACCTGCACGTTCGATGTGTTCCATGATACCAGGAATGATGACTGTTTCACCGTCTGATATCGCATCAACCTCTATCTCCTTACCAGTTAAATATCTATCTACCAATACTGGATGTTCTGGGCTCGCTTTAACAGCTTGTTCCATGTAGTTTTCTAATTCAACGTCGCTATTCACTATTTCCATAGCACGACCACCGAGTACATATGATGGTCTCACCACAACCGGGTAGCCAATTTCACGGGCATTTTCAAGTGCTTCTTTTGGAGAAGTCGCAGTTTTACCTTTAGGTTGAGGTACATTAATGGTATGCAGTAAGGCTTCGAACTCTTTTCTATCTTCGGCACGATTTAAATCTTCTAAAGACGTTCCTAATATTTGAACCCCATGTTTAGCTAATTTATCCGCTAAGTTAATTGCCGTTTGGCCACCAAATTGCACGACTACGCCTTTAGGTTGTTCTAAATTGATGATATTCATTACATCTTCTTCAGTTAATGGTTCGAAGTATAATTTATCTGATATTGAAAAGTCAGTCGATACTGTTTCAGGATTATTATTCACGATAATTGCTTCGTATCCGGCATTTTGAATTGCCCATACTGCATGTACAGTAGCATAGTCAAATTCCACCCCTTGCCCAATTCGAATTGGACCTGATCCAAGTACCAAGATTTTTTCTTTATCTGTCACGATGGATTCATTTTCAGTCTCATAAGTGCCATAGTAATAGGGTGTTGTTGACTCAAATTCCGCAGCACAAGTGTCAACCATTTTGTATACAGGTTTAATGCCGTTTTCTTGGCGCAATTGATAAACTTCTGCTTCAGTCATACCGAATCGATGTGCAATCACTCTGTCACTAAAGCCATAGTCTTTAGCATATTTAAGGTAGTCTAAATCTCCAGGGTGTGCTTTCAACTCATGTTCGATATTAATAATATTTTGGAATTTATTTAAGAAGAAATAATCAATTTGCGTCATATTATGTATTTCTTCAAGCGTCGTACCACGTCTAATTGCTTCACCTATAAAGAAGAGTCTTTCATCATCTTGATGACTGATGCGTTCCTTAATATAATCTAAATCAAAACTTTCTCCATTTGGTAAGCCTAAATGGTGTACACCATATTCAAGTGAACGTATTGCTTTCAATAACGATTCTTCATATGTACGTCCGATAGCCATTACTTCACCAGTAGCTTTCATTTGAGTACCTAATTCACGTTCGCCTTTTTCAAATTTATCAAATGGGAATCTTGGTATCTTTGAAATAACGTAATCTAATGTTGGTTCAAAGGCAGCATATGATGTCCCTGTGACAGGGTTAAGCATCTCATCTAATGTTAATCCTACTGCTATTTTTGCCGCTAATTTTGCAATTGGGTATCCAGTTGCTTTAGATGCAAGCGCTGATGATCGTGATACACGTGGATTTACCTCTATAATATAGTAATTGAATGAGTGTGGGTCTAATGCAAGTTGGACGTTACATCCACCTTCAATACCTAATGCTCTAATTACTTTTAAAGATACATCACGCAACATTTGATATTCAACATCTGATAACGTTTGACTCGGCGCTACTACGATAGAGTCTCCAGTATGAATACCCACTGGGTCGATATTTTCCATATTACAAACAACAATTGCATTGTCATTTTTATCTCGCATTACTTCATATTCAATTTCTTTGTAGCCCGCGATAGATTTTTCAATTAAACATTGTGTCGCTGGACTGTAATGTAGTCCATTGCTCACTACTTCTTTTAATTCATCATCATTGTAGCAAATACCACCACCAGTACCTCCCATTGTAAAGGCAGGACGAACAATGAGTGGATAGCCTACTTCGTCTTTAAACGCAAATGCTTGTTCAACAGTATTTACAATATCACTTTCAGGGACAGGTACATTTAAATCATTCATTAATGATCTAAATAATTCTCTATCTTCTGCTTGTTGAATTGACTTTAATTCCGTACCTAGTAATTTCACATTATTTGCTTCAAGTACACCACTATCATGTAATTGAATTGCCATATTCAAACCTGTTTGACCACCTAATGTTGGTAACAGTGCATCAGGCTGTTCTTTACGAATAATACGTGCAATAAAGTCATGTGTTAACGGTTCGATATAAACTTTATCTGCAATTTCTTTATCTGTCATAATCGTTGCTGGGTTAGAGTTGACTAATATGACACGGTAGCCTTCTTCTTTTAAAGCAAGGCACGCTTGAGTACCTGCGTAATCAAATTCTGCAGCTTGTCCAATGATAATTGGACCTGATCCAATAACTAGAATCGTTTGTATATCGTCACGTTTAGGCATTTGCTGTTTGCTCCTTTTCTTTAAATTCTTTCATCATAGACATAAATTCATCGAATAAATAATTTGAATCGCTTGGGCCTGGTCGTGCTTCAGGATGATATTGCACCGAAAATGCTGGTAATGTCTTATGTCTTAATCCTTCAACCGTACCATCATTTAACGCAATATGTGTCACTTCTAAGTCAGTATGTGCCAATGACGCTTTATCAATAGCGTAACCATGGTTTTGACTTGTGATATCTACTTTTCCAGTTCGTAAATCTTTTACAGGGTGATTTGCACCACGATGACCGAACTTCATTTTAAATGACGTCGCACCTTGAGATAGCGCGAATAATTGATGTCCTAGGCATATACCGAAGAATGGAATTTTGCCTAAAATACCGTTAATCATATCCAATGCAACTTCTACCACATCTGGGTCACCAGGGCCATTAGATAACATCACGCCATCAGGTGACATAGCTAATATCTCTTCAGCCGATGTGTCATAAGGTACTACTGTCACATTGCACCCACGCAAATTTAATTCTCTTACAATGTTTTGCTTTTTACCAAAGTCTAACAAGACGACACTCAAATCAGATCCTGTAGAGACGTATGGTGTTTTAGTAGATACTGTTTCCACTTCATTTCGAGGTAACGTTGTATCTTGTAATGTACTGATTAGTGTGTCAATGTCCTCTCGATTATCAGTGAACCCTGCCTTGAGTACACCATGCTGTCTAATCTTACGAGTAATACTACGTGTATCTACGCCTGAGATACCAGGTATCTTGTATTGCACAAGCACATCGTGTAACGTTTTTTGATTTCTAAAGTTACTTGGATGAGTGCTTGCTTCTTTCACTACTACACCATTTAATGTTGGTGTTAGTGCTTCAAAGTCATCTCGGTTAATACCGTAATTACCAATTAATGGGTATGTGAATGTAATGATTTGACCAGTATATGAAGGGTCTGAGATTGTTTCTTGGTATCCTGTCATCGCTGTGTTGAATACGATTTCTCCAACTGATAAGTCGTTAGATCCCAATTGATATCCTTCATAATAAGTCCCATCTTCTAATACAAGATAGCGTCGCTCAAGCATTTATTTATCCTCCTTATATTTAACTTCGCCTTCTACCATAGTTAAAATTGGGTTACCATAAACTTTGTAACCAATAAAAGGTGTATTATCTGCTTTAGATAAGAAATCTTCAGCTTTGATTTCGCGTTCTTCTTCCAGATTAATCATTGTTAAATCAGCAAAGTGTCCTTCTTCCAATTTGCCATATGGTAAATCAAATACTTGCGCTGGTTTAACAGTTAAGTAATCCACTAATTGTTGCAATGACCAATCTCCATTTTTTACAAAATGCGTATATAGTAATGGGAATGCAGTTTCACTTCCTACAATACCGAAAGGTGCTTTAGTCATCGGTTGTGCTTTCTCTTCTTTCGCATGTGGTGCATGGTCAGTTGCAATACAATCTATCGTTCCATCTAATAACCCCTCTAATAAGGCTTCTCTATCTTCTTTACTTCTTAAAGGTGGATTCATTTTATAAATTGCATTATCACCTGGTACATCAACTTCAGTTAGTAATAAGTGATGTGGTGTGACTTCAGCTGTCACATGAATACCTGCTGCTTTAGCATCACGAATTGCTCTAACACTTTCTTTCGTTGAAACATGACATACATGATAATGACAATTTGCTGCTTCAGCTAGTAGCACATCTCTCGCGATTTGTACCGCTTCACAAATATTCGGAATGCCAGGTATACCTAACGCTTCGCTTCGTTTACCTTGGTGCATTGCACCACCATAAATTAAACTATTATCTTCGCAGTGTGCTACCACAGCTTTATTAACTTTAGCTGCTTGTTGCATTGCTTCATACATCATTGCTGATTCTTGTACACCTACGCCATCATCTGTGAACGCAAAAGCACCTTGCTTAGCTAGTGCTTCAAAATCAACATGTTCTTTTCCAGCTTGGCGTACGGTTATAGATGCATATGGTAATACACGTACTTGTGCGTTATCTTGAATTAATTGTTGTAAACGCTCCATATGTTCAACAGTGTCCGGTACTGGACGTGTATTTGGCATTGGACATACAGTTGTAAACCCACCACGAGCTGCAGCTTTCGTACCTGTTTCAATCGTTTCTTTATGTTCTCCACCTGGTTCACGTAAATGAACGTGAACATCAATTAAACCAGGTGCTACAAAATGTCCTTGTGCATCAATTACTTCAACACTTTCATCAACTTCAATATTATTGCTTATTTCTTTAATATGTTGACCGTCAATTAAAATAGATGTTTGCTTAAGTTCACCGTTATCTAAAATTTGAGCATTTTTGATTAATTTCAACGTTTACGCCTCTTTTCCTGATAATAGTTTATTGATTACTGACATTCTTAAATACATGCCATTTGTCATTTGTTTGAAAATTCGTGCCTTAGGTGCTTCCACTAATTCAGAATCAATTTCAACACCTCTATTAACTGGTGCAGGGTGCATAACAATTGCTTTATCTTTCAACTTATTATATCTATCCATTGTTAAACCGTATTGTTCATGGTAATCATTTGCCTCGAAGTTAGCTTCACCCGTTATACCATGGCGTTCATGTTGAACACGTAATAACATAACAATGTCTACTTGGTCGATAACATCATCAATTTGCACATATGGTGCATCTAAAGATTCATCAACCCATTCATCTGGACTTGAGAACATCACATTTGCGCCTAGTGATGTTAAGCTTATGAAATTACTTCTTGCTACACGTGAATTTTTAATATCACCACAGATCAAGATATTTAATCCTTCAAATGACCCATACTCTTCATAAATTGTCATGATATCTAATAAACTTTGTGTAGGGTGTTGACCACTACCATCACCAGCATTTGCAATTGGGATATTAAGATTTTCTAGTTCTTCATAATATGCATTTTGAGAATGTCTTATGACAAGTAAATCAACGCCGATGCTCTCAAGCGTTTTACATGTGTCGTACAGTGATTCTCCTTTTTGTACTGATGATGTACTTGTTTCAAAGTTAACTTCTTTAAGACCTAATTTTTGCTCTGCTACTTCAAAGCTACATTTAGTACGTGTTGAGTTTTCGAAGAATAAATTTGAAACAAACTTTCCTTCGAATTGTGGTAATGGTTGTTTTCCTGATTTATAATCACAAGCTGTTTGAATTAAATCGTAAATGTCCTCGTTAGATAAATGTTCCATAGATAATAAGTTATTCATAAAGCGCCTCCTGATAAATAATCCTTGTTAAATTAGTTTTTTGATTCCTGTTTTTCTTTTGGCAAAATTAAATTTAAGATAATACCTGAAAGTGCTGCGAGTGCCATACCTTCGATTTGAAGGTTTACACCTAAACCTTTTAAATTGATAAGTAAGTTACCAATACCTACAACTAAGATGACTGAAGCAATGACTAGGTTACGGTTGCTTGCGAAATCGATATTGCTCTCAACTAACATTCTGAGTCCGCTTGCTGCAATAATACCGAAGAGCAAGATGGATACGCCGCCCATTACCGGGGTAGGTATTGATGAAATCAACGCTGAGAACTTTCCAATGAATGATAAGACAATCGCGATGACCGCTGCGCCACCAATAACATAAACACTATAAATTTTTGTTATTGCGAGAACACCGATGTTTTCGCCGTATGTTGTACTTGGTGGACCACCAATAATACTTGCGAACATGGTTGACACACCATCACCGATAATTGAGCGATGTAAACCTGGATCCTCGAAGAAGTTTCTACCTACAATTTTATTGATTACCATTTGGTGACCGATATGCTCACTCACTGTTACGAACACGATTGGTAACATGACGAGTATTAAACCAAGGTGTATCGACGGTACATAATCTTTAAACGGTAAATAGATGTGAGGGAAGTCAATCCAATTTGCTTTCGCAATATTTGAAAAGTTTACTAATCCCATAAAGATTGAAACAATGTAGCCGACGATGATACCAATAAGTACCGGTATCAGTGATAAGAATCCTTTGAAGAACCCTTGGACAATAATGGTTACAAGTAATGTGATAAGTGCTACAACTAAATAGCTTAAGTTGTACCCTTTCATATCACCTGAATTCTCAAACATTGCCATATTAACTGCTGTTGGTGCTAGGCTTAAACCAATCACCATGATTACTGGCCCCACTACTACTGGTGGAAGTAAATGCATTAACCATCCTGTACCACTTATTTTGATTAGAATACCGATGATGACGTACATGACGCCACTAGCGAATAATGCGACCAACATATCGCCTAGACTGTGCGTACTCAATCCTGTAATAATTGGTGTGATAAATGCGAAGCTTGACCCTAAATATGCTGGAATCTTTGCTTTAGTAATTAGGATGTAAAGCAATGTTCCTATTCCTGATGCAAGTAAAGCAGCTGATATAGGTAAGCCAGTAAGGAATGGTACTAATACAGTAGAACCAAACATTGCAAATAGATGTTGCAAACTCAGTAATGCCCACTGTGCCGGTTGCGGTTTATCCTGTACATCTAACACCGGCTTAACGGTGCGTTCAAACATTTGTTCATTTTCCATTTTTTTCTTCCTTTCATAAAAAAAGTCTCTTTAACATATAAATGTAAAGAGACTAAAAAATCGTATTTAGTAAGCAGATACGTTTTCATATCCAACGTGATCTGTACATACGTGACAAAGTATTCTGTTTTAGTGAGCACATTACTACTTATTTTGAAACTTTCATACTGACACTCACTATTGAATACTTTACCTTTTTCAGTCTCTCGTACTGATTTAAAAGGCCTTTATTCAATTATAACTGCGTTCTGTGAATCCTTTTCATTTAAGAACACAGAAACGGATTCTTCTTTAGCAGTTGGAATATTTTTTCCTACAAAATCGGCTCTGATAGGCAACTCACGATGTCCTCGATCTACAAGTGCAGCCAATCCAATTTTAATTGGTCGAGAATGTAATAGAATCGCATCTAGTGAAGCTCTAACAGTTCTACCAGTGTAAAGCACATCATCAATAATGATGACGACCTTGTTATTAATATCAGCATCAATATCTATTGCGTCTTGAGTGATTTTCTTGTTAGCAATTTCAATATCATCTCTAAAATGAGTAATATCAATTGTGCCTGTCGGAACTGCTTTTTGTTCAATTTGATTGATTTTGTCTTGAATACGTCGTGCTAAGTATTCGCCTCTCGTTTTGATACCGAGTAACACAAGATTTTCTGTACCTTTATTGTATTCTAGAATTTCGTGCGCCATACGCGTTACAGTACGTTGTATTGCAGCTTCATCCATGATGATACGTTCAGACATTATCTCACCTCTTAATATTAAAAAACCTCATGTCTTTAATCAAAGACATGAGGTTTAATTTATATACGGACATGTACGTTTATACGATACATGATAAAGTCATTCTCATTATACAATTCATCAATGTGCTCAATGAATGATTTTAAGAAAGTGTATAGAATTATACTCATTGTCTTTGAAGCCTCTCTGGACTTTCGTTTAAAGACATCGTTTTCTTTTTGAACTGTCATTAGCTTAATGCTTTTTGACTTATAAGTCAATGCAAATTTTAAAATTATCTGTGTTAAATAATACTTTTTATTAGATTAAATTCCATTTTAGACAATTGAATGATTAACTTAAGCTTCTCTTAAACGGATATCTTCTAATAATGTTTCAAATGCTTCAGGTAACTCCGCTTGTCGTTCAATGTATTCATGTGTGACTGGATGTTCAAACCCAATAACCCCTGCATGTAAAGCTTGACCCCCAATATCAAGTGTCTTTCTCGGACCATATTTAGGGTCTCCAACAAGAGGAAATCCTATATATTTCATATGCACACGGATTTGGTGTGTACGCCCTGTCTCTAATTGACACTCAATTAATGTATAATCTTTAAAATGTTCCAACACATTGAAATGTGTCACGGCTTCTTTACCATTATCAACAACATCCATAGATTGTCTATCTTTCTCATTTCTTCCTATTGGCGCATCGATTGTACCGTAATCATGTGGAATATTTCCATGTACTAATGCAGTATATTTTCGCTTAACAGATTTATCCATTAACTGTTCAACTAAACCACGATGCGCGATATCATTTTTCGCAACCATTAATAACCCTGATGTATCTTTATCGATACGATGTACGATACCAGGACGAATCTCACCATTAATACCAGATAAATCTTTAATTTGATACATTAATCCATTAACCAGTGTACCTGAATAATGACCTGGTGAAGGGTGAACTACCATACCTTTAGGTTTATATACAATCGCAACATCTTCATCTTCATAATAAATATCTAAGTTTAAATTTTCCGGCTGAATATCAGCTTCAACGACTTCCTTTTCAGTAACGATAATACTGTCATTTAATTTAACTTTATAATTAGATTTAATCACTTTGTCATTTACTGTTACTAAATCGTCTTTAATCCAATCTTGTATTTGACTTCTTGACCAGTCATTGTTGAATTCAGGTAATAATTTATCAATACGCTGTCCAACATAAGCTTGATCTTCTATTTTAAATTCATGTGTTTTCAAATTACAGCCTCCTACTCTTTCGAATTTGCATCTTTAAGTAAGGCAATGATGATGAATAATACACCTATTGTTAGACTTGAATCCGCAACATTAAATATTGGAAAATCATATCCGAAAATAGTCGTATCAACAAAATCAACTACTTCACCATTTACTAATCGATCAATAAAGTTACCTAATGCGCCTGCAAATAATAAACTAATTGCAACTTGCATAAACAGATTATACTTTGCTTCTTTAATATAAAATAATACAAGTACGACGAGAATTATAAGCGTAATAATATAAAAGAATCCCATTTTACCACTTAATATTCCCCACGCCGCACCGTTATTTCTATGTGATGTTATATTTAAAAAATTGGGAATAACCTCATACGAATCACCAATATTCATTGTTGTAGCTATTATACGTTTAGTTACTTGATCAATGATTAATATTGTGATTGCTACGATTAAAGATATCGTTATATAATATTTCTTTTTCATTCACGTGCCTCCATTCACACACTACACTTTGACAACACTCTACATTATAGCTTACTCCCATACATAAAAAAAGCTACAGTTACAAATAACTCATGAGAGGTGTAACTGTAGTTCACTATGCTGTTTCATTTTTATTTTCCTTTGGATGAATATAATTAAATTCGTCTACTTGATTGTCATGAACTGTTCTTTTTGTCACTTCATACGGTTTATTATAGTTCATATCAAATACTGTTAGCGACCCATCCTGGTGAACTTTATCTATATATGCTACATGACCATATTGACCTTTAGGATATTGCAAAATTGCGCCAACACTAGGTTCATTATTTACTGTATATCCTTCTTCATCAGCTTTGGCAGCCCAATACTTAGCATCACCCCATTTATTGCTAATCATATTACCATCTTGTCGTATTCTGTCAAACACGTAATACGTACACTGCCCCTTAGCATATAAATTGAATTTCATTGGATTCTTTTCCCAAAAATGAATTGTAGGTTGCGTCATATCTTGATTATCAATACCATCATATATTGCACCAACAGTGAAAAGTGCACTACCTAAAAACATTATAGCTATAAATTTCTTCATTTAATCACACTACTTCTATAAAATTAAATCTAAATTGAAGTCCGTCTGGACCCTTAACATCGATATGCGTTGTTTCAGGATAATAATAATCAATTAATGCGAGACCATATGTGATAGGATTCATAACGCGCTTTGTACTTGATAACCATTGATTAATTGCTAAATGATGATGATATTGATTTGAAGACATATAGAGTGAAAACTTATCCAAATATGCAGATGTTTCAAGCCCAAAATAGTTTAAATAATATGATTTGACTTCAGACATACGTATCGATTTAAGAGATACATTTCCAATTTTAGTTCCTTTAGGAATGCCTTGCCAAGTTTGATCTGTTACATGCGTTAATAATCGTGGAACATGAATTGCTTCAACATCCAATTTCACATATTTATTATCGTACACCCAGTCATCTATATCGTGATCGACATAAAACTTAAATGCATTTCCCTCTGGATCTTCAATAAAAAGAGAGGTACAGACACTTTGTTCTCCACCATTTACTGGAATTTCAAAATCTGTCATTTGTACAAGTAAATCTGCTAAATCTGCTATATTAGGAAGCAATATACCTATATAAAATAATCCGGCTTCAGATAACAGCGGTTCCCTACCATTTACAATTTCTTTTAAAGTTATAAAATGATTAGATTGACCAATCTCATATTGGACAGATTGGTGTGTTTCGGTAATCACTTCAAATCCTAATACCGTTTCATAAAATGGTCTTAAATTAGCTAAATTTCTCACATTTAACGTGATACCATTTACGAAATGTGCATGCTTGGAATGAAACATTGTAGCCTCCTAATATGACTGTAAATCAATTGCATCATTTTTATTGGATGCATTAATCACTTTGATGAAAATAATACTTTTTATTTTACCTTAAAATCTATCAAATTTTATCAGTCTTTGTATGTATATTGCAATTTATGTTTTTTTAGTTCGCTCTTATAAATACCGACTTCAAAATAAAGTATTTACATTTTACTTAGTTTCCTTTTTTAAAATATACGCTAATATATAATAAAGACAATTTCTATATTATTTTAATAGAAATTGTCTTTTTCAACTATATATACACTATAACTCGGACGTTCTTTTAAAACAAATTAACGTATGCATTATATCAATATGGATGATTTATGCTTTAATCAGATGATATATTTTTGATCCTAGATAAGCACCCACAATCGCACCTGTAGTCATCGCTACAGTACTGAATAGCTGATTATTGTATGATGATGCTTGTTTATCTTCTTCAGCACGTTTATTCATATGATTTACAAATAATTCCATAACTGTTTTATGAATATTAGCTTGTGTATATTTATAAACTACCCAAGGCAATGTCGGCTCATATTCTTGTAACGCAACGATTGCTTCATTCGTATCTAAAATACGTCTAAATTCAAATCGAGCATTGCCACCATTATTGGATAATGCTAAATTGCCACCTACGATTTTGTAAACAATCATATCCTCAGAAGAATCTTCCATATCACGTTCCATTTTTAAGATAAATTGATTCGTAAACGGCAGTGTAATATCAAATTTATTTTCATTTATAGTGCCATTGATTAAATGTAACGTAATATTGTTAATAAACGTTGCATATGTTTTAGCCACATCTTCCATTGAATAATTGGCCGGAATACTAAAACGTGATATTGCTCTTACATCTTTGATGCTTTCTTTTTTACTTTCACTTGATGATTTTTTGTTTTTATTTTGTTTTTGATTCATTTTATTTTCTTCATTTAGCGCTTGTTCTAAACTTTCTTCATATGACATCTTACCAATAGATATATCAGGATGTGTGCGTTCTGGTTGTGGAATCATATCATGAACTAAACTATTCATAAGTGGGTAAACCATCTCTTTAGGCACCTGTGAAATAAGTTGTACCCAATATCGACTAACCCAAATAGGGATAATTGGTAAGTCAACGATTGGTAAACGTTTATTTAACACTACTGCCGTGCGTTGTATTAATTCCTTATAATTCATAATTTCTGGACCTGTAATATCAAAAGCCTCATTATGTTGTGGTGTACGTTTGACTAATAGTGCGAGTTTATCAATAACATCGTTGATTGAAACGGGCGCAATCATATGATATGCCCAACTAGGTAAGACCATTCCGGGTAAACGTTCAACTAAACGTTTTAAAATCGGGTAAGAACTTCCCTTTGCCCCAATAATTAAACCTGCTCGCAATGTGCTAACCGGTATGCCATAAGAGCCAAGAATTTTCTCACATTCTAAACGACTACGTAAATGCGCCGACAGCTTGTCTTCATTGGGAATTAAACCACTCATAAAAACAATATGTTTTACGCCTTGTTTTTTAGCAGCTCTCGCAAAATTATCCGCTAATAAGGCATCCATATCTTCAAAATTTGCTTGCGTCAATTTAGCATTAGGCATCATAGAATGAACAAGGTAAATTGCAGTATCTACCCCTTCCATAACCTTTGTGATTTCATCTAAATCAAATAAATCAGCAGCTTTCCAAGTGACATTCTGTTCATTTTCTTTATTTTTAGTGTTTCTTGAAATTGCTATAATTTCGTAATTCTCTTTTAATTGCGCTTTCAAGTGTCCACCAATATAGCCAGATGCACCTGTTAATAAAATTTTACTCATCGTTCCACCTCTGTTTATTAAAAATTCGTTCTGTCATTTATCTATGAATATATCTTTCTAAATAACCTTAAATCAAAAAGCGAAACATTGTGTATTATTATTCTTTTTATGTATAAATTATATTGCGAATATTAAAAAGGAGCAGGACAATGAAATAAATTTTAGAAAAATTATTTCTGTCCAGCTCCTTTTTGCTCACATACTATTAAACTAACGTTTTAACTACTTGTTGGCATCGTGGGCATAAGTGTTCTAATTCACCTACTGCGCCTAATGCTTCAGTGTAGTTCCAACATCTTTCACATTTTTCGCCTTCAGCGTGGTCAATTCTGATATCACCATGTTGGTAAGTCTCTGCATTGTCCACAGCATCTGTAACTTCAACTTGTGAAACTATGAATAATTGTTGTAAATCTTCAAATTGTTGTAAGAACGCTGCAGCTTTAAAGTTGTCGTTATTACCAATAACAACTTTTGCTTCGAGTGATTTACCGATTACTTTATTGTTACGTGCTACTTCTAATGCTCGGTTAACATCATCACGTAATGCCATTAATTGATTCCATTTATCAAGTAATGCTTGATCAACTTCAACTACTTTAGGCATATCAGCTAAATGAACACTTTCTTCTTTCACATGTGGTGTGTGTGTCCAAACTTCTTCAGCTGTGTGGACTAAAATAGGTGCTAATAATTTCGTCATATCAACTAAGATTTGGTATAACACTGTTTGCATACTGCGACGTTTATGCGCATTTTTCTCTTCGATATAAAGGATATCTTTACCATAATCTAAATAGAAGTTACTTAATTCAACATTAATAAAGTTTTGAACTTCTTGATAAATGTTTAAATAATCAAAGTTATCATAATGGTTAATTGTGCTTGCAGTGAATTCACGTAAACGGTTTAATAAGTAACGGTCTACTTCTAATAATTCAGATTCAGGAATTGCATCTGTTTCCGGATTGAAATCGTTAATGTTACCTAACATGAATCTTAATGTATTTCTAATTTTACGATAAACATCAGATGTTTGTTTTAAGATTTCATCAGAAATACGAACGTCAGCTAAGTAATCCGTACTACTAACCCATAATCGTGCGATATCAGCACCCTTTTGTTTTACAACTTGGTCTGGAACAATAACATTACCAAGTGATTTACTCATTTTCTTACCTTCACCGTCCATTACAAAGCCGTGAGATAATAAGAATTTATATGGTGCTTGTCCTCTTGTTGCCACAGCAGTAGTAATTGAAGAGTTAAACCAACCACGATATTGGTCACTACCTTCAAAGTATAAATCTGCAGGGAAACTTAATTCTGGACGATTTTCTAATACACCACGATGTGATGAACCTGAGTCAAACCAAACATCCATGATATCCATTTCTTTTGTAAACGTACCATTTGGACTACCAGGATGTGTAAATCCTTCAGGTAATAAGTCTTTCGCTTCTTTTTCAAACCAAATATTTGAGCCATGTTCTTCAAATAAATCTGCTACATGGTTAACCGTTTCTTTAGTCATGATAATATCGCCGTTTTCAGCATAAAATACTGGTAATGGTACACCCCATACACGTTGACGAGAAATAACCCATTCTCCGCGATCACGAATCATATTATAGATACGTGTTTTACCCCAATCTACTTTGAAGTCTGTGTCTTCAATTGCATCTAAGATATCTTGTCTTACCTTATTGATTGAAGCAAACCATTGTGGTGTTGCACGGAAAATAACTGGTTTCTTAGTACGCCAATCATGAGGGTAACTATGTGTAATAAAGTTAAGTTTTAATAAAGCATTTTTTTCAGTTAATAAATCAGTAACTGCTTTGTTAGCTTTATCGTAAAACATACCTTCAAATTGTCCGCCTTCTTCAGTGAACACACCTTTATCATTTAAAGGACTAATTACTGGTAAATCATATTTTTGTCCAACGATATAGTCATCTTCCCCGTGACCAGGAGCGGTATGAACACAACCTGTACCTGCATCAGTTGTAACATGGTTACCGTTAATTACAAGTGATACACGATCTAAGAATGGGTGTTGGGCTTCAACGTACTCTAATTCTTTACCTGTAAATTCTTTTTCTAATTGAATTGCTTCTTTATCCCATTCTAATGCTTCTGCTACATTTTCAGATAAAGCTTGTGCAATGATATATTTCTTACCATTCACGTTATATTGACCATATTTAAGTTCAGGGTGAACAGTAATCGCAACGTTTGATGGAATAGTCCATGGTGTAGTTGTCCAAATAATAAATTGTGCATCTTCATCTACAATACCTTTTGAATCTTTTACATCAAACGCAACATAAATTGATGCTGAACGTTTATCATGGTATTCAATTTCCGCTTCAGCTAAAGATGATTCACTTGAAGGTGACCAATAAACAGGTTTTTTACCTTTATAAATTAATCCTTTATCAGCCATTTCACCGAACAAACGAATTTGTGCCGCTTCATATTCTGGTTTCAAAGTGATGTATGGATCATTGAAGTCACCACGCACACCAAGACGTTTAAAGTCTTTCTTTTGTAATTCAATTTGTTCTAAAGCAAATTCTTTGCATTTTTCTCTAAATTCGGCAATTGACATTTTTTTACGATCAACGCCTTTTTTAGTTAAAGCTTGTTCAATTGGTAAACCGTGCGTATCCCAACCCGGAACGTATGGTGCATAAAATCCTTGCATCGTTTTATAGCGGACGATGATATCTTTAATGATTTTATTTAATGCATGTCCCATGTGTAGATTACCATTCGCATACGGTGGACCATCATGTAGGATATAAGATTGGTTACCTTTATTTTTTTCTAGTGCTTTTTGGTATTGGTTGTTAGCTTCCCATTGTTCTTGGATTTGAGGTTCTTTATTTGGCAATCCACCACGCATTGGGAAGTCAGTCTTTGGCATTAATAAAGTATCTTTATAGTTCATAATTGTTTTCACTCCTTAAATGTAAAAAAGAACTCTAAGTTCAATTAAAAAGGGACGGAATGACCGCGGTACCACCCTTGTTAACTCAACTTAGAGTTCTCTCATATATATCGTATTACTTTGTCTAAGTCAGTGATATAAGAGATAGACTTTTATTAGGCTTTCACCGACCCTAATTCGCTGTAAAAAGTTGATTATCTCCTACGTGTCTGTCTTATTTGATAACATTTATTTATTTGTATTTGATGTTGATTCACTTTGACTCACACTTGCCTCTGAAGCAACAGGTTCACTTGTACTAGTAGCGTCGCTTGTACTTAGTGAATCGGTTGATTGGCTATCACTTTCGCTCGTAACCGCACTTTCAGATTGCTGAGCCTGAGCTTTAAGTTGTTCCTCAGGTGTAATATCTTGACTATTTAAATGTTGAAAATTTTCTTGCGTAACTTGTTCTGCATCGATATCGTAGTTGAGTAAATAATCCCAATCGTCATTTTTTAATAAATCTAATTGAGCTTCCACTAACATACGGAAACGAGATCTAAAGATTTTAGATTGACGTTTCATATCTTCCGTTTGGAATGATAAATGACGCGCTTTCTCAATAGCATCATTTACGATTAAGTCTGCTTGTGCCTGCGCTTTACTAATCACAGCTTCCGCTTCTTTATTTGCTGCTTGTTTTGTTTCTTCGCCAGCTTGTTGTGCTTGAACAAGTGCATCGCTAACTGATTGATGTACTTGTTGATAAGATTTAATATTAGTATCTCTCTCTTCAATTACTTTTTCAAGTTGTTTTTTTTCATCTTTTAATCGTTCAATTTCATGACTTAATTGATTTAAATAATCACTTACTTCAGCTGGTTCAAGACCATTTTTCACTTTTGTAAATTCTTTATTTTTTATTTCACTAGGTGTAAAAGGCATCCTACATCCTCCTTAAATCAATTTTAAATTGACTTCTATTTATTACTTAAACAATGTTCGATAATTAATGTGTATTTTGTCTTTTTTAGTTCTACCACCTATATCAGTGATTTGGGCCCTTCCAAATCCTTGAATAGATAATAAATCATTGGTTTGTATTTGAAAATCTGGTGAATCAATAATCGTATGATTCACTTTGACACGTTTCTTTTCAATTAATTGTTTCGCAATTGATCTAGATTTATGAATCATTTCTTTTACGACGACATCTAATCTCAATGCGCTTACAGTACTTCCTTGAATTTTCCAATTCTCTACTGATTGTATCATATCTTTAAATGGAATAGAATTAAGTTTAACTGTAGCACCTTTAATCTTTGTTAATTCCAACATAATATATGATTCTAGTTGCTTTGTCAAAACAAATTGAATATGTTCTCCTACAATGATATCTCCGACTTGTTCTCTTTCAATTCCTAATGACATGAGTGTGCCTAACACATGCTGGTGTTGAAGATGAACAAACTTTTCAGGGTAATTAATCTGAATTAATACTTCTTCAAAATCGTCTTCCTCTGGATCAAAATAACTTGGTGCTATCATTCCTCTTCTTCTTTCAGCGTGATTTCCACCAAAAAATGTCACATGCATATCTTCATAACTGCCTGTGATAACTTCAAGAATATATTGCCCTCTCGGATCAAGAAAGTTTGTCAAAATAGGTGCATACTGCTGTTCGACCTGATCACACTTATCTATTAATTGATCAATTAGCACTTGCTCTTCATCTCTAAAATGTTGATAAATATCGATTACTGTTACACCTCTCTTATATCTAATTCAAATGATAAAAGAGGTTGAAACAAACATTTGTATTGTCTCAGCCTCTTCAACTTCATTAATTATTACACTAAATAAATAAGTATCATATTAAAAATACTTCTTAACCCAGCTTGGAATAATACAAGTACAAACAAAGCTACAAGTGAAGAAATGTCAATCATTCCAATTGGTGGGATAATCTTTCTAAATGGTTCTAAAAATGGTTCATATAATTTACCTAGTATTTGGCCTAATTTAGATTCTCTAACACTTGGTACCCAAGATGTAAAGAAATATATAATCATTCCAAAATAATATATTTGTACTAGAAATATTATAAAATCAAAAATAGTAGCTAATAAACCTACATCCATATAATGTCTCCTTATTCGTAGTGCTGCGTTTCCATTTGTTCAATGTGGTCTGTGATACTTCCCGCAACTTCCACGTTATCAGGTGTACAAAGGAATATGTCAGTACCTACACGTTGAATATCCCCACCAATCGCATAAACTGTACCACTTAAGAAATCAATAATACGTTTAGCTGAAATTTTGTCAATGCGTTGTAAATTAACTAATGTAGCGCGACGGTTTTTTAATTCATCTGCGATATCTTGCGTATCAGAAAATACACGTGGCTCGAATAAGCACATTTTTGAACTTTCGTTGCCACTATAGCTTTGCGACGATTGATTCATCGTCACAACATTTTTACTGTTTGACTTTGATGGTGGTTGATTCATACGCACATTCCTTTCTTCTGAGTTATAATTTCTTGATGCTTTCTTTTGCGGTACGCTCTTTAATTTACTTTGATTGCTATATGAACGTTCAGATTGTTGTGGTTGATTCTGCTGAACATGGTTTGTTTCTGTTTCTTCATTCTGAACTACACGACGTTGTCGCTCTTCAGGGCTTTCTACTTCCTCTTCATCATCCATTAGAAAAAAATTATTAAATAAATCTTTAATAGCCACGGGGCTCACTCCTATTCTCCAACAAGTTTAGTCCCTATTCTTATAAATGAAGCACCTTCTTCTACAGCAATTGCATAGTCATTACTCATTCCCATAGATAAATCATCACATGGTGCATAATCTAATTTAAGGTTTTTAATTTCATCTCGTTTTAATCGTAATTGTTTAAATAACTGACGAATATAAGCTGTATCATCTGTATAGGGTGCCATAGTCATTAATCCGACAATTTTAATGTTATCATATTGTTTCATTTGTTCTATGAAGTGATTAACTTCATTCAAAGCAATACCATGTTTAGATTCTTCACCTGAGACATTAACTTGTACGAAGCAGGCAATCTCATGATCAGCTCGTTTATTAATTTCCTTAGCTAGACTAAGTCGATCTAATGCATGCAGGTAATCAATGTCGTTAATTACTTCTTTTACTTTTCTAGATTGTAAAGAACCTATAAAATGCATCGTAACATCGTCAGGTAACGCAGATTTCTTCTCTAAAAAGCCTTCTAATCTGTTTTCACCAAAATGTCTTAGCCCAGCATCATAAGCTTCTTTAGCACGGTCTATTGTAACATATTTTGTCACTGCAATCACGTTTGGCAAGGAACTTGCTTCACTATTTTCAAAGTGTGCTTGAATTTCACTTTCAATATTTTTTAAATTATCTTTTACGTCCATATTCTACCCAACCTCTTTAACATTTGTTAAGTACAATGATTATTAATATTTGTTTTCACATACCTATTGTATTTCGACAATCATTACTTTAAATAGCTTATTTTTGTCCTATAAATGCCAACATTCTTCCTGTTTGGCCCTTTTCAATACGATATGAAAAGAAAAGAGACAAATCTTCTGATGTAGCATAATCAGTAATATATATATTGTCCATTGGCACACCATAATGATGAAGTAATAATGCATTAGCACGTTTTAAGTCAATGCCATGTCGATTTTCTCCACGTGTCTCAATATATGACTCTACATTAATTGGTAACGTTTCAAACTTCGATTTAATATCATCATTAATTTCATACGTCGTTGATGTCGATGGTCCTATCACTATATTTAAATCTTTTAAATCAAAATCAATTTGTTTTAACATTTCATTAACGATTTGGCCATAAGTACCTCGCCATCCTGCATGTGCTAAACCTATATAGTGGTGTTTCTCACTGTAAAAGTAAACGGGTACACAGTCTGCATAACACATAGTTAATAACGTATCAGATTCATATGTATACATCCCGTCGATACCATATAGTTCATCTGTTAAACTATTAATGTTAGTCCCACGATGACTTTGTGTAATCTCAATCACACGATTTTCATGTGTTTGAATCGGGAATACCCAATGCGCGCTTTCAAATCCAATTGCATCCGCCAATATTTCTTGATGTTTCGTAATATTTTCAGGTTCATCATCCACATATCTGGCCATATTAAATGACGCTTCAGGATATAGGCTATAGCCACCCTCTCTTGTAGTGAATCCCAAATTTACACGCATCAAGTCTTTAGATTCATAATTTAAGTAATGGGGATACTTCACAAACTTCTCTGACACGAAATCAAACCACCTTAATTTTATGTTTTATATTTATCGATTTAAAAAGCCTTACTCTAAAATTGAATATAATTATATTATATAACAATCTTCACTTTACTTGAAAGTAAATAAAAAGGGAGCGAACATGAATCCACAAGTGAATTCGTCGTTCTACTCCCTTTTAGGAATGATTAAGACGATAAAAACACTTAATCATACAACGAAATATAGTCTAAACTTATTTGAATTAACGTCTAGTTCTTCTAGAACGTCTTTCTTCTCTATTTCTGATAAAGCTAGGAATGTCGTCATCTTTAGTAGTATGACTTCTTTCAGATACGCTTTCAGAAGAACGCGTGCTTGATGAACTTTGAGAGAATGATTCTTCTCTAGGTGTACTTGCTTGAGATGAAGTACCTGAAGTTGCACTTGTTCCGAAACCTGTGCTTGAAGCTTTACGTCCTTGTGAAGTTGGTTTGTCTTCAAAACCTGTTGCAATTACAGTAACTACGATTTCATCTTGTAATTCAGGATTGATAACTGTACCAAAGATCATATTCACATCTTCATCTGCTGCATCTTGTACGATGTCAGCTGCTTCTTGCGCTTCGAATAATGAAAGTGATTCTCCACCAGTGATGTTCATTAACACACCTTGAGCACCAACGATTGAAGTTTCAAGTAATGGTGATGAAATAGCTTTTTTAGCTGCTTCAACTGCTCTATTTTCACCAGAAGATACACCAATACCCATTAATGCTGAACCTTGGTTAGACATGATTGTCTTAACGTCAGCAAAGTCTAAGTTTACTTCACCTGATACAGCAATTAAGTCAGAGATACCTTGAACACCTTGGCGTAATACATTATCTGCTTCTTTAAATGCTTCCATCATAGGTGTTGATTTGTCAACGATGTCTAATAAACGGTCGTTAGGGATAACGATTAATGTATCTACAGCTGCTTTCATAGCTTCAACACCAGCAGCTGCTTGTGTTGAACGTTTACGTCCTTCAAATCCGAATGGACGCGTTACAACACCTACAGTTAATGCTCCCATTTCTTTAGCAATCTTAGCTACTACTGGTGCAGCACCTGTACCAGTACCGCCACCCATACCAGCAGTTACGAATACCATATCTGCGCCTTGGATAGCATCTTCAATTTGTTCACGAGATTCTTCAGCTGCTTTTTTACCAATTTCTGGGTTAGCACCTGCACCAAGTCCACGTGTTAATTTCTCACCAATTTGGATTTTAGATTCTGCTTTAGATAAGTTTAAAGCTTGTCCATCTGTGTTAATTGCAATAAATTCTACATTATTCATACCATGGTCGATCATACGGTTAACAGCGTTATTACCGCCACCACCTACACCGATGACTTTTAATGTCGCTAAATGATTAAATCCTTGTTCAAATTCTAACATTTATATTTCCTCCTAGTCTTAATGGCCCATCATTCAAATAGAGATTTCATAAGTTTTTTAAATTTACCCTCTTCTTTTTGAGGTTTTTCTTGATCATCATCATAATGTTCTGTCGTATCGTGATGAGTTTCATGGCTTTCATACTTATCATCGTCGCCTACTTTTTCTGTTCTTTCATGTGGTTCGTTGTAGTCTTCTTCATAAGTATCTTCATTTTTATTTGACTTACGTTTAAACCAGTCAAATCCACCAGATTTAGAAGTATGCTCTTTTTCGTTATCTTCAATAACTTCTTCTTCAAATTCATCATTATCTTGATAACTCATTGTAACATAATCTAGCAGCTCATCAAAAGTGATGCTACTAGATATAGTAGAAATCGCTGATGTGAATTCTGGTTTTCTGATACCCATTTGTGATGGTGTATGAATTCTGATTTTTTCATTTACCATCGTATTGAGTAATTCTTTAACACCTAATAAATTTGAAGAACCACCTGTTACAATGAAACCGCCGTTTACTCGTGTTAAACCTAAGTCGACTAATACATCAAATACCTCATCAAAGATATCTTGCATTGTTCTCTCAATTACTGCACTTAAGTCTTTTTGAGTATATTCTACTAATTCATCACTATCTACTTGGTCAACGCTGAATACATCTTGTTCTGATGCTGAATTAGCAAAAGCATGACCATACTGATGTTTAATCTTTTCAGCTGTTTCATATGTAGTATTTAATTCTTCAGCAATATCATCAGTAATATCGCGACCTGCTAATTCAATTGAATCAGCATCTACTAATTCGCCACGTTCATAAAAGGCTATTTGTGTTAAATCTTCACCAATATCAATAACACACGCGCCTAATTCTTTTTCAGTGGCAGTAAGAATTGAACCATAGTTATATGCATCTGAATAAACATCTAAAACGTCTACGCCACATGATTCTACACATTTAATCATGTTGATTAAAATAGATTTGTGAATTGCAATAACCCCAGCTTCAACTCTCAATGAGTGTCTAGCAATTAATTCTTTAGGGTCTGATACTTCGTTATCCCCATCTACTATAAAACGAATCGGGAAAACATCAATGACATCAGTATCCGCTACATCATTTTTTTGACGAATACCTTCTAGCACTTCTTCAATATGTGTGCCGTTTATTTCAGTATCTTCATAAAAATCAATTTCATTTGCTTCATCATATACTTCTGTACCTATGATAGGTAATTTTAAGAAAACTTCTTTAATGTCTACACCTGATGCGATAGAAGCTTTTTTAATTGTATCTTTAACTGCTTGTTTAGCAATGTCGAAATCATCAATTAATCCGTTCTTAATACCGCTAGTGTAGGTTTGTCCTGTACCTATCACATTGATACCATTGTGAAATTTCTCGCCTACTATTGTTTTTACACTTGATGAACCAATATCTATGCTTACATAGTAATGTTCCTCCATAGATAGGCACCTCCTGACAAATTACTATTAAAATACACTATGTTTAGTTTACAATACGTCGAAAGGCTTGTGAACTATAAACACATATTAATATCGAAATTTTTTAATTATTTGAATCTGATTGTTCGTTAATTTTATTTAATGCACTTTGTAACTCATCTTTTGCATCTGTTTCTTGTTGTGATTTTTGACGAACATTTTGATCAGATTTAGAATCTCCGCTACTATTTTCATTATACGGGATAAATGATGCACCTACAGATAAATCTATATATCCTTGTGTTTTTAGATTTCCTGAATCATCTTTCGCTAAAGATTGTGACATTTGAGGGTAATATTTAATTTTATTAGCAATTGTTTTGATATTACCTACCACTTGCATGTCATCTTGCATATATAAAAGAATTCGATTAGGACTGTTTTGTTTGGGTGCGTAACTCACCTCTGAAATCATATCTCTCACTTCTGGAGACATCTTAGACAACGCTTTAATCATGTTATCTTTTTCTTTACCTTTAAATCCATCTATAATTGGACCGCTACCGGCAATATTACCATCAAAGTTTTTCAATTCTTCGTTGCCTTCAATGATTGGCACATATTTATTTTTCTCTTTGACAACACCCACAACTTGATTTTCAGTTATTTGTACTTTCAATGTATTAGGTAATTGTTTTTTAATTTTAACGTCTTTGATTAAATCGTTTTTCTTCAGATTTTGAATCCCTTTACGTTTACTATACGTATACATCCTTGAATTGTCTTTAACATCTAAAGCTTTTTCAACTTGACTATCAGTTACGTTGTTATTTCCACTAATTTTAATATTTGAAATTCTACTTAGTGGTGTAAACATATAAAGTAAAAATAAGATAATTAACAGTATTAAAACGGTTAGGATAATATACTGAACTCTTTTTTGACGTTTCCTTCGCTGAATTCTTAGTTGTTCTTTTCTTTCTTGAGGTGATAAATGATCGAATCGAGCATCCTTTTCACGCTTTCGTCTCTTACGATTATCGTTAAATTCTTTCAACCTATCTTTGACAGTAAATTTGTGCGTAGGTTCTTCTGACTGAGTAGAAAGCGTATGCCTTTTCTCTGGTTTTTCACTATCATGACTATGATTATTCTCGGCTTTTTTCTCTATGCTTTTATGCGATGGATCACTAGATGTATTTTGTTCTAATGATTCAGAATCCTTGATTTGGCTTTCCGTTTTCTGTGTGTCTGCTGAATTGTTCTCATTTTCTCGATTTGATTCATCAGTTTGCTTTTTTATTTTATACAATTGATCATCATCAGTGGGTAAGTCATTATTATTTACATGATTTGAAAGGTGGTCTTCATTATTTAGTTCTCGATTTCTCTTTTCGATAAGACTTTGAATCGAGCTCACCTTATTATTTTTACGTCGTTTATCTTTCACTTGATTTCACAACCTTTAATAAGATGGTAAGTGGGCACGGAAGCTCTCTATAAATCTTTCTCCACGTTCTTCAAATGTATTATATTGATCCCAACTTGCACAAGCTGGAGATAATAAGACAACATCATTCGGTTCAACTACATCTTGTACTTTTTTCACTGCATCTTCAATATCTGTAGCTTTGACGACGATTTTGCCTTGACTATTGCCAAGTTTAGCAAATTTTTCTTGCGTTTGACCAAAAACAACCATAACACGAACATTTTTCATATAAGGGATTAATTCATCAAATTCATTCCCACGATCTAAACCACCACATAACCATACTATAGGTTGTTTAAAGGAATTTAATGCAAACTGTGTTGCTAATGTATTCGTAGCTTTAGAATCGTTATAATATTTATTCGTGCGATTGGCGCCAATATATTGCAATCTATGATCTATGCCGGAGAATGTCGTTAAACTATCAACGATGGCCTTTATTGGGACACCAGCTAGAATAGAGGCCAATACCGCAGCTAGAATATTCTCTAAATTGTGCTCACCTGGTAGAACTAAATCATCTATATTTATGATTCTTATGCCCTTATAGATAATAAAGCCATCTTTAATGTAAATACCGTCAACTTCCTGATGTGTAGAGAAATACAGTGTCTTAGCTTTTAAATTCTCTGACTCAATTAATTGTCTTTGATGATAATTACATATTAAATAATCATCTTCGGTTTGATTTTTATAAATTTGTTTCTTAGCATTTTGATAATTTTCAAGCGTTTCGTGATAATCAAGATGCGCTGAATATATGTTTGTAATAATTGCAATATGCGGACGATATTGCTCTACACCTAATAATTGAAAAGATGACAATTCAGTTATAAGAAATTCATCTGGCGACGTTTCTTGTGCTACTTTAGATGCCACATAACCTATATTTCCAGATAAACGACCAGTCAATCTACTTTTCTTGAACATATCTCCTATTAAAGAAGTGGTAGTTGTTTTACCATTGGTACCAGTAACTGCAATAATAGGTGCTTCAGATATTAAATAGCTTAATTCGACCTCAGTTAAAATCTTTAAATGACGTTGATAAGCCTCTTTAATAATAGAAACGGTGTATGGGATACCAGGGTTTTTGACAATAATAGGATTATTATCAAGTAACGATAAAGGATGACCACCATCAACAATTTTAACACCTAATGCTTCTAAATCTTTGGCATGTGGATCTTGAGATAAATCTTTGCCATCATTGACTGTTACATTTGCACCTAGTTTAATTAGTAACTTAGCTGCTTCATATCCGCTTTTTGCTAATCCTACCACAAGGACATCTTTATTTTCTAATCCTTTATAATCGAGCATGCTAATGCACTCCTATCCATAATCCGATTAATCCTGAAATTAAACCAACTGTCCAAAATACTGTTACAACTTTCCATTCTCCCCAACCACTTAATTCAAAGTGATGGTGGATTGGGCTCATCTTAAAGATACGTTTTTTTGTAAGTTTGTAAGAAGCAACTTGTAACATAACTGAAGCTGTTTCGATTACAAATACTAATCCAACTAGTAATAATGATAATTCTTGATTTAACATAATTGAGATTGTAGCAAAAATACCACCTAAGGCTAAACTACCTGTATCACCCATAAATACTTTTGCAGGATTAAGGTTATATGGTAGAAAACCTAATAAAGCAAAAATCATTATGATACAAAATGCACCAATTGCTGGTGAATCTAAAACAAAGCTCATAATGGCATACATTGTAAAACCAATGATTGATAGTCCTGTTGCTAAGCCATCTAAACCATCTGTTAAATTCACAGCATTTGAGAATCCAACTTGCCAAAATACGATAAAAATAACGTAAGCAAATGATAATGGAATGCTAATATTTGTAAAAGGTATATTTAGATCAGTTGAAAACGCTATAAGATGAAATACGTCACTAAGTACAAAGAATACTATTGCAATAGCGATTTGTGCTAAAAATTTCTGTTTGCTTGTTAAACCTTGATTGTTCTTCTTAACTACGATGATGTAATCATCGATAAAGCCAATCAAACCAAAACCAATGGTTACAAATAATAATAATATGATTGGATTTGAATTATCTACAAAGAAAATTGCAATAATTGACGTAATGATAATACTAATTAAAAAAGTCAAGCCACCCATTGTAGGTGTTCCTGTCTTCTTCATATGACTTTGCGGACCTTCTTCACGAATACTTTGTCCAAATTTCATTCGCTTAAGTGTTGGGATTAATATTGGTACTAAAATAAAAGTAATTAGTAGTGCGATAAACGCGAGTATAAAAAGCATAATGGTCTCCTTTATATATTTAATTTTTAAACGTTGTACTCTGAGTTAACTTCGTTATAATATCTTATTTATTTTATCAATATTTGTAAGTGAATTCATTTAAATATGAGTACAGTATTGAATGAAACACTTTGATGATGCGTAATTTATAAAAACATCAGTGTTCATCCAATACCTGTACCTCATCATCTACCTTTTCAAGACAATGTCTGATTACTTACTAGCGTTGTGCGTCGTACTGGACTACTCGTCTTGGCCAGATGAACGAGATGAATCTTCTTTGTTGTCTTCCCCACTAGTGTCAGAAGACGAATTTGATTTGTCTTTATCTGACGAATCATCACTTGATTGTTCTTTATTAGAAGCATCATTTGATGTTGAATCATTAGCACTAGCATTTGTCGACGTGTCATCAGGGTCTTCAGTAGATAATTCAATTTCAACTTTACTATTATCTTTTAATGTTGTTCCACTCGTAACCGATTGTTTTGTGACGTAACCACTACCTTTTGTTGTAACGTTAATGCCGGTTAATTCTTGGAAGGCAAGTACATCATCTTTTGTCCAACCCTTCATATTTGGCATTGTGATATCGCCATCGGTTAATAAAAGCACTTTACTATTAGGCAATAGTTTTTTGTTTGGTTTAATCGATTGCGATTTAACATTATCTCCATTACCAATAACTACTGCTTGTAAATCTTCAGATTGCAGACTTTCTTTCGCTTTATCTGTAGACTGTCCTGATACATTCGGAACTTTTGAATATTGTGCTGATTTTGTTTCATCAGTTTTAGAACCTACATTTAAATATTTAAGTGTATTTTCCATGATTGGTTTAAATGCTTTACTTACACCCATTTCATAGGCTTCTTGGTCGTTTTTCTGAGCTAAACTCATTCCAGCATAAACGATAACCTTAGGATTTTTCTTAGGTGCGTCGCCTATGAAACTTACAAAGTAAGGGTTCTCACCTTTAACATAACCGCCACCATTTTCATCTGCTACTTGGGCGGTACCAGTTTTACCTTCAATATCATAGCCGTCTACTCTATAGTTCATCGCATGACTTTTCTTACTATTAACTACTTTATCTAGTTCAGTTTCTACTTTACTTGCAGTTGAAGCAGTGATGGGTTTGCCCGCAAATTCTTTTTTGCCTTGATAGAATGTTTTCTTAGAAACTGGATTGTTAATACTTTCAACAAACCAAGGTTTCAACATATTGCCATCATTAAAGAAAGCAGATTGTGCCTGAATCATTTGTACTGGCGTTACAGTTGTAGATTGTCCAAATGATGATGTTTTTTGTTGTAATTCATTTGACCAGGCAATATGGCCTTCAGCTTCACCATCAAATAGGCCGCCTGTTTTTTTACCAAAGCCAAATCGTTCATACCAAGATTTCATTTTGTCAGCACCTACAAGGTCTTGTAAATGCATCATCAATGTATTTGAAGAGTAAGTGAATCCAAGAGACATTGGGATTTCTCCCCAACCAGTTCTATTCCAGTCAGAAATTCGAGACCCCATAATATCACGGTGTCCAGACTCATATTTCTTATCAGGATCAAACTTACCTTCTTGTATAGCTGCTGCTAAACCGAATGATTTAAATGTTGAACCAGGTTCATACGTATTTTGATATAAGTCGTTTGCCCATTTTTTTCCAAAGTTTTCGCCAGTTTCTGGGTTAAACGTAGGTCGTTGACTAAAAGCTAAGATCTCACCCGTTTGTGCATCCATCACAACAGCAAATAAATCTTTTGGTTGATATCGCTTAACCATATCATCCAGTGCTTCCTCTACGAACACTTGAATATTAGAGTCAATCGTTAAATGAACATCGTCGCCACGTTTAGGTGATTTTTCATTTTTAGTATTTGGAGCTATATATCCCCAAATATCTTGAATATACGACAACGCACCTTTAGTACCACTTAAATAACTGTCAAAGATTTTTTCTACACCAAGTGCACCTTTTAATTCGCCTGTATCCGGATTTTTCTGAGCCATCCCAATTAAATGAGACGCGAAATTACCATTTGGATAAAATCGTTCAGTTTCTGGATATAATGTGATGCCAGGTAAATCCATTTTTTCGAGTTTTTGCTTATCTTGATACGTTAAATTGGTTCCTTTTTGCCCAAATTCTACTTGGAATGCTTTTTTCTGATTAAGCCTTTTTTCAATTTCTTCAGGTTTCATATCTATAATTTTAGATAATGCTTTAGCAGTTTTTTTCTTATCTTCAACATAGCGTGGTTTATCACCACTTTTACCTGCACTTTTATCGACAACAGCCACAACTTTGTATCTTTCTACATCTTCTGCGAGAATTTTACCGTTTCTATCGTAGATCTTACCTCGTTCCGCCTGTTCATTGGTTTGAACAAGATACTTTTCATTTGCCCGCATAACTAAATCTTGTCCATCTGAATGACCTGTAATCATTATGTACGCATATCTTAAAACCAATATAAAAAAGAGCAGTCCGAATATACCAACAAGGAGGACTGCTCCTAATTTATTTTTTCTAATTTTAATTTTTCGCTTCGCCATTTGTACGCACTACCTTTACATTGTCGTTATTTAGGCTCATACCTTGTGCTTTAGCCTTGTCGTAAATGCGTTGGTAAGAAGAACTTTTCTTTATTTCAGATTGAATCGCGCTATTTTCACTTGATTGTTGTTCAATTTTAGAATCTAAATCTGCAATTTTTCCATTAGTATCATACGCATCCATTTTTAAAGATAGCATATAGATAGCAATAACTGCAATTGCAGTAACAAGTGTTATGTATAAGTATTTCTCAAACCTTGTGAGTTGAACTACAACCTTTTTTGTGACAGTTCGTGTTTGTGGTTTGGGTTGAGGTTGTTGTTTCGGTATACTATTGTGCTGGACGTCTTCATATGGTTCATATATTTCTTCTACAGCCATCGTCAATTACTCCTTATTTTAAAATTTCTGCAACACGTAATTTTGCACTGCGCGCTCTGTTATTTTCATCCAAATCTGTGTCAGTTGCCGTTATTGGTTTACGATTTACTCTTTTAAGTTTAGGTGTGTAAGCTTCAGGAATAATTGGTAACCCTCGTGGCACTTCAGGACCCTTTTCATACTCTTGGAACATTTGCTTACATAATCTGTCTTCTAAAGAGTGGAAAGTGATTACTGAAATTCTGCCTCCAACTTTCACAAGCTCAATCGCTTGTTCAATTGAATCCTCGAATGCAGATAACTCATCATTGACTGCTATACGTATAGCTTGAAATACACGTTTTGCAGGATGACCACCTTTTCTTCGAGCTTTAGCAGGAATGCCTTCTTTGATGATGTCAACTAGCTCTAATGTAGTTTCGATAGGCTGATGTTCACGATGTGCTTCGATTCGTCTCGCTATTTGTTTAGAAAATTTTTCTTCTCCATAACGATAAAAAATCTTAACAAGCGCTTCATATGGCCATTGATTGACTACTTCATATGCGCTAAGTTGCTGCGTTTGATCCATTCTCATATCCAGTTTGGCATCATGATGATAACTAAATCCTCGCTCTGGAACATCTAATTGTGGACTCGAAACGCCTAAGTCATAATAAATTCCGTCTACCTTTTCAATGTTCAAATTTTTCAAAATGTCAGTCAATTCTCTAAAATTACTATGTACGAACGTGACTTTGTGTAGATGATCTTTCAATACTTCTTTAGCATTATCTAATGCTGTTGTGTCTTGATCAATCGCAATTAATCTACCGTCATCGTTTAATTGATTTAATAAATAGAGAGCATGACCCGCGCCACCAAGCGTACAGTCTACATAAATACCATCTTCCTTGATGTCTAGATAATCTATTGTTTCGTTGAGCATGACGCTAATATGATGAAACACGACTTATTCCTCCATTAAAAATCAAAATCTATTAAATCTTCAGCAATATCTTCGAAACTTTCCTCAGATTCATCATAAAAATCTTTCCAAATTTCTCTGTCCCAAATTTCAATTCGATTTGAGACGCCTATTACTGTACATTCTTTTGTTAAATTAGCGTATTTCCTTAAATTTTGAGGAATATTAATACGCCCTTGCTTATCCAATTCCACTTCAATCGCACCTGAGAAGAACATACGCATAAACTTACGTGCGTCTTTTTTTGTCATAGGTAAGGTTTTCATTTTGTCTTCTATTTGTTGCCATTCTTCAAGTGTGTAACCGAATAAACATTTATCAAGGCCTCGTGTGATAATAAAACGTTCGTTTAAGTCATATCTAAACTTAGATGGAATTATCATACGTCCTTTAGCATCAAGTTGATGCTCGTATTCTCCCATGAACATTATTATCACCTCACCTTATTTATAATTTACCACATATCCCCACTATCCTCCACTAATTCTGTAAAATATCTTAAAATTCTTTTTTCTATACAAAAAAACCCTATTTTATCATTTCGATAAAATAGGGCTAATGCCTGATTTATTAAGGTTTTACAATGATTTGATCAAATGTGTATTCAAGTGGTGGATAAGTGGAGGGACTGAACACATCAATCCCAAAATCATTCATAATTTGGAGTGGATTCCAAATTCTTTCTTGCAGTCCGTGGTGAGGATGTAATACGAAATCCAATTCTCTAAATTGTCTCATGCTAATATCATTTTCTCGTTCAATATTTAATAAATAGCGCTTAAGTAAATAATCAAATTGTTTATGATGAATGTCTCTATTTTTAGTAACTAAATTTAAATTGTCTTGATTTCCTTGAACTTCATTTAATAATTGCTCATATACATTGTCATGTTTAGCTTGCAATTCTTCTACTTGTTGAATGAAGGTGTTGGATGCTTTTTCTCGTACAAATTTATTTTTGTCATCATCAATACCAGTTTGAATTACTTTTTCAACATTCAAATTGTATTGCTTCAATAGCTTTTCTGTTCTCTCCATCATATAAGTGATTTTCATACGTGGTAAAACAATAGGCATTTCAACATCTAGTAATTGGAACACACCATTTAATTCTGCCCAATACTTAATCTCACTTGGGCCACCTATGAATGCTACAGTATTGAATAACCATTCTTCCATGACTGGTCTTGTGACAACGTTGTTTGAGAATCGCTCTGGCTCAGCTTCTATCAATTCCATGAGTTCCTTTTCTGAGAAAGTGCTCTCAGACTTACTTAATTTAAAATAGTCCCCATCTCTTGTAATTAATTGTCGCATCCCATCTTCATGAAGGAATAAATGAACATTCGTGTCAGTCTGAATCATTTGTGTTAACCCAGCCTCAATAGTTTGCTCTTGTGTTTGTCTAAATGCCTGATCAATTTTAGCGTGATGATTTACAATTTCTTTTAATAATGGTTTCTCCAGTTGTCTAAGGTTATTATTTTGTGCATCAATGAGTAACAAACCGTAATCTTTAAAGACTTCATGTAATAAAGCTTTAAAGATATCTGTCCATGTATCAAACGTATTAATAATATCCACACATAAGTTATATAAAGGTTTAGAATGCTTAGTTTCTTTTAATTCTTTGAAGAAAAGATTTAATGCATTGATTAGTGCTTCCTTATCAGGTGTATATCTTGAAACATTAGTTTCTGGTGGTGTCATTGTATGATATTTAACTTTCTTTACTTGTGCCTCATTGCCATTATATGCATACGTATGATTGACTTCATCAAAGTCATGATCTTCCCCGGCAATCCAAAATACTGGTACAACCGTTTCACCGTATGCTTTAGTTAGTTGATTACTTAACGTAACAATTGAAAGTATTTTATGGAACGTATATAAAGGTCCACCAAATAGACCGGCTTGTTGACCACCGATGACTACTTTTGCACCTTGTCCAAGCGCCTCTATGTGCTCTAGTTGAGAAGTCGTTAATTTTAAATCTGCCATTTCGTCTTTAATGATTTGTGCTAATTGTTGTTCTCTACCATTATTTGGACGTTCCATTCTCGCAGTGAAGCTAGATGATGCAACAGGATCATACTGATAAAACGCTAATAATCGCTTGTCACTTTCTTTTAATTTTGAAATAAATAAATCTTTTTCTTTAAACTGAGTTACTCGACAGTCCATATCCATACTCCTTCAACATAGCTATTACTCATATAGTATAAAGATTATAGCACTATATGACAATTTTACGGCTTAAAAAATTATAAATAGTATTGTAAAAGATGTCTTTGCTAAGGAAAATATAATTGAATGAAATTTACATATTATTTAAGTTATAATAAAACTAAAGAAATAAGGGGGATAACGAAAATGAGTGAAGTTAAACATCTTGAAATTAATTATAAAACAGACGAGTTATTTGAAGCTTTTAGAGCGTTTGGAAACAAAGATTTATACATGGTAGAAGAACTACAAGGTCAAATGATAGACGCTAGTTCCGATTCACCATTCTATGGCATTTTCCATGGTGAAAACCTTGTTGCGCGTATGGCGTTGTTAAAAAAAGGTGATGTTGAGGAAATTTATTTTCCAGAATTTGATGACTATTTACTATTATGGAAATTGGAAGTATTAGAGAAGTACCAAAATAAAGGATACGGCCAATCACTCATTGATTATGCCAAATCTTATAATATGCCTATCAAAGCGATTGCACGTCAAAATTCTAAAAACTTTTTAATCAATCAAGATTTTGAAGATGTTCATGCCAAAAACCCTGAAGGCCACGATGTACTTGTTTGGTCTCCTAAATAATCGTTTCATAGCGTGAACAAAAAAGTGATTCAAATCATTTCTATATAAAAACCAAGATTCAATTACTAGAAAAAAGCCAGTAAATGTGTTTTGACTTAATTCATTTACTGGCTTTAATTTTTGAAAAACTGAGAATTAATAGCTCACTAGCACAACTTGACATATGTGTGACGTTTCTGTTTGGAACCTGCTACGTTAAGCCCCGCACTCAGCTATGTTTCATTATCCATTTCAATTAATTTAACTAATTCGTCTAATGATTTAATTTCATAATCCGGCTCTATGTTAGAGGTGTTCTTCTTGTTTCTTATATTAAACCAGCATGTAGCGATATTAGCATTTTTGCCTCCTAATATATCTGAAGTTAACGAATCTCCTACGATAATGGCACTTTCGCGTTTCGCTTCACCAATTTCATCGAACACATAATCAAAAAATTCTATCATAGGCTTTTGATAGCCTGTCTCTTCTGAAATAAACACACCCGCAAATGTATCTATAAACTGTAATTGCGCAATACGTCTTTTTTGCGTATCAGTAACGCCATTCGTTACGATATACAGTTCATTATTTTGAGCTAAGCGATCTATGGTTTCTAAAGTTGAATCAAAGTGCTTAATAGGTGCCTTTGCTAATTCATCTCTAAACATAATATCCGCTTGTTTACCATCAACTTCTATACCATAATGATTAAAGTATTCAATAAAACGGTGGGATAGAACTTCTTCTTTAGTAAGTTTATTTTCTTGAAATGCCTCCCAATGTGCTTGATTAATTTGTTTAAAAAATTGAAAGTCTTCAGCTGTTGGATAATGTTGATAATGCTTTGCCATATTATGAAATGCTTTATCTTCAGCATCATAAAAATCAACTAAAGTATCATCGAAGTCTAATAGAATTGTATTATATTTCATCGTTTCATCCTTACTCATTATTTACTACTATGTATTTTAACAGAAATTGATCTATAAATTAAAAAAAGACCAGAGCGCTTGCCCTGGTCCATATGACTTAAAATTTATATTAGAAACCGAAGATTTTACCTAAAGCACTAATACCGTTTTCTACGATACCTACGATGTCAGTACCCATTTTACCCCAGTCTTTATCTTGACCTGATTGAATTGCTGATGCAATAGATTCTGCTAATTTTTGCATATTTATCTCTCCATTTCTGTTTGTATATTTATGATATTAACTAAGTTTTAAAAAAAGCGTTGAATTAGAAACCAAAGATTTTACTTAATTCTGTTACACCGTTAGAAATTACATCTAAAATGCTTGTACCTAATTTAGTCCAGTCTTGGTTTTGACCTGCTTCGATTGCGCTTTTAATTGCGTTTGCGATTTTTTCCATGATTATAATCTCCTTTGTACTGTTTATTTATATTTAGATGAAATGTTTAAGTCGAAATATTAGAATCCGAATAATTTACCTAAAATGCCAACACCGTTTTCTACGATACCTACAATGCTTGTACCTAATTTAGCCCAATCTTGGTTTTGGCCTGCTTGAACTGCATCTGAAATTGCTTGTACTAATTTTGACATTTAAATCGCTCCATTTCTTTTTAGCTAGAATATTTGAATCTTAATGCACTCGTTTGTTCGAAATACATTAAGCTATTTCTTAAAACTAAAAACGATGAATTGGTAAGTTTTTGTTTACCTATCGTTTTGATACTTATACTATATACCGATTTGTTGGTTTTGCGTTCTATCTTTCTTAACTCAAACATTAAACATCAAAACTGTAGGCATTTGATTTATTAGAATACACTTAGGCATTCATATATGTTGTACAAAATCAGACAATTCTGCAAACGTTTACAATACCTTTACATTCGCTTAAAATTAGATTATAAAAGCCTCGCTTAAACAGTTTATTTCATCAATTATAGTCCTTGCTAAGTTAATCTGTGTCTATTTTCATTCATAAAACAAAGCATAATCGTAAATAAACGCGTATTAATCAATGATCATACTAATTAAATGACATTACTTTATCAATACCATTCCTGTTCACGCATTTCATTGTACTACTATTGATAACTAACGTTGAAATTCAAAATCGGCAGATAGTATATAAAAGGTTTAACGTCTAATTTTGGTCAATTCGTTTCGTAAGAGTTACAAATGCGCATAATTAGTGAAAAATATAAACTTTTTTTATATCAAAGCTATTGATAAATAAGGTTTCTTTAGCTATAATTATTCTTGTGTTAAAAAATCATGTCCTGGTAGCTCAGCTGGATAGAGCAATGGCCTTCTAAGCCATCGGTCGGGGGTTCGAATCCCTCCCAGGACGTTATTAACTAAAAATTAAACACTTTTCGAAATTAAGAATCCCATAACGACGGGGTTCTTTTTATTTTGCCTATTAATAACACACCATATAATACAAATTTTTAGGGACTTTTTAGGGACCCGAGTCCCTCGCATAAAACCACGCTCATAAGAACGTGGTTTGTGTTTTTTTTGAAAATTATACATAAAAAATAACCGTACCTATTAAGATACGGTTACTAGACGTCTATCAAATGAGTGGTCAGTTACTTACTGCTAAACGCAAGCAAGGCCTCCACTAAATCAGAATGGCTACCGAGAATGATTAAATTATAACATAAAATAGCCATACCCCGAATAGAGATATGGCTAGATCAATACGTATTGGAACATTTTCAAATGAATTGTTCCTTAAGATCATTACGTTTTTAACTGGGGGTAAACCCCTTGTAAGTTAATTATAACATAATTAACTTTATTTTGTTCCGATTACTTCTTCTAATGTGAATATATCATATCTCATTTTAAGATATGATAATGCTTCCTCATATTTTTTGAAGAATATTCTATCTTCGACTTCCTCATTGCCCCAAATTGCACGTTCAACTTCATCTTTAAAGTAATCTTCTTCTATTTCAATTTCATCAGCATATTTAAATTCTATTTCGAATAATTCTTTGTCATTAACTTCTACTTTATTAATACTCTCAAAGCTAATAAAGTAACCGTTATTCTCATTATTAGTATTAATCATGCTGTAATTAGTATATAAACTTTCTACAAATTCTATTTCACTTTCAGGATCTACCTCAATTTGTTTTGCATTTGTATATAAGTCCCAATCATTTTTGAATTGCGCTAGTAATTCAGCGTTCTTTAGTGATATATTATCTAAATTACGTTTGCCACTTCTTAAATTACTAATAACACTTTCACCAATACCTGTTTTCTTTGCAATTCTATAACCTGTAACTTCGCTTTTTAATAATTCTTCGATTTGTTTTCTCATTGTAATAACCGCCTTTGTTTTAATTTACATACTTATAATAGTTTAAGTATTATATATTGTCAATACTTTTACTTAAATTTCTTTAAGTATTTTATAACAGGTATAAAAAAACAGGGGCAAGCACCGTTATGCTTATCCCTTTACGAACTAATAGTGAAATGTCATCTGAGTGTATTATATTAGCATGTATA
>NZ_JAESMM010000013.1:0-25533 GCF_017893165.1 Staphylococcus sp. GDX8P54P
GAGTAGGACGTTGCCAGGCATTTCAAATTATTCCGCAGTAGCTCAGTGGTAGAGCTATCGGCTGTTAACCGATCGGTCGTAGGTTCGAATCCTACCTGCGGAGCCATGGCTCCTTGGTCAAGCGGTTAAGACACCGCCCTTTCACGGCGGTAACACGGGTTCGAGTCCCGTAGGAGTCACCATGTTGGAGAATTAGCTCAGCTGGGAGAGCATCTGCCTTACAAGCAGAGGGTCGGCGGTTCGAACCCGTCATTCTCCACCATTTATATTTCGGAGGGGTAGCGAAGTGGCTAAACGCGGCGGACTGTAAATCCGCTCCTTCGGGTTCGGCAGTTCGAATCTGCCCCCCTCCACCATTCTAATGGGCTATAGCCAAGCGGTAAGGCAACGGACTTTGACTCCGTCACGCGCTGGTTCGAATCCAGCTAGCCCAGCCATTAGAGCCATTAGCTCAGTTGGTAGAGCATCTGACTTTTAATCAGAGGGTCAGAGGTTCGAATCCTCTATGGCTCACTTACTAGCACTCCTATTTAGGAGTGCTTTTTTTGTGTTTTTGAACAATACTGTAATATAAAAGTTTTTAACATATTGTATTCATAATATTTGTGAAAAGGGATAGAATGAGTTTGAAAAGAATGATGTTAAATACTTATTATTTTTTTTAATACAATGTGTTTGTACATATGACAGTTGTCATTATCATTGGTATAATTATGACTATGGAAAAAATATTCGGAGGAGATGCTATGGATTTTTCCAACTTTTTTGATAATCTTAGTACATTAAAAATTGTAACGAGTGTACTGGATTTACTTATAGTATGGTATGTCCTTTATCTTCTCATTACTGTATTTAAAGGAACCAAGGCGATTCAATTACTCAAAGGTATACTTTTTATTGTTATTGGTCAACAAGTGAGTAAAATTCTAAATTTAACTGCCACATCTAAGCTTTTTGATATTGTAATTCAATGGGGGGTACTTGCACTTATTGTCATTTTCCAACCAGAAATTAGAAGAGCATTAGAGCAGTTGGGTCGTGGAAGCTTATTTAAACGTTATACTAATACATACAGTCATGATGAAGAAAAGTTAATTCAAGCAGTTTCAAAGGCTGTTCAGTATATGGCTAAAAGACGTATTGGTGCTTTAATCGTATTTGAAAAGGAAACGGGATTGCAGGATTATATTGAAACGGGTATAGCGATGAATTCTGAAATATCACAAGAACTATTAATTAATGTCTTTATACCGAATACACCGTTACATGATGGCGCAATGATAATTCAAAATTCTAAGATTGCGAGTGCAGCGAGTTACTTACCGTTATCAGATAGTGCTAAAATTTCTAAAAGCCTAGGTACTAGACATAGAGCAGCAGTAGGTATTTCTGAAGTCTCAGATGCATTTACAATCGTTGTTTCAGAGGAAACGGGATCAATATCAGTAACATTTGATGGCAAATTACGTAGAGATATCTCAAGTGAGGTATTTGAAGAATTATTAGCCGAACATTGGTTTGGAACACGCTTTCAAAAGAAAGGTGTGAAATAAGATGCTAGAGAGCAAATGGGGTCTTAGATTTATTGCACTTTTATTAGCAATCTTTTTCTATTTATCAGTTAATAATGTGTTTGGTAACATTTTCAATAATGATAATTTATCACAAAATTCATCTAAAACAATTGAAGATGTACCAGTAGAGATAATTTATAATTCCAAGGATTTACATGTAACTAAAGCGCCTGAGACGGTTAATGTAACTGTTTCAGGCCCACAGTCTAAGTTAATTAAAATTGAAAATACAGATGATATTAAAGTTGCAGTCGATTTATCGAACGCTAAAGCAGGAAAGTATAAAGAGGATTACATTGTTAAAGGCTTGAGTAATGATATCAATTATAATGTTAAACCAAAACAAGCTTATGTCACTTTAGAAGACAAAGAAACAAAAACGATGCATGTTCAAGCAGATATAGGGAAAGATGATATTGACCCAAATTATAAAGTTAGAGATAGTTCTGTTGAGCCTAATTCAGTTAAAGTAACAGGTGGTAGAGAACAACTTAAGAAAATCGCATACTTAAAAGCGACTTTTAAGGATGCAAATAAATTAAGTCAAGACACATCGGATGTTGCAGATGTTACTGCATTTGATAAATCATTAAATAAACTGGATGTTAATATTCAGCCAAATGAAGTAAAACTCAATGTTAAACTTCAAGAGTATAGTAAAAAGGTTAAAGTTAAAATCAAGCAAAAAGGTAGTTTACCTAATGGTGCTAGTTTAGATAATATAACGCTTGATGAAGACGAAATTGAAATTTATGGTAATAGAGATGATTTGCAAGATATTAATGAGATAGAAGCGACAGTTGATCTTGATAATATTACAGAATCGACAGATCAGAACGTTCAATTGCAATTACCAGATAAAGTTAAAAAAGCTGATCCAGATGACATAACAGCACATATAAGTTTAAACTAAAACATTTTATAAAGGAGTATTCATAATGGGAAAATATTTTGGTACGGATGGAGTAAGAGGTATAGCTAATAAAGAGTTAACACCTGAATTAGCATTTAAGTTAGGCCGTTATGGTGGCTATGTATTAGCACATAACGAGGATGCTGATAGACCTAAAGTTTTAGTAGGTAGAGATACACGTGTATCAGGCGAAATGCTAGAATCTGCTTTAATTGCAGGTTTAGCTTCAATTGGTGCAGAAGTTATGAGATTGGGTGTAATATCTACACCCGGCGTAGCTTATCTTACTAGAGAAATGGGTGCTGAATTAGGTGTTATGATTTCGGCTTCACATAACCCTGTTGCTGATAACGGCATTAAGTTTTTCGGAGCAGATGGCTTCAAATTATCAGATGCTCAAGAAGAAGAAATAGAAGCATTATTAGATCAAGAAAATCCAGATTTACCACGACCAGTTGGTACAGATATTGTTCATTTTTCAGATTACTTTGAAGGTGCTCAGAAATATTTAAGTTACTTAAAATCAACAATTGATGTTAATTTAGAAGGATTAAAAATAACATTAGATGGTGCAAATGGTTCTACATCAGCACTAGCGCCTTTCTTATTTGGAGATTTAGAAGCAGATACTGAAACTATTGGTTGTAGTCCTGATGGTTATAATATTAATGATAATTGTGGATCAACACATCCTGAATTATTAGCTGAAAAGGTCCTAGAAACTGAAAGCGACTTTGGTTTAGCATTTGATGGAGATGGAGATCGTTTAATTGCCGTTGATGAAAAAGGCAATATCATTGACGGGGACCAAATTATGTTTGTAATTGGTCAAGAAATGCATAAAAATCAAGAATTAAACAATGACATGATTGTTTCTACTGTAATGAGTAACTTAGGCTTCTATAAAGCACTTGAAAATGAAGGTATCAAATCTAATAAAACAAAAGTTGGAGATCGATACGTAGTAGAAGAAATGAGAAAAGGAAATTACAACTTAGGTGGTGAACAATCAGGTCACATTGTTATGATGGATTACAATACGACAGGTGATGGTTTACTAACAGGTGTTCAATTAGCTGCCGTAATTAAAATGAGTGGCAAACCACTAAGTGAGTTAGCTGCGCAAATGAAAAAGTATCCTCAGTCTTTAATCAATGTTAAAGTTACAGATAAACATCATGTAGAAGAAAATGAAGATGTTAAAAATGTAATGAATGAAGTTGAAACTGAAATGAACGGCGAAGGTAGAATTTTAGTTAGACCTTCAGGTACTGAACCATTAGTTCGTGTTATGGTTGAAGCTTCAACTGATGAAGACGCGCAACGTTTTGCTCAACGTATTGCAGACGAAGTACAAGCAAAAATGGGCTTAGAATAATAATTTTATCTCGTACACTATAAACCTTCAAAGTATACATTAAATTGTAACTTTGAAGGTTTTTTAATAGATATATTGCATTGAAAGTGCTTACATTCTATTGATTGCTATATTGTTTAGTATTAATTTAATAATAAAGATTAATTTTTACCTATTTTTGAAAATTATAAAATATATTTATTTTTATTTTTCGCTAAAAAGGTTGGAAATTGTTTGCATTCATTTATCTGAAAAGTGTAAAATAAATAATATTGGAAGGAGGATAGTATAAAAAAATTACAAAGCGCCAGGGCAATATATATGTGTTTCAATGATCAAAAGTTAAATATGAGAACTATTGTAGAACATATTATATTATTGCAGACGAGGAGAATAGTCATCGAACATATCGGCGGATGCTATTCCGGATGCGGCTCATTCGTTAGCTTATTATTTAAAACATTTAGGTAACTAAATGCACAAAAATAATAAGAATGCCTAAATTTAAAAAAATCATAGAAATATAATATGGCTTAATAGGGTAAATAAGATAAAGATAAAATATCAATATTAAAAGATATTGTCTAAAAGATAATTACAAAGTTGTAAAATCTATTAACCTATTTAAATTTTATATAACAGATAAAATTTTCAAGCTATATTTAACGGAGGAAAAATTTATGTGCGGAATTGTAGGATATATCGGATACGATAATGCAAAAGAATTGCTATTATCAGGATTAGAAAAATTAGAATACAGAGGATATGATTCAGCTGGTATTGCAGTTGCAAATGATAATGGTACAACTGTATTTAAAGAAAAAGGTCGTATTGCAGAATTAAGAAAAGTTGCAGACAATAATGATACGGATGGACATGTTGGTATCGGTCACACACGTTGGGCTACTCACGGTGTACCAAGTACTGTTAACTCACATCCACATCAATCTAATAGTGAACGTTTCACATTAGTTCATAATGGTGTCATTGAAAACTACGAAGAATTAAAAAGTGAGTACTTAGCAGATGTAACATTCCAATCTGAGACTGATACAGAAGTCATTGTTCAGTTAGTTGAATATTTTTCAAATAAAGGTTTAGAAACTGAAGAAGCTTTCTCTAAAGTTGTATCTTTATTACATGGTTCATATGCATTAGGTTTACTTGATAACCAAGATAGAGACACGATTTATGTAGCTAAAAACAAATCACCTTTATTAGTTGGTGTTGGCGAAGGCTTCAATGTTATTGCATCAGACGCATTAGCTATGATTAAAGTTACGAATGAATATAAAGAAATTCATGACCATGAAATCGTTATCGTTAAGAAAGATAGTGTAATCATTAAAGATCAAGATGGTAATGTTCAAGATCGTGATACGTATACGGCTCAAATTGATGCCTCAGACGCTGAAAAAGGTATCTATGACCACTATATGCTTAAAGAAATTAATGAACAGCCAGCAGTTATGCGTCGTATTATTCAAGAATACGAAGATGATAATGGCGACTTGAAAATTGATCCAGAAATTATTAAAGATGTTGCCGCTGCAGATCGTATTTATATTATTGCTGCAGGAACAAGCTATCACGCTGGATTAGTAGGTAAAGAATACTTAGAAAAATGGGCTGGCGTACCAACTGAAGTTCATGTAGCTTCTGAGTTTGTTTATAATATGCCATTATTGTCTGAAAAACCTTTATTCATCTATATTTCTCAATCAGGGGAAACTGCAGACAGTCGTGCGGTATTAGTTGAAACTAACAAATTAGGTTATAAATCATTAACGGTTACAAATGTAGCTGGTTCAACATTATCACGTGAAGCAGATCATACATTATTATTACATGCTGGTCCTGAAATTGCAGTTGCGTCTACGAAAGCATATACAGCTCAAATCGCAGTTTTATCAATTTTATCTCAAGTTGTAGCCAAAGCACATGGTCGAGATAATGATATTGATTTATTAAGAGAATTAGCTAAAGTAACAACTGCAATTGAGACAATCGTTGATGATACACCTAAAATGGAACAAATTGCTAAAGATTTCTTAGAAACAACACGTAATGCGTTCTTTATTGGTCGTACAATGGATTATAATGTCAGCCTTGAAGGTTCATTAAAATTAAAAGAAATTTCTTATATTCAAGCTGAAGGATTTGCTGGTGGAGAACTTAAACACGGTACAATAGCCTTAATTGAAGATGGTACACCAGTTATCGCACTTTCTACACAAGAAAAGGTTAACTTATCTATTCGTGGTAATGTTAAAGAGGTTGTTGCACGTGGTGCTAAGCCTTGTATTATCTCAATGGAAGGTTTAGAAAAAGATGGAGATACGTATGTCATCCCTCATGTACACGAATTGTTAACACCACTTGTATCTGTTGTTACGTTACAATTAATTGCATACTATGCAGCGTTACACAGAGGCTTAGATGTAGATAAACCTCGTAACCTAGCTAAATCAGTTACAGTTGAATAGTTCATTTTAGTTTTAGGAAATAGGACTACATTCATTTAAAATACATTCAATGGAGCAAGATCACAAATTCATTTGGATTTGGGCTTGCTCTTTTTTTATATAACTAACAACACAATAATGTATGCAAGTGATTTTTTGATAAAATATCAGAATGATCTTACAATTGTAATGTTATGAGGTGATATCATGTTGATTTCGATGGAAAATGTACGTCGTCGTAAATGATAAACAACGATATTCTTTATATTTAAAAGATAAGGTCATTGCACATTTTATCAAATAATGCCACAATTTTATAAAAGATACTTAAAGGAGAAAGCGATATGACATTGAATAATATCAAAGCGATTTTTCTAGATATGGATGGAACGATTTTACATGAGGATAATCAAGCTTCAATTAAAACAAAAACAGTTATTGATGATTTAAGAGCAAAAGGATATAAAGTATTCCTAGCAACAGGGCGCTCTTATTCTGAAATTAATCAACTTGTGCCACCTCAATTTGAAGTCGATGGCATCATTAGTTCAAATGGTACAAGTGGGGAAATAAATGGCGATAACCTATTTATGCATTGTTTATCAACTGAAAGTGTTAAACGAATCGTGTCATTAGCGCAACAACAGGAAATATATTATGAAGTATTCCCGTTTAATGGCTCAAGAATAGCACTAAAGGAAGATGAAGTTTGGATGCAAGAAATGATTAAAGGTGATACACCGCCGAATCATGTAAGTGAAAGTGAATGGAAATCTAGACGAGATGCAATGGCTGGTAAGATTGATTGGAAAGATCATATACCTGAAGATAACTATGCTAAAATTTATTTATTTACAACAAACTTAGAGAAAATAACTACTTTCAGAGATGAACTTATTCAGAATCAAGTTCTTTTAAATATTAGTGTTTCTAATTCATCGAGATTTAACGCTGAAACAATGGCGCATCATACAGATAAAGGAACAGGTATTAAAGAAATGATTGACCATTTCAACATTAAACAAGCGGATACACTAGTTATAGGAGATAGTGATAATGATAGAGCGATGTTTGCATTTGGAGGGTATAGTGTTGCCATGAAAAATGCACGATCAGAAATACAAGAAATTACTGATGAGGTAACGGAATTTACGAATGAAGAAGATGGTGCTGCATTATTCTTGGAAAGTAAATTTTTAAAATAATATTGAAAAAAAGGTGGAACCCCGCATTGGCATAGGTTCCACCTTATTTTTATTATTTATCTTTGTTTAGATTTTTACTAGCTTCAACGTTAATATTTTCAGATTTTTGTTCAACATTGCGCTTCATTTTATTTGAATGATCATTTGCAACGTCTTTAGTGGATTGATGCGCTTTGTCATCATTAATTTGTTTATTTAACGTATCATATTTACGCGTTGCTTTGTTACGTTTAGTTTTCTTCTCTTTTGGTGTCGTACTTAATGTTTCACCACGTTTTAAGAAGTACTGTACTACACCCATGATAAGAATATAATAAAGGATTAAACGTAATACAATAATGATGATTTGTGCTACATATAAAATAACTGTAGCAACTTTTTGAGACATATTACCTGTTGCTACAGAAAGAATTGTCCCAAGCGGTTGTGTAATGATAATAATAATTAAATTGATTAAAAGCACAGCAATAAAGAATTTTAACCATGTTTTATGACCATTTTTAATTCCTTTAAAGCCATTTTTAAAGTGAGAAATAGCACTATGATTAGATTCACGCACTAATGACACAGTATAATTAATCATTAATATGAAAAAGAACCAAGATACGATTGATGTTATTAAACCAATGATAATTAAAATTATAATTTGAATCGTTAGTAAAATAGCAATAGCATTGTCAGATGCACTGACTGCTGACTGTAATGATGTAAATAAAGGTGTTAAAGCTAAATTAAATAAATAATTTAATGCTACTATAATTAAGTACATCACGATAAATAATCCAATGGTAATTAATGATAGAAGTAAACTCTTACCATATTTACCTTTTTTAAAAGCTACGACTAAATCACTAAAATGAACATCTTCTCTTGAAATTGCTTTAGCGATAACGTTAATTGCACCTGCCAGTAATTGATAACCAGCAAATACAAAGAATAGTAATCCCAGTAATAAAGCTAGGATCATAATTATTAAATATGGACCCGATGATTGTTGAAATTGTGCTGCTAGTTGCATTTGCATGAAATACTGCATAAAGAAAGTTCTAGCAACAGTAAAAACCGCAAATACTATAATAAAACTTACGATACTAAATAGAATCGTCTTAAGAATTTGCGGCTTAGCATTTTTTAATGCCAAACTATGATATTTGAACAAATATAAGCACTCCTTTACTTTAATATAAATACAATATCAAAATTTATACTTTTTTTAAAATAATATCTAACATATTTCAAGATTAAGTGTTAAAATATGCTAATGATTAAATTTTGAAAGGAGATATCATCATGAAATTCGCGATTATTACAGATGTGCATGGTAATTTCGATGCATTACAAACTGTCTTAGATGATATTGATAATAGAGAAGATATTGATAAAATTTATAATCTTGGGGACAATATCGGAATTGGTCATGAAACAAATAAAGTATTAGATATCATATTTGATCGTGATGATATGGAAATTATTGCTGGTAATCATGATGAAGCGGTTATGTCATTAGTAAATGGCACGCCTTATCCAGAAGATTTAAAGGATAAATTTTATGAACATCATCAATGGATAGAGAGTCATATGGATGAGGATTATTACGACCAAATCAACTTATTGCCAAGATACATTGAAAAAACAATTTGTGGAAAAAAATTACTATTCATTCATTATGAAATTGAAAATCAAAAATTAGAAACTGGCATTGAAGGACAACCATTTAGTCCAATCACTGAGAATAGTAAAGACAATATTATTGAGCTGTTCAAAGATAAAGATGCTGATTTAATTGCGTTTGGTCACAATCATCAGATGCATTTATATGATGATAATGAAACGATTTACTTTAATCCTGGTGCTGTAGGTCTAAATAATGGAGCTAATGCAGTTTACGGTATCGTAACGATTAATGATAATGAGTTCTCAATTGAAAGAATAAAACTTCCTTATGATAATGAAGAATATTTACAAGGTTTTGACGAAAAACAAGTACCAGCAAAGCAACTTATATTTGACCATTTTCTATAAGCAATGAAATAGGGGTTGGACAGAATTCTAATTGAATTCATAGTCCAACCCTTGATTAATATCTAATAAAATCATTTTAATGTGTATGATGATGCATGACACCAGAGCATAATATAGTGTCATCATGTTGATGTTTTGGTGTTTCTAATTGTATCGTCATATGTTGAATATTGAGATGTGCTAAGTCATGTTCTATTCGTTTAAGTAATTGTTCACACGCATCCATCGTTAGTGATTTATCTACGACTGCATGGCAACTTAATGCATTCATATCATTGGAAATGGTCCATACATGATAGTCATGAACATTTTGTATTTCCTCATGATGCATAATGGTGAAAATGACTTGTTCTAAATCAATGTCGGAAGGTGTCCCTTCCATTAAAATGTTAATCGATGATTGTGTAATACCAAAAGCACTTTTCAAAATTAATAGTGAGACGAATATACTTGCAATTGGATCTGCAATGGTAAAGTTAAATGTCCAAATTAGAATTGAAGCGATAATTGCCCCTACAGAACCTAATAGATCTCCAAGAACATGGACAAATGCACCACGCATATTTAAATTATGTGATGTATCGCCACCTCTAAACATGATAATAGCTACAACAATGTTAACGATTAAACCAATTAAACTAATGATAAACATTTCTGTTGATTGAACTTCAGGTGGTACAAAAAATCTTTTAATTGCTTCGACAATGATAATTATACTAATGACAAATAAAGTAACGCCGTTAAATAAAGCAGCTAATACTTCGAAGCGTTTATAACCAAATGTTTTAGTAGATGTAGCATTCTTTTCAGCGTAAATAAAGGCAATCAGCGCGACACCTAGTGAAACCGTGTCACTAAACATATGTAACCCATCAGATAATAATGCTAAACTATTGGCAATAAAGCCACCTACAATTTCTATTACCATGAAAAGCCCAATGATTATAAATGAAATGCTTAGTATCTTTTTATTATTCGTATGAACATGTGAATGTGAGTGCGAATGATTAGTCATATGAATGGTCACCTCTTAGATGTATTGTATGATGAATAGCTTGTTTCAATAACGTAGAAACATGTTAATCATCAAGTGAATAAATTTTTGACTGGCCTTGTCTTAAAGATTTAACAAGTCTTGCTTGTTTGAGAATTTTAAGCTGATGAGACACGTTAGATTGACTTAAATTTAGCGTGTGTGTAATATGCCCAAAACTTGCCTCTGATTGATCTAGCAAGCGAAGAATTCTTAGCCTATTGTAATCACTTAAAGCTTTGAAAATTTCTGTTGTTTGTTTCAAAATAGCTTCTTCGTTTGAATCGTTAACATGAACCGTCATGTGAAACACCTCTTATTAATATATGAATATATGTTCATATATTAACGTAATACATAATGATATTTATGTCAAAAAATGATTGACGTTTTAATTTTCCTGAAAGTGGTTAAAGCAAGGATATAGATTTAATAAGGAGGCCAATTTATATGAGTTTATTAGTTATAGGTGCTAATGGTGGCGTAGGTTCAAAATTAGTTAGACAATTAAAAGAAGATAATGTCGATTTCACAGCTGGTGTTAGAAAAAATGAGCAAGTAGAATCATTAAAACAAGAGGATATTAAAGCAACACTGGTCGATGTTGAAAAAGATAGTATTGAAGATTTAACTCAAACATTTAAAGGCTTTGATAAAGTGATATTCTCAGTAGGTTCTGGTGGCAGTACAGGTGCAGATAAAACAATTATTGTAGATTTAGATGGTGCAATTAAAACTATTGAAGCAAGTAAACAAGCTAATATCAAGCACTACATTATGGTATCAACGTATGATGCCCGTCGAGAAGCATTTGATGCAAGTGGTGATTTAAAACCCTACACGATTGCAAAACATTACGCTGATGAGCATCTAATTAATTCTGGATTAAATTATACAATTGTACACCCAGGTGCTTTAGAGGATAAAGAAGGCACTTCTAAAATTGAAACTGCATTATATTTTGATGGTAGAGGTGCTATACCTAGAGAAGATGTAGCAAGCGTGTTAAAAGAAGTTGCAACATCAGATAATAAATTTATGAACAAAGAATTTCAAGTTGTTTCCGGTAATCAATCAATTCGCGAAGCATTATCTTCATATGAATAATTAAAGTTTAAAGATGACTATTTTGTATACACATTATGTGACTATGTTAAAAGGTGAAAATAAGAAGCATTATTGCTTAATCGCAGTAGTTAACTGGATTGAGTAATAATTAAACCAAATATTCTTAGCGCCAGTCATACTTGTATTAGTGGTCGTGGGCCTAGAAAATTGAACGTCAATCCCACGACCACTTCTTTTATTGTTTTAATAATTTCTATTAAAATAGGACTAAAGTTGATATAATAAAGATACGAGTGATTATATAGGTCGTGTTCATCCTATAGCATGACTATAATTCAACGCTTACATAATTGACTTTTAGGTTTTAATACATATTAAACAGCAAATTATTATTTACTTTAGAAATAGAGAATACGGCCTTTAACGGTTTTAGGGGGTGCAATTATGCCATTATTTTTAAAGCCTGTTTTTCACGAAAAAATTTGGGGCGGTAATAAACTAAAACAATTTAATTACGACATTCCAAGTGAATCAGTTGGAGAATGTTGGGGGATTTCAGCACACCCAAATGGTAAAAGTATGATTCTTAATGGTCCTTATGCAGGACAAACTTTAGATCAAGTATGGACGCAACATAGAGAGCTATTTGGAGACTTTCCGAGTAAGGATTTCCCTTTACTCTGTAAAATCGTTGATGCTAAGGAACCATTATCGATTCATGTTCACCCAGATGATTCTTATGCTTATGAATACGAAAATGGGCAATATGGCAAATCAGAATGTTGGTACATTATCGATGCTGAAGAAGATGCTGAAGTGATCATCGGTACATCAGTTAACTCAAAAGAAGAATTTGAAGAGCAAATCGAACAAAATAAATTCATGGAAACACTCAAAAAGGTAAACGTACAACCTGGAGAATTTTACTTTATTCCTGCTGGCACGGTACATTCAATTGGTGCAGGAATTACAGTATATGAAACAATGCAGTCTTCAGATATTACATATAGACTATATGATTATGATAGAGAACGTGATCAACCTTCTTCTCTGAATATCGATAAAGCATTAGATGTCATTCAATATTCTCAAGAATTATCAAGTATTGTTCCGGAAAATGAAATTATTGAAAATCATAAGTGTAGTCACATTGTGTCTAATGATTTCTTTACGATGGTGAAATGGGAAGTCAGTGGAACGCTAAATTATATGAAACCAAGAGAATTTTGTCTTGTTTCTGTCCTTAATGGTGATGGACAAATGATTGTTGATGGCGAAATCTTTAAAATTCAAAAAGGTTCTAACTTCGTGTTAACTTCAGAAGACTTAGATAGCGTTTTTGAAGGAGACTTCACATTAATAATTAGTTATATCTAATATTTCATTATATAGTTACGTCATTTATTTACTAAAGGAGTGTGAGTGTTGAAACAATTTTTATATATTTCCTTAGTATGTGGTGTGATTGCAGGAGCAGGTGTTTTCTTCAATATGCCACAGTATCCTTCGCTTACGATTCCTAGGGTTGTGGCAATTTTAGGTATTATAAGTGCAATCATTACGTTTAAAGATAAAGAAATCAGTGGGTTACTGAAACTTGGAGGTATTATGATTAATTTAATGCCATTGTTAGGTAGCTTACTTGCACAGCAATAACTTATATAGGGGAAATATTTAGAATTAATTGGTCATTGATTCTGAATGTTTGCTCTATTTTTTTGCAACTTATTAAAATGTGATAGAATATAAAAAAATTAAACATAAAATTACGTCGATATGTTAAGATTTAAAGCATAACTTAAGTAACTTAAAAAATTTAAATATTACAATAAATAGGGATACATATTGATTTATAAGAATACATTTAAAGGAGATCCACTATGGAAGAAGAAATAAATTACTTTTGGCTTAATTGTGGCTATACGAGATGGAATCATAACGAGCCTTTAGTAGGTCAAACAACTTTATTTGAATCTGGCGCCCAGTTTAATCCTACCCAAGGTTTTAGAGCTTTTAAAAAAGCCAAAACAGGTGATCAAGTTATATTTTATCAAGTCCAAACGGATACTGGATTACTTGGTATTGGTGAGATTATTAGCGTACAAACAGGCGCTCAAAATAAAATAAGAGTTGAATTTAAATTTAACGAATTATTAAAGCCATTGACAACAGATTATTTAAAGCGTAGTGAGACACTCGATTTTCGCATGAACAACATGCGTGAAACATTAATTAATCAATTAACTAAAGAAGAATATGATTTAATTGTTTCATTAGGCAAAGGCGAAGAAAAACTTCCACGTTATTTCTTCCTATCTGAAACTGAATCATTTGAGCCAGGTGAATATTATACGATTTATACACACACTTATAATGGCATCAAACGCAATGGCTATCACTTTTACAATCAATTAGAAGTGGGAGATAACCTTGTATTCTATAATAAATACGAGAATCAGTCAGTGGTAGGCATTGGAGAGGTATCTCGACATATTCATGAGAAACCACCGATTCCAGGTAGAACCAATAGTACAGCCATTGAAATATACTATGATAAACATATTACGCCTGTAACTTTAGGTGCATTGAACAAACATCCTAAGTTAAAAAATCTGTATTTCTTACAAGAAAATGCGAAGCAAGCTATCGCAAGCATGAGCCAAACACAGTATGATGCAATTATTGAAATGAGTAACAATGATGGCATCAAAACGCCTTTTGAAACGATTAAGAAAACAGAAATTGATACAGAACATCATGAAGAAGGTATTAAACCTTTCATATTATTAGTAGTAGAACAACGTGAAGAAGGATTGAAAGCAGCAAATAATTTACTACAAAAGACAAATGCTAACCCTGTGATTACGAGTGGGCATCCAGATTTTACGGAAGATATGTTGTATGGTAAGTATTTACCAAATGAAGCTGGTGCATTATATTATCGTGAAGGGTTTATTACACAATTGATGCCTAAAAATGATAAAAGTTACTTAGTCATTGATAACTTTAATAGAATTGATCCTGACATATTTCAGACATATATTAATGTACTTGAAGGGTATGAAGTGACATTACCTAGATATAATAAAGAAGGACAAATGGTTAAGTGGTCAAGAGAAAAAGATTCATTCTACCATTTCAATCCAAACTGGCATATTATTGGCGTAACATATGATCGATTAGAGGATATTAAACGTAAATATTCAAAACAATTTCTTAAATATACAAGAATTGTTAAAGTAAATCATGAATAAATAAAAAGGCTGGAATGCAGAGAACGCCAAGATGAACTATTTTCTATGTTAATCGAATTTGGCTAATCTGAAACAGTTATCATAGTATGGTTATTTTAGTTCTAGTGAGTGGACAATGAATTCGAAAGGAATTCTAGTCCACTTTTTTTATTAGAAATAATATAGATGTAGTCGATTAACTGATATACAACGGCGTCACAATAAAGTTAAACCTTGTCTGTATCACTTTTAGTGTTTAACTTAAGTCAAAACATGGAATATGAATACTAAGAAGTAATGGAAGGTGATAGAAGATGCCAATTATTTATTATGACGGTAATTGTGTGTATTGCTATAACTATTGTATTTGGTTAATACAACATGGACTTCCTAAAAGCTATGAATTTACAACCTTAAAGAGTGAATCAGCACATCATTTATTTGAACAGCATCCAGAAGCATTAAATAAAAACAGCGTTATATTACAACGTGGTCAACATTTAGAATTCAAATCTAATGCTATAGCGAGTCTTATACTTGCAACTACTGATTATAAGTGGTTAGGATTGTTGCTCAAAGTTACGCCACGTCCTATTAGAGATTGGGCTTATAATTTATTTGCTAATAATCGAAATAGAATGTGGAAGACACATTGGCACCAACCTAATGAATATGAAAAAACTTTCTTTATTGACGATAATCGAGATTAATTGATAATTTTTGATTTTAATTGATAATTTCATATACACTAATGATAATAAAATTATTTAAATGATAGTGCAAATTACTTTTCAAATGCAGATGAATGGCTTTTAATATACCATATAAAGGTTTTTAACTTACGCATAAAGTCATCATAAAAAAAGATGAACATATCTATTTACAGATTATAATAATTATAATATAATAATAATTGTAATAAAGAGAAAAAATAGTGATAAACAAGGAGAGAATATAATGAGTCAACAAGATGTAGTAAAAGAATTAAACCAACAAGTTGCGAACTGGACAGTAGCTTATACAAAATTACACAATTTCCATTGGTACGTTAAAGGTCCTAATTTCTTCTCATTACATGAGAAATTTGAAGAGTTATATAACGAAGCAAGTCAATATGTAGATGACTTAGCTGAACGTATTTTAGCAATTGGCGGTAATCCAGTTGGAACATTAAAAGAAAGCTTAGACATTTCAATCGTTGATGAAGCGGGTAAAAATTATTCAGCAGAACAAATGGTAGAAGCATTCTCAAAAGATTTAACAAATATTTCAGAGCAATTAGTTAAATCTATTGAAGTAGCAGGAGAAGCTGGCGATGATGTATCAGAAGATATGTTCATCGGAATGAAAAATTCTGTTGATAAACACAATTGGATGTTCAAATCATATTTAGTTTAATCATAAGGGTGTTATTAAGCACATGACTTTCAATATCGTTCATTGAGATAAGACTTACAATGATCTTAGTAGAGTGATTTGAGTCATGTTCTAATCTTTAAATTTAAGGCACTTCGTTAATTTAGTTTGCTAGTACTTACTAAATGATACGAAAGTGCCTTATTTTTTTAAAATATTTCAAAGTAAAATGATATATAAATACAACGTATTGTAAACGAAAAAACCAGTAAATGAATTTATAAAACTCATTTACTGGTTATTTTGTTAGGGATTATTTCCTAACCTCGTTTATTGTTTATTGTTATTCAGCAACTTCTAATGCAATTTCCATCATTTGCGTAAATGAGTTTTGTCTCTCTTCAGCTGTAGTTGCTTCATCTCTAAGAATATGGTCACTAACTGTGAAAATACCTAATGCTTTCTTACCAGCATTAATTGCATTTAAGTATAACCCTGCTGATTCCATTTCAATACCTAAAATTCCCATTTTTTTCCAATTGTCATTGAACGTTGCATCAGCATTATAGAATGTATCTGAAGATAGTACATTACCCACATGACTTACTGCTCCAATTTTATCAGCAACATTTTTAGCTTTAGTAATAAGTTCGAAATCAGCGATTGGGGCAAAGTGGCCAGGAATATTAAATTGGTCTACATAATTAGAGTTAGTAGATGCTGCTTGAGCAATAATCACATCATATAAATTAACATCTTCTTGTAAAGCACCACATGAACCAACACGAATAATAGTGTCAACATCAAAGAAATTATATAATTCATATGAATAAATACCAATACTTGGTATACCCATTCCAGAGCCCATAACTGAAACTTCTTTACCTTTGTAAGTACCTGTATAACCGAACATATTTCTAACTTCGTTAAATTGTTCTACATTTTCTAAAAAGTTATCTGCAATATATTTTGCGCGTAATGGATCGCCAGGCATTAAAACCGTTTTAGCGATTTTCGCTCCATTTGGTTGAATGTGAGGTGTGCCATTTGTCATTAATATCTTCTCCTTATCATGATTGTTAAGATTAAGATAACATTTGTTTAACTTTTTTGCGAATTTTTGTACTATATACATGAGAGGGCTATATTAATATGAAAAGTTAATATTCTAATTTTAAGGAATATTGATTAAATTTAACAACATATTGGAGGAAACTACTATGAATTATGCAAAATTTATTGATCACACTTTATTGAAGCCGGAATCTACACGTCAACAAATTGATAAAATTATTGACGAAGCTAAAGCGTATGATTTCAAATCAATTTGTGTAAATCCTACACACGTTAAATATGCATCAGAAAAGTTAAATGGCTCAGATGTATTAGTTTGTACTGTGATTGGTTTTCCATTAGGAGCAAATACAACTGCTACTAAAATTTTTGAAGCAGAAGATGCGATTAAAAATGGCGCGTCTGAAATTGATATGGTTATCAATATAGGCGCACTTAAAGATGGAAGATATGAAGACGTTCAAAAAGATATTGAAGGCGTAGTTGGCGCAGCTAACGGAAAAACAGTGAAAGTTATTATTGAAACTGTACTTTTAACAGACGATGAAAAAGTGAAAGCAAGTGAACTAGCAAAAGCTGCTGGAGCAGATTTCGTTAAAACATCAACTGGCTTTGCTGGGGGAGGCGCTACACCAGAAGATGTGAAATTGATGAAAGACACTGTGGGAGACGCATTAGAGGTTAAAGCTTCAGGTGGCGTGCGTAATTTAGAAGATTTCAATAAAATGATTGACGCAGGCGCTACTCGTATAGGTGCGAGTGCTGGTGTTCAAATTATTCAAGGCTTAGAGTCAGATTCTGATTATTAATCATGCAATTGATGTAACAGCACACAGATACAACAGCTTATTTTGAGAGGGGTTCAGAATTATGAGAATGGTAGATATTATTGAAAAGAAACGCGATGGCAAATCATTATCTAAAGAGGAAATTGAATTCTTTATCAAAGGTTACACGGAAGGGGACATTCCTGATTATCAAGCTTCTAGTTTAGCGATGGCAATCTTTTTCCAAGATATGAATGAAGAAGAGCGTGCAGCTTTAACTATGGCAATGGTTAATTCAGGTGATGTTATTGATTTATCAAAAATTAATGGTATTAAAGTAGATAAACACTCAACTGGTGGTGTTGGAGATACGACGACGCTAGTGTTGGCACCATTAGTAGCTGCAGTGGGAGTGCCAGTTGCTAAAATGAGTGGCCGTGGTTTAGGACATACGGGCGGTACGATTGATAAATTAGAATCTATTGATGGATTCCATGTTGAAATCTCTGAAGCGGAGTTCATTAAACTTGTTAATGAAGACCAAGTTGCAGTGATTGGACAAACAGGCAATTTAACACCTGCAGACAAGAAACTATACGCACTAAGAGATGTTACAGGAACAGTTAACTCTATTCCTCTAATCGCATCATCTATCATGAGTAAAAAAATTGCCGCGGGTGCTGATGCAATCGTCCTAGATGTTAAAACTGGAAATGGTGCATTCATGAAAACATTAGAAGACGCTGAGGCTTTAGCACATGCTATGGTTAGCATAGGAAATAATGTTGGTAGAAATACAATGGCTATTATTTCAGATATGAGCCAACCACTTGGTCGTGCGATCGGGAATGCTTTAGAATTAAGAGAAGCGATTGATACATTAAATGGTCAAGGACCTGAAGATTTAACTGAACTAGTATTAACATTAGGTTCACAAATGGTCGTACTTGCTGAAAGAGCAAGTACACTTGAAGAGGCGCGTCAATTGCTCAATGAAGCCATTGAAAATGGTTCAGCACTAGATAAATTCAAAACATTTTTAGAAAATCAAGGTGGCGATGCTTCAGTTGTCGATTCACCGGAGTTATTACCGACTGCCCAATATCAAATTGATTATAAAGCAAAATCAAGTGGTGTAGTTTCAGAGCTTATTGCAAATGAAATTGGAGTTGCTTCAATGATGTTAGGTGCGGGAAGACAAACGAAAGAAGATGACATAGATTTAAGTGTTGGCATTGTGTTGAATAAGAAAGTAGGAGACAAAGTCAATGAAGGTGAGTCTTTATTGACGATTCACAGTAATCGTGAAAATGTTGATGATGTCATTAAGAAACTTGACGAAAGTATCGAAATTAAAGCACAAGCAAAAACACCAACATTAATTCATAAAATAATTACAGAGTAGGAGTGTTAAATATGACGACACCATTTAAAAGAGTGCATTTAATTGTCATGGATTCAGTAGGTATTGGTGAAGCACCTGATGCTGCAGCTTTTAATGATGAAGGTTCACACACATTAAAACACACGTTAGAAGGGTTTAACCAATCATTACCTAATTTAGAAAAATTAGGATTAGGTAATATTGAAGATTTACCAGTGGTCAATAAAGTTGAACAACCAGGTGCGTTTTATACTAAATTAAGTGAAGCTTCTGTCGGAAAAGATACGATGACAGGACATTGGGAAATTATGGGACTAAATATCATGCAACCATTTAAAGTTTATCCGAATGGATTTCCTGATGAATTAATTCAAGAGATTGAAGAAATGACAGGTCGAAAAGTTGTGGCAAATAAACCTGCTTCAGGTACTGCAATTATTGATGAATTAGGCGAACATCAAATGAAGACAGGAGATTTAATTGTTTATACTAGTGCAGACCCAGTACTTCAAATTGCTGCACATGAAGATATTATCCCACTTGAAGAATTGTATGATATTTGCGAAAAGGTACGTGAATTAACTAAAGATCCTAAGTACTTAATTGGCCGTGTTATTGCACGCCCATATGTAGGTGAGCCAGGAAACTTTACACGTACGTCTAATCGTCATGATTATGCGCTTAAACCATTTGGTAAAACAGTCATGAACACATTAAAAGATCATGACTATGATGTTATTGCAATTGGTAAAATTAATGACATTTATGACGGTGAAGGTGTAACAGAAGCAATAAGAACTAAAAATAATATGGATGGCATGGATCAACTGATTAATGTCGTTAAAAAAGACTTTAATGGTATCAGCTTCTTGAATTTAGTGGATTTTGATGCATTATATGGTCACCGCAGAGACAAAGACGGTTATGCACAAGCAATTAAAGATTTTGATGAACGCTTACCAGAATTAATTGATAATTTACAAGAAGATGATTTAGTTATTATTACGGCAGATCATGGTAATGATCCAATTGCAGAGGGTACTGACCATACACGAGAATATATTCCAGTGCTGATGTTTAGTCCTAAAATAGATGCATACCATGAATTATCAGGAGATACTACATTTAGTTCAATTGGTGCAACAATCGCGGATAATTTCAATGTTGAATTACCTGAATTTGGTAAGAGCTATTTAAAAGAAATGGGAGTGGATCATTAATGAAAGTATTCCGTTATTTATTAGGTTTAGCGTTTGGAACAGCTGGTGTACTTCATTTTACACATGAACGTTCATTTAGAAATATCGTTCCAGATTATTTACCATTACAAAAAACGGCTGTTTTAGTAACAGGTGTATTTGAGATTTTCTTCGGTATTATGTTGTTATTAAAACGTCCTGCTAATTGGTTAAAAAAAGGTATTAACCTATTCTTATTAGCTGTATTGCCCGCAAATGTTTACATGGCACGTAAAGAATTACCTTTAGGTGATAAACAAGTGCCAAAATGGGCGCTATATTTAAGATTACCATTACAGTTTGTATTAATTGGATTAGTAAAAAAATTATAAAATAATCAGATCAGAGAGCGGGACAAAAATTAAAATAAATTTGTTGTTCCACCCTAGCTAGCTTAGTTCGGAGATTTTCTTCATGAAAATCTCTTAGCTGGGGCTCTGACAGCAAAGATGACGTGGTTTGAAAAAATGCTTGATTTAAACGCATTTTCAAATCAGTCAACTACAGCTAAAAGAAAAAGAGGCTGAGACAAAATAAAATGTCTCAGCCTCTTTTTCTTTTTAAATATTCACTTTATGAACGGGTAATATTATTTACCTTCACCATATATATCAGACCATTCATTACGTTTATCAAGAAATGCTTGTGCGATTTCTTTTGCACCTTCAAGTGAATGGCTTGCAGCCCAGCCACATTGAACTTCGTTACAAGCAGGAACTTCAGTAGCACTTAACACATCATTTAATGTTTTTTCAATGATACTTAATACATCTTCATAATCATCATGATTAATAAATGACACATAAAAACCAGTTTGACAACCCATTGGACTTAAATCTACAACTTTATCAGTATGATTTCTGATGTTCTCAGCCATTAAATGTTCGAGTGAGTGTAACCCAGGCATTTCCATATGTTCTTTATTAGGTTGTTTGAAACGAATATCGTATTTTTTAATCACATCACCATTCAAACCTTCCATTGTACCAGCTAAACGCACGAAAGGTGCTACAACCTTAGTATGATCTAAATTAAAACTTTCAACGTTCATTTTAGTCATCATAAATCCTCCTATAAGCAATAAATTTAATTATTAAGTTAACGATTTGATTGTATCAATTGTTAAAGGTATTTACAATTTTCAAAATTATAGTCCTAATAGTGGACGTGAAATAAAATGAATTGTGAGAAAATTTTGTAAATACATGGAAATTTAATGACAACCATCTTTAAATCCGATAAAATAGGTAATAATTAACTGATGATAAGAAATATAAACGATTGAAGATAGTAGAGAAAACGATTGTCGTAAAAATAAGGGAGTTATGATTTATGAGTAATAAACAAGAAATTTTAGATTATATAGAGAATAATAAATATGATTATGTTGAAATTAGTCATCGAATACATGAACGCCCTGAATTAGGTAATGAGGAGATCTTTGCCTCTAGAACACTCATTGATAAATTGAAAGCCAATGACTTTGAAATAGAAACGGATATTGCTGGGCATGCTACAGGTTTTATAGCCACTTATGATTCTGGGCAAGAAGGTCCTACGATTGGTTATTTAGCAGAATATGATGCACTGCCGGGATTAGGTCACGCCTGTGGCCATAACATTATTGGGACTGCTAGCGTACTTGCAGGTTCAGCATTAAAACAAGTGATAAACCACATTGGGGGAAAGGTTGTTGTGCTTGGTTGTCCAGCTGAAGAAGGTGGCGAGAATGGAAGTGCCAAAGCGTCATATGTTAAAGCTGGCATTATTGATGATATCGACATCGCTTTAATGATTCACCCTGGGAATGAAACCTATCCAACTATTGATACGCTCGCTGTAGATGTATTAGATATAAAATTCTATGGCAAGAGTGCACATGCTTCAGAAAATGCTGATGAAGCTTTAAATGCACTTGATGCGATGATTTCATATTTTAATGGTGTAGCACAATTAAGACAACACATTAAAAAAAGTCAACGCGTACATGGCGTTATTTTAGATGGTGGCAAAGCAGCTAATATTATTCCGGACTTTACACATGCTCGATTCTATACACGTGCAACAACACGTAAAGAATTAGATGTTTTAACTGAAAAGGTTAATCAAATTGCGAGAGGCGCAGCGATTCAAACAGGTTGTGATTATGAATTTGGACCGATACAGAATGGTGTAAATGAATTTATAAAGACGCCTAAATTAGACGCGTTATTTGAGAAATATGCAAATGAGGTAGGTGAAGATGTCAGTCACGACGATTTTGGTTTTGGATCGACAGATACGGGTAATGTCAGTCATATAGTACCTACGATTCACCCTCATGTGAAAATAGGCTCTAGAAATTTAGTTGGTCATACACATAGATTTAGAGAGGCTGCAGCGAGTGTGCATGGTGATCAAGCGTTAATTCATGGTGCTAAAATCATAGCATTAATGGGATTAGAATTAATTGAAAATAAGAGAATGTTTGATGATGTAGTTCAACAGCACTCTCAAATAAAGGGGCAGTCTAGATGACAAAGAACGAAAAAGAACTAAAATTAACTTTAAGTGATTTATATAATGACAATGTTGTGTATAACTCAAGACCATCATATATTTCAAACCCTTGGCTAAAACCTGAGGAACATCAATCGAATTTCTTAACGGGTCGAGAAATGCTTATTGCAGATTCTATGCCGATGATTGTACATGAGGCAAGCATTACTGATAAATTAGTTCAATTATTTGCTCTAGTCGGAAAAAAAGTTCCAACACATACGTATCAATTTAAAAATCGTGAAACATATGAAGCACTGTTAAATCGAATTGTTCATGAAGAAGGTAAAGCGATTTACTTTCAATATATTCATAGTGATGACGTTGTACCGGATGATTGCTACGCTGTTCAGAAAGAAACATTTGTAGCATTAAACAATAAAGCACGTATACCAGAGTGGACGAATCATAAATTTTTGCCAGAGCGTGAAATTGTATCTATTAATGATTTCAAAGCACGTATTAAAGAATGGACATTTCCATTTGTTATTAAACCTGGAGACGATTTGCCAACAGCAGGTGGATATGGTGTCATGATTTGCTATGATGAAGCGGATTTGGCTAAAGCCACACAACGTATATTAGAAGCTAGTGATGCGACAGATAACCTAATTATTGAACAGAAAATTGAAGCGGTTAAGAACTATTGTGTGCAATTCGCTTATTCTGAAGATATTGGTGTGACCTATTTAGGTACTGCACATCAAATTACAGATAAATATGGATTTTATGCAGGAAATGAAAATGTTCATAATGTTCCACAACAAGTAATTGATGCCGGTCGAGAAATAATGGAAAATGGTGTGAAACTTGGTTTCTTTGGTGTAGCTGGTTTCGATTTACTCCTAGATAAGAACGACGATGTTTTTGCTATCGATTTAAACTTTAGACAAAATGGCTCTACAAGCATGCTATTATTACAAGAGGAACTGAATTCGACATATCAAAAATTTTATAGCTACTTCTCTAATGGTGATAATGCGCATTTCTTTAATACTATTTTAAAATATGTTAAACAAGGCGTGTTGTACCCATTGTCTTATTACGATGGAGATTGGTTTGGAAAAAACAAAGTTAATTCTCGCTTTGGTTGTATTTGGAGAGGCGAATCAAAGGAATCTATAGAGAAGATTGAACAATCTTTTTTAGCTGACCTTGAAAAATAATCATATATTAAATATACAATCGTAAGTCGACAAGAAGTGTATTGTTTAAAATGAATATGAGTTATGAACTAGAGTTGCGTAGGCACGCATATTAGCCTTTTCTCAACTCTAGTTTTATTTTAGGTTCAAAACAAGTATGTTTTAAAAGTACTATCTTAAAATCATCATTTTCGATACAGATATTTGACGGCTTAAGTATTGTCATTTACTATTTTAATTGTTACCAAAATAGAAATGGAGGGTTACGCATTGTCTTACAAGAATGAGACTTATTTTAAAGATGTGCTGATTAATGAAACGTTTTATGTTGCTAGCCAAAATAAAAAATTAATCAGAATAAATAGTAATGATCAAAATCATGTCGGTGTTTGGACTCAAGAAGGACAAGCAGAAGCGTATTTAAAGCATTCAGCAATAGACTACGATCGCGTATTAACAATTGATGTGGATACATTCGTTACCTATGAATTGGATGACTTATTTGATGAAAATGATCAAGTTGTTATTAATCAAACAGCTGAAACAGAAGGACAGATTGTTAACGTTGTACAAATGACTGATGAATTAATGTCAGAATTGGATAAAATTCGCATTAAAGAATTTGTGAGAGATGTAGCTAAAGAAGACCAAGTATTCGGCTTAACAAAACAAGGTGAAAGTCACTTCATATTAATCAGTGATGATAAAGAAGAAAAACCTCAAATTATGCCTGTTTGGAGTTTAAAAAATAGAGCGCTTAAAGTTCGAGATGAAGACTTTGAAGAGTGTGAGTTAATCGAAATTGAAGGCAGCGTATTTAGTGATTGGTTAGATAAATTACGTGATAATAATCAAGCTGTTGCCATTGATTTAAAACCTGGTGTAGTTGGAACAGTTGTTTCAGCTCAAAAATTATCAAACGAATTAACGTTTTAATTTGAATTATGTAGTCATTCGTTACTTTTAGTCTTTATATATATTTAGGTATTACATAATTGATTAATTAAATAAAAAGGAAGAGGCTGGGACAAAAATAATATAATGAAGCTATTTTGCAAATTCGCAGTAGCTGACTGAACTGAGAAGGCGCTTAAATCAAGCTTTTCTCAGTTCTAGTCATCCTTGCGGGCGGGGCCCCAACAAAGAGAATTTCATGAAGAA
>NZ_JAESMM010000014.1:0-50025 GCF_017893165.1 Staphylococcus sp. GDX8P54P
ATGAAAACGATCAATAATAATCTTCGCGTTAGGAAATAATTGTTTGATTAGTGACATATATGGTTCATACATATCAATCGTTACTGTTTTGACTTTTTGTCTTAGTTTCAAAGAATAGCGATAAAAATGATCTTTTAGTGATTTTAACTTACGATCCGCTACTACATCTACGATGCGGTGCGATACAGCATTTGCATAAATAGTGTAGGTTGATAAGTGAGCTTGGCATAGTAAAACAAGCTCATTCGTCCTTTATGTTTTTTCTCAGTCACTTCATCTGAAAAATATAGGTTTTTATCTTTAATTTTTTAATGTATTTAAAATAGACTTATAGACGCATTTCCTTTCTTTTTTATTTTGTTTGGTAGCTAATAATTATAGAGGTAATTGCGCCATTTTTGTATTCAAAACATAAAAATTGGACTGATGACTAAATTCATCAGTCCAATTTATTATGGCGCCTAATTAAATTGATATTATGGCTTAAGCCCAACCACGATAGCGTGCTGCTTCAGCAGTACGTTTAATACCGACAATATAAGCCGCAAGTCTCATATCGATTTTTCTATTCTGAGCTAATTCATAAATCGTATCAAAAGCATCTACTAATTTCTCACGTAATTTATCGTTTACTTCTTCTTCAGACCAATAATAACCTTGGTTATTTTGTACCCATTCGAAGTAAGATACTGTTACACCACCAGCACTTGCTAATACGTCTGGTACTAATAACACACCGCGTTCAGTTAAAATGCGCGTTGCTTCAGGTGTCGTAGGTCCATTTGCAGCTTCAACAACAATATCCGCTTTAATATCATGCGCGTTATCTTCAGTAATTTGGTTAGAAATAGCAGCTGGTACTAAGATGTCACAGTCTAATTCGAATAATTCTTTATTAGAAATAGTATTATCGAATAAGTTTGTAACTGTACCGAAGCTATCACGACGGTCTAATAAATAGTCGATATCTAAACCTTCAGGATCATGTAATGCACCATAAGCATCAGAGATACCTACAACTTTCGCACCCATGTCATATAAGAATTTAGCTAAGAAACTACCTGCGTTACCAAATCCTTGAATAACTACGCGAGAACCTTTAATTTCTTTACCACGACGTTTAGCTGCTTGTTCAATTGCGATAACTACACCTAATGCAGTAGAACGGTCGCGTCCTTGTGAACCACCTAAGACAATAGGTTTACCTGTGATGAAACCTGGTGAGTTAAATTTATCTAATGCACTGTATTCATCCATCATCCAAGCCATTATTTGAGAGTTCGTAAATACGTCTGGTGCTGGAATATCTTTAGTAGGACCAACGAATTGAGAAATTGCACGTACATATCCACGTGATAAACGTTCAACTTCATGAATACTCATTTGACGTGGGTCACATACGATACCACCTTTACCACCACCATATGGTAGGTTGACGATACCGCATTTTAAAGTCATCCACATAGATAATGCTTTAACTTCTTCTTCATCAACTTCAGGGTGGAAACGTACCCCACCTTTAGTTGGACCGACAGCATCGTTGTGTTGTGCACGATAACCTGTAAATGTCTTAACCGTACCGTCATCCATGCGTACTGGGATACGAACTTGTAAGAATCTCAATGGTTCTTTGATTAAATCATACATACCATCGTCAAATCCCAATTTGTGTAAAGCTTCTTTAATGATACTCTGTGTAGAAGTCACTAAATTATTATTCTCAGTCATGATCACTTTCGCCTCTTTTTAACAAATGATTTCGCTTTCATACATATTGTAACACATGTCTTTGCTTTTTAAAGGGTTTTCAAAATGAATGTTACAACTTTTTGAACTTAGTTAAATACGCTTCTAATTCTGTCTAATGCATCGTCTAATTCTTCCTTAGAAATAACTAAAGGAGGTGCAAAACGAATCACCGTATCATGTGTTTCTTTACATAATAGGCCTTTTTCTTTTAATGCCTCACAGAATGGTCTAGCACTTTCATGTAATTCAACTCCAATAAAGAGGCCACGACCACGTACTTCTTTAATAGCTGGGTGATTAATTTTTTGTAATTCAGATTTAAAGTATTCCCCTAATTCATTTGAACGACCAGGTAAATCTTCATCTAAAATAACATCTAATGCAGCAATTGAAACCGCACAAGCTAATGGATTACCACCAAACGTAGAACCGTGTGAGCCAGGTGTAAAGACGTCTAATACTTCATTGTCAGCTAACACTACTGAAATTGGTAATACACCACCGCCAAGTGCTTTACCTAAAATATAAACATCTGGTTTAACATTATCCCAATCAGTCGCAAATAGTTTACCAGAACGTCCTAAACCAGCTTGGATTTCATCGGCAATAAATAGAATGTTATGTTCGTCACATAATTCTCTGATAGCTTTCAAATAACCTTCAGGTGGAATATTAATACCCGCTTCACCTTGAATTGGTTCGACTAAAATAGCAGCTGTATTTTCATTAATTGCTTCTTTTAATTTATCAACGTCACCGAAATCCACCTTACGGAAACCATCTAATAACGGACCATATCCACGTTGGTATTCAGCTTCTGATGATAAAGACACAGGTGCCATCGTACGACCGTGGAAGTTACCGTTGAACGCAATAATTTCAGCTTTATCTGGTTCAAGACCTTTAACATCATATGCCCAACGACGTGCAGCTTTTAATGCAGTTTCAACTGCTTCTGCGCCCGTATTCATTGGTAATGCTTTATCTTTGCCAGCTAACTTACATACTTTTTCATACCATTCACCTAAATTATCACTGTGAAACGCTCGAGAAACTAAAGTAACTTTATCAGCTTGATCTTTAAGCGCTTGAATAATTTTAGGATGACGGTGACCTTGGTTTACAGCTGAATAAGCTGAAAGCATATCCATGTATTTATTACCTTCTGGATCAGTTACCCATATACCTTCCGCCTCTGCTACAACGATTGGTAGAGGTACATAGTTTTGTGCTCCATAGTGGTTTGTTAATTCAATAATTTGTTCTGACTTAGTCATAATATCTCCCCTTTGCTTAATTTATATTAAAACTAATGGCCATACGTTTGCGGCTTTCGATGCTATATACATTGAGGATATGTGCAAAATTAATAAGAGCATGAAATGACTAAATATTACATCATATATGCCCTTTAAATCTAAATGAAAGCCCTTACAGATATAATGACATATCTCCCAATAAATTTACAAGCAAAATATTAAAAATTTTCCGATAAATAAAATACTTCAATATTTGTCATATTAAAAAAACAGGTTAAAGCAAATGTCATTGCCATAACCTGTTTCAGCTTGTCATATCATTAAATTGAATAACGACACATGACTTAACATATCATGCACGCGCACCATTACAATATAATGCTAAGTCAACATTTCTTTATAAAGACGAACCAATCGTTCATACTTATTTATCTTTACGAGGTAAAGGATAAAAGCCTTCGTTAAATTGATTCCATAAATTAGGTGTTAATCCATGTTTATCTTCGCGATTTGGGTCAAATTCTGATAAAACTTGATCTTCTTTACCTTCTTGAATTTTGCTGATGAAATTATAATCTAATAGTATTTCACGACCTAGCGCTACAAGTTCAACTTCTGTTGACTCAATCGCATCTAATGCATCATCAGCTGTAAATACTGAACCTACACCAATGACAGGCATACGACCATTAACCCATTGATGGATTAATTTCAATCGTTCTTGTCCAGCATACTTACCTTCTCTTGTTTTTGAATGAATATCGCCTAAAGAAATATGAACATAATCAATGGATTTTTCAGTAATTGTATGGATTAGTTGTTCTGTAATTTCCATAGTAATACCTGGTGATTCTGCTTCTTCAGGAGAAAGGCGATAACCGACGATGAAATCATCACTTGCATATTGTTCCTTGGCATTTAATACCTCATCTATAACAGCAGTTGGAAATTTCATGTGGTCAGACCATTCATCATTTCTTCTATTATAATATGGAGACACAAATTGATGGATTAAATAGTGATTGGCACCGTGAATCTCTACACCGTCAAAGCCAGCTTCAATGACACGTCGTGTAGCTTCACCAAAATCTTTGATAGTTTGTTCAATTTCTTCTGGTGTGATTTCTCTAGCGGCATGTTCTTCTGTTTGTCCGAAGCTTTTTAATGTGACTGGACTTGGCGCAACCACATCTCCATTTGGTGTTAAATTAGGTAAAGCTTGGGCACCGCCATGGTGGATTTGAACTAATGCTTTAGCGCCATTTTTCTTCATTGCGTGCGCTAAACGTTTGAGTCCTTCTATATCTGAATCACGTGCAACAGAAGGTTGTCCCGGAAAAGCTTTACCGATATCGTTAACATTACTTGCAGCATTGATTGCTAAACCTACATCTTTAGAACGCTTTTCAATATATGGTATTTCAACATCTGAAATCGTACCGTCATCATTAGATGAAATATGCGTCAATGGTGCTAAAACAAAGCGATTTCTTAATTCAATCCCGTTAGGTAATGTGACTGTTTCAAATAATTTTTCGTATTTATTATTCATAAGTAAGTCCTTTCCATTTTTATTATGACTAGACTATAGCACGAAGAAATCATCTTCCACCAATATTTTGCTTGCATGTGCATGCATACATATACATAGCACCTTACTTAGAAACGAGTTATCACACTTATAAACGAAGATACTAAAAAAGCTAGCGTTATATGTAACATATAACGTTAGCTGAGCGTGTTAACAGTCAATCAATTATTACGAATCGCACGTTTAGACTGTTTAATCCAGACCGGTAGGCGTTCTTCAAGCGTTTGAAACCCATACTTTTCTGTTTCTTTAATTTCATCTAATACTGACTGCTTTTCTTTTTTTCGTTCATAATTCTTAAAGTAATCATTATCTTTAAGAGACAAATTGAGTTTTCTTTCATCATCAATTGATAAAATTTTTGCTTTAACGATTTGTCCTTCTGATAGAAATTTTTTTAAATTGTGGACATAATCATCCATAATTTCTGAAATATGGATAAGTCCTTCAGTATGGTCAGGGGTCTCAACAAAAGCGCCATACGGTTGAATGCCAGTCACACGCACTTTAATATGCTGACCTGCTTTATAGTGATTATTCAACTTGATAACCCCTTACTTCGATTTACTTAACATAATTATAATAGCATAAATCACAAACTTGGACTAACTATAAACCAATAAAAATCCACATTTTTTCAATAATATTATACGCCTACTGACGATTAGGACTTAAACGTTCGCATTTAAATGCGTCCTATGACTATGCTAACTTTTGCTGCGACGTTGACATTAGATTCAAATACGCATCTCATAAAAAAGCGAATCGACATCAACCGCCGACTCGCTAGACAGAACTTTTATTGTATAGCCACTGATTATTTATCTTCTACATCAATAGATTCAATGACTACATCATGTACAGGTTTATCTTGTGCCCCTACTTTCGTATTTGCAATATCTTCTAATGTTGCTTCACCTTCGATAAGTTGACCAAATACTGTGTGTTTTTGGTCTAACCAAGGTGTCCCACCATTCTCAGCATAAGCTTTAGCAATTGGTTCAGGCCAACCACCATCTACTAATTGATTCACCATAGATTCAGGTACTTCTTTCATTTGTACGACAAAGAATTGTGAACCATTTGTGTTTGGTCCTGCATTTGCCATTGAAAGTGCACCGTATAAGTTGAAAGCTTCTAATGAGAACTCATCCTCGAATGAGCCACCATAAATACTTTCACCACCCATACCAGTCGCTGTTGGGTCGCCCCCTTGGATCATAAAGTCATTAATGACACGGTGGAAAGTAATACCATTGTAGTAACCATTTTTCGCATGTGTCACAAAATTTTCAACTGTTTTCGGTGCGATATCTGGGAACAGTTTAAATGTCATATCGCCTTTATTTGTATGCATAACTACTTTAATTTCATTATCTTGTATTTCTTTGTTTAGTTGTGGATAGTTAGTCATTTCAATTCTCCATTCATGTTATGATGATATAGATACATCTTAACACATTTGAAAGGAAGTAATATAGCATGTTATATCGATTCTCACATAAGACGGGTGCTTATGGTGTCACAATTAAAGAAGAGAATGATGATCAAGTTCTCGTCCAAGTCGAACAAGTGATTAAACATCCAAAACAAGGTGACTTACATAACCCAGGTCAAACGGAAGGTGTCTTTTTCCATGAAAGACGTGCTTTAAGTCATTATGAGAAACGTTATGCAACACGTTCGCAATTACGTGAATTTAATGTAGAAGCAATGCCTTATGAAGCGTCATTGCAACAAGCCATTACAAAAATGGAAAATGATTTAAAACAACAGGATACAGAATTTTCAAAATTAGCATTAACTAATCTTGAAAATCTAAAAAATGACTACTCAATTCAATATAAACAAAAATTTTTATAGGAAATTTGAACGTGTTTCTTCTTATTTAACAAGTTCCGAAAAATCGCTACCCGTAAGCGTTATCGTCGTTTTTCAGAACAATATGATTCATGTATAATATATTTCATAAATATTTTTTAAGGAGGATAACATAGTGAGTTTGTTACATATTGCGGTCATACTACCGTTAATATTTGCACTCCTTATTCCAATTCTTTATCGATTCTTTAAGAAGATTCATTTAGGTTGGTTTGTATTACCTATTCCTGTTGTCTTATTTATTTATTTCTTATCTCATATTGCGACTACTCAGTCAGGTAATACAGTAATAAAAACATTAAACTGGATGCCTCATATAGGTATGAATTTTGATTTATACCTTGATGGCTTAAGTATTTTATTTAGTTTACTTATCACAGGTATCGGCTCATTAGTCGTCTTATACTCTGTCGGCTATTTAAGTAAGTCTGAACAACTTGGTAACTTTTATTGTTATTTATTACTTTTTATGGGTGCAATGTTAGGCGTTGTCCTTTCAGACAATTTAATCATTTTATATTTATTTTGGGAATTAACGTCTTTTTCAAGTTTTTTACTTATTTCATTCTGGAGAGAAAAACGCGCATCGATTTATGGTGCACAGAAATCTTTAATCATTACAGTGTTTGGTGGTTTAAGTTTATTAGGGGGATTCATTTTAATTTCTCTAGCTGGCGATTCACTTAGCTTACATGAACTCATTGCTAATGCTTCAGTGATTCAACATAGTCCTTTATTCACATTAGCAATGGTACTCATTATGTTAGGTGCATTCACAAAATCAGCGCAAGTACCGTTTTATATTTGGTTACCAGACGCAATGGAAGCACCTACCCCAGTGAGTGCATACCTACACTCAGCTACGATGGTTAAGGCTGGCTTGTATCTAGTAGCGCGTGTCACACCACTCTTTGCAATTTCTCAAGGGTGGATTTGGACCATTACATTAGTCGGTTTAATCACACTATTCTGGGCATCTTTAAATGCAACAAAACAACAAGATTTAAAAGGTATCCTTGCCTTTTCAACTGTGTCTCAACTTGGCATGATTATGTCAATGTTAGGTATTGGTGCCGTAAGTTATCACTTCGAGGGAAGTCAGAGTCAATTGTATATCGCTGGCTTTACTGCAGCAGTATTCCACTTAGTCAATCATGCTACTTTTAAAGGTGCGCTATTTATGATTACAGGTGCTGTTGATCATGTTACAGGTACAAGAGATGTTAAAAAACTTGGTGGCTTACTAACGATTATGCCTATCTCATTTACCATAACTGTTATTACAGCTTTGAGTATGGCTGGTATTCCACCATTCAATGGCTTCCTTTCTAAAGAGAAATTCCTTGAAGCCATGATTGAGATTTCTCATGCTAATCTGTTTAGCTTAAATACGTTAGGTATTATTTTCCCTATTTTAGCTATAGTGGGAAGTATTTTCACTTTCGTTTATTCAATCAAATTTATTACGTATATTTTCTTTGGTAAACATCAGCCGAATGCCTTACCAAAAAAAGCACACGAAGCTTCAATGCTAATGTTACTATCTCCAATCATTTTAGCTGTGCTCGTTATTGTCTTTGGCTTGTTCCCTGGATTAATAACACAATCTATTGTTGAGCCAGCTACAACTGCAATCAGTGGCATGCAGAATGTGAATGCAGAATTCCATTTATTCCATGGTATTACACCTGCATTTATTTCAACATTAATAATTTGGGTAATCGGTATTCTATTATTACTCACATTTAGTTATTGGATTCGATTATTGCACGCACAACCAACACGTCTTACATTGAATCATTGGTACGATTCAACTGGAAAATATTTACCTAATTATTCAGCGAACATGACGAATAGTTATGTAAATGGTTATGTTAGAGATAGTTTAGTCATAATATTCGGCATGCTTATCGTCGTTACGATTGTGACATTATTAAACGTTCCATTTGATTTTAATTTTAAAGATATTAATAACATTCATATTTATGAAATTGCGATTTTAATATTATTAGTCATCGCAGCATTTATGGTTGTCATAGCGAAATCTCGTTTATTTAGCGTTATTATGCTCGGTGTCGTCGGTTATTCAGTATCCGTGCTATTTGTATTTTTCAAAGCACCAGACCTTGCATTAACACAATTCGTAGTAGAATCTATTTCAACAGCACTATTCTTGTTATGTTTCTATCATTTACCGAATTTAAATCGCTATAATGAAACGCGATCATTTAAATTAACGAATGCACTTATCTCTATAGGTGTAGGTCTAGTAGTTATCATCTTAGGCTTAATTGCATATGGCAACAGACATTTTACGTCTATCGGAGAATACTATAAAGCACATGTTTACGATTTAGCTCATGGTAAGAATATGGTAAATGTCATCCTTGTTGACTTCCGTGGTATGGATACATTATTCGAATCATCTGTATTAGGTATTGCCGGTTTAGGTGTATATACAATGATTAAATTGCGTCGTAAACATCAATCAAGTGAGGTGAAACGTGATGAACAGACAGAACAATAATTTAATGTTTCAATATGCTGCTGTTATTATCGCTTTTCTAATCGCCTTATTTGGTGTCACATTATTCTTCGCAGGACATTACACACCAGGTGGCGGTTTCGTAGGTGGCTTACTATTATCATGTGCACTAACAATCATTGCAATTGCATTTGATATTAAGACGATGCAAAAAGTATTTCCATGGGATTTTAAAATTCTAATTGGTATTGGCTTATTATTTTGTGTTGGCACACCATTAGCGAGTTGGTTCTATGGTCAAAACTTTTTCACGCACACAGAATTTAATATACCGTTGCCCCTACTTCAACCTGTGCATATGAACACGCCTATGTTCTTTGATTTTGGCGTGCTATGTGCAGTAGTTGGAACGATCATGACAATTATTATAACGATTGGAGAGAGCGAATAGTGGAAATAATCATGATATTTGTATGTGGCATCCTCACTTCAATTAGTGTCTATCTCGTTTTATCTAAAAGTTTGATACGTATTGTTATGGGGACAACATTAATTACACATGCATCCAATTTATTTTTAATTACAATGGGTGGATTAAAACATGGCGAAATGCCCATCTATGAAAAGGCGATTAGTCAATATGTTGATCCTATCCCCCATGCATTAATACTTACGGCAATCGTTATCGCGTTTGCGACAACTGCCTTTTTCTTAGTGTTAGCATTTAGAACATATAAAGAGTTAGGTACAGACAACGTAGAAAGAATGAAAGGAGTGTTAGATGATGATTGAAAATAATTTAGTCGTCCTTTCATTAGTCGTACCTATTTTTACAGCAATTATATTGGTCTTTTTAGGACAACGTTATCGTGCAAAACGATATGTCACGATAATCGGTTTGTTGCTTACATTAATCGTTGCGATTATAAATTTATATAATGTTTATGTTCACGGACCACTAAAAGTAGAATTAGGTTCTTGGCCTGCACCTTATGGCATTATCTTTTTACTAGATAGTTTCAGTGCAATGTTAATTGTGACTAGTATTATTATAACTATTTTAATTACTGCCTTTTCGTTTACAACTGCAGGCATCGATAGAGAACGTTATTACTTCCATTTCTCTATCACATTTATGTTAGTCGGTATTATCGGCGCATTTACAACTGGTGACATTTTTAACTTATTTGTATTCTTTGAAGTTTTCTTAATGTCATCATACGCACTACTCGTACTTGGTGGTACGCGAATCCAATTGCGTGAAACAGTTAAATATTTATTGGTCAATATTGTTACTTCAACATTCTTTGTGATGGCGGTTGCGATTTTATATTCTATCGTTGGTACGTTAAATATGGCGGATATTAGTGAGAAGTTATTTACATTATCTAATACTCACGGTGGGCTCTTAAGTATTGTCTTTATTTTATTTATTTTCGTATTTGCAACTAAAGCTGGTGCCTTCCCTATGTATGTATGGTTGCCAGGTTCATACTATGCGCCACCATTTGCAATTATTGCATTTTTCGGTGCTTTATTAACAAAAGTTGGTGTATATGCGATTTTAAGAACATTGAGCTTGTTCTTCCACGATACAATGAGTTTTTCACATTATACGATTTTATTCTTAGCCTTATTAACGATCATATTTGGTTCGGTAGGTGCCATCGCCTATGATGACACTAAAAAGATTATTATTTATAACATCATGATTGCTGTAGGCGTTATCTTAGTTGGTGTAGCTATGATGAATGAAGCGGGTATTATAGGTGCTATTTACTATACAATCCATGATATGTTAGTTAAAACTGCCCTATTCTTACTTATCGGTGTAATGTATCAAATTACGAAATCAACCAGTCTTAAAGACTTTGGTGGTCTTATCAAACACTATCCGGTGCTTGGATGGACTTTCTTCATCGCAGCACTAAGTTTAGCTGGTATACCGCCATTAAGTGGTTTTTATGGTAAATATTACATCGTACAAGCAACCTTTGAAAAAGGCTTTTATGTCAGTGGCCTTATTGTATTACTTTCAAGTTTAGTAGTACTCTATTCTGTTATTCACATTTTCTTGAAAGGCTTTTTCGGAGAACCAAAAGGATATGAAGTTACGCAAAACGTTAATGTTAAACAAGCAACTACAATTTCTATTATAGCTGTCATCATTACCGTTGTATTTGGATTATCTGCTGATCTATTATATCCATTAATATCTGAGGCGGCTCAATCATTTTATGATCCTAGCGTCTATATCAAGAGTGTCTTAGGAGGTAGATCATAATGGCGATTCAAATTATTTTAAACTTCATCTTAGCTTTTATTTGGATTTTCCTAAGTGGTAGCTATACATTAAATAACCTCTTACTCGGATTCATACTAGGACTAGGATTGGTATATTTATTTAGTAGAATATTACCAGGAAGATTTTATTTAATTAAAGTTTATAAGATTTTAAAATTGGCAGTTGTATTTTTCGTAGAATTATTAAAAGCCAATATTGATGTATTAAAGATTGTTCTACAACCTAAACTTAAAAATGAACCAGGTTTCTTTGTATATCACACTGATTTAAAAACAGATTGGCAAATCGTATTATTATCTAATCTAATTACTTTGACACCAGGAACAGTCGTATTAGGTATTAGCGATGATAGAAGAAAAATATACATTCACTCTATAGATTTCAGTACAAAAGAAGAAGAAATTGAAGGTATAAAATCTTCATTAGAGAAAGTAGTTAGAGAGGTGGGCGAAGACTAATGGTAAAAATCATTATGATGATTGCTTTAATTATTGTTGCCCTATCAATGTTAGCGATGTTTACACGTATTATCAAAGGTCCTACATTAGCTGATAGAATTTTAGCACTTGATGCAATTGGTTTACAATTAATGGCATGTATTGCGCTATATAGTATTTTTATGGGGGCGGAATATCTACTCGTTGCCATTTTGTTAATTGGTATCTTGGCCTTTCTAGGTACAGCGGTCTTCTCAAAATATATGGATAAAGGTAAGGTGATTGAACGTGATAACGAACATCGTCACTAGTTTGGCAGTTATCTTTGTTATTTTAGGAGCAATTATTAGTGCTGTTACAGCTATAGGCATTATAAGATTGAAAGATATTTATTCACGAGGCCATGCTGCTGGTAAATCAGCAACTTTAGGTGCTATTTTCCTTCTGTTTGGTACATTCTTATACTTTATTGCTACTGACGGATATATTAATATGCAATTGATTTTTGGTATTCTTTTTATCCTTGTAACTGGCCCACTCTCAAGTCACTTAATTATGAGAGCAGCCTATAATAATAAAACACCTTACACTAAAGATACAAAAATTGATGAACTTAAAAATGAATTTAAAAATAAAAAGATATAACTCAAGGTCCTAACAAAACAAAGGCTTGGTTTACTTCTAATCATAAACGCGGGTACGAGATAGAATTCAAAGTGATTGCTATCTTGTACTCGCTTTTTATTGTCTAATTAAACTAGATATGCTATCATAAATCGTAATTATTACGTTTTATTGAGAAAGAAGTGTTACTATGCATTGGACAATTATCGGTGGTGGCATACAAGGTACAACGATTGCAATTCAACTTAGAGCTTTAGGATTATCTCAAGATGATTTAAGTATTATCGACCCTTATTCATCACTCTGTGAACAATTTAATGATTTTTCACATCGTATCAGTATGCCCTATTTACGCTCTCCTATTGTACATCATATTCATCCTAACCCATTTCATTTAAAGCAATTTGCTAAAATGCAACAATATACTCATGCTACATATGGTCAATATCAACGTCCACAAACTGATATGTTTATGCATCATGTTCATGAGCAAGTACATCACTATGATTTAAATGAAAGTCATATTCAAGGATACGTGAAATCTTTAGCAAGAAATGATGAACAATGGCAAATTCAATTAAATCATAACCAAGTTATTCATTCAGATTGTGTGATATTAGCAAATGGATGTACGCATCAACCTTATATTCCTGATATTTATCAACACGTTGATAATGCATGCCATATTTTTGATACGTCTTTTAATTCAAGTATGTATGAACACAGTTCGCACGTTGTTGGTAGTGGTATTTCTGCTGCACATTTAACTTTGAAACTAATCAATCAATCCCACGATAAAGTAGTTCATTTGTGGATGAATAAAGATATTGACATACAACATTTTGATGCTGATCCAGGTTGGCTTGGCCCTAAAAATATGAGTCGTTTTTTAAATATTGATTCTTCTATAGAACGAATGTCTATCATACAACAAGAACGACATAAAGGATCAATGCCGAGAGAACTCTATCTACGACTAAAAAAACATGTACAGTCTCGACGTCTTATCATTCATAAAGATACAATTGAATCAGTTGATCAACATCATATTCACACACAACATTCAACTGATCCCTATGATTTTATTTTATTAGCAACTGGTTTTAAATCTACACTATTACAGCAACCTATGATTCAATCATTAATTACAAATGAACATGCACCACTAACACGTTGTGGTTTTCCTTCCATTAGCCCTGAATTAGAATGGTTGCCACAGTTATTCGTATCTGGAGGTTTAGCTGATTTAGAGCTAGGGCCATTTGCTAGAAATATTATGGGTGGACGTGAAGCAGCTCAAAGAATTAAACAAGCCTATCAACGTTTATCAGATCAACATATCCAAAAACATGCATAATTTAATTAGACGTAAGTATTAACATACCAACACTAGGGATTGGGAAAATTTTTTAAATTCGTCGTCCCACCCCCAACAAAAACGCAGACGTAGAACAGAATTCATCATGAATTCATCGTCCTACGCCTGCGTTCTTTTCTTAGTCAAAAGCTTTTATAATGAAAGTATTTCAAACGATACTTAATTGAACTTAAGTAGAATATGTGCTTTTATTGCTTTAACGGTTTAATGCCAATCGTTCCTCTCATAATGCTAATCAGCTGTCCTTGTTCACTGTTTATTTCTACATTCCACACTTGAGTCGTACTTCCCTGATGGATAATTGTTGCTGTAGCAATCACACGACCCTCTTTAACTGAATGGATATGATTCGCATTCATTTCCAGCCCCAGCGGTATAAATGACTTAGTATCTACTAAATGAGCAGCACCTAATGAACACGCTGTTTCACCTAAAGCAATTGAGGCACCACCATGCAAGTAACCAAATGGTTGTTTAACTTTATCCGTCACTGGCATAGAAATAACTACACTACCTTCTGACACTTCTTCTATCTTCATTTCAAACGTTTCTAATAAGTTCGTCATTGTCTTATTTCACCTCATATACACTTATAATATCATAGCTGCAATCGTGCCAAATATCATTAAAGGTATATTATAGAACAAGAAGTTAGGTATACATGTATCACGTATGTGATCATGTTGTCCATCCACATCTAAACCAGCTGTTGGTCCTAGTGTAGAATCACTTGCTGGTGAACCTGAATCACCTAACGCACTTGCCGTACCAACTAAGGCGATTAAAGCCATCGTATTTAAACCTAGTGAAGCGCCGAGCGGAATAAATAAAGTGGCAATAATAGGAATCGTTGCGAATGATGATCCAATTCCTAAAGTTACAATTAAGCCAATGATATACATAATAATAATACTTATTAATTTATGACCACTAGAAATATCAGTCAAGCTTGATACTAATTTTTCGATATCACCAGTCGCATTCATTACACCAGCGAACCCATTCGCTGAAAGAATAACGACACCAATAAATGACATAATTTTAATCCCTTCAACAAATTGGCTGTCTAATTCTTTCCATTTATAAACTCCTGAAACAAAGAATACAAGAACACCCGCTAATGCGCCAAAAATCATTGAATCTGTAAATGTTTGTACTAAGAACGTAGCTAAGATAGCAACGATAGTAACGACGAGTACGTATGGTTTAATTTCTGTAGTCGCATTTTCATCTTCTACATACGTTTCAGTTTTATATTCACGTGGTTTACGATAATAAATCATACCTAAGATTAATCCAACGATATAACCAAGTGAAGGAATCAGCATAGCTTTCCAAATCATATTAAATTCGATAGGATGATGTGCTTTTTGGAAACCACTTTGAATGATTTGATGGAAAATTTGACCAAAGCCATAAGGCAATAATACATAAGGCCAACATAAACCAAATCCGATGACTAATCCAATAAGTCGTCTATCCATCTTCAAATCATTAAATAAACTTAACAATGGCGGAATAACAATTGGAATAAAAGCAATGTGAACTGGAATGAGGTTCTGACTCATTATACTCATCGCAAGCAATGCTACGATAATAATAACTTTTACTTTGATTCTTGAAAGTCTACTATTTTCAGAGTGAATTGCACGAATAATCTTAGTTACAAGATAATCTGTAATACCACTATAAGAGATTAATGCAGCAAACCCTCCAAGTAATGCATAACTTAATGCTACCTCAGAACCATCTACAATATTTTTACCAAATACGCTAATGACCTTTTCAATACTCATACCAGAAATGAGACCGCCTACGAGTGCACTAATAAATAAACTTATCACTACATTCAGTCTACATAAACATAGAATAATCATTAATAGCACAGCTATAACAACTGCATTTAACATAACAACACATCCTTTATCTCTCTACCGAACTAAAGTATTTTATATGTTTTTTATCTTACCAAGTAGTTAAGACGATGTCAATGTATGATTACATTCAAATTTAATAAGATCATTGACATAAATAAAGAGTGGAAACGTGTATTAGTAATTGTTTCCACTCTTAAAGACTAAATCATTACTTCATATTTAACTTATCTTAGCCAATTCAATACAGTTGTTATCATACTGCCAGTTGGACCTTTTGGACCTTTATAACTGGCCTTAGTCGTTGTTGCCGGACCAGCTATGTCAAAATGAATATGGGGTGTAGCACCACTAAAATGTGTAATAAAAGTCGCTGCAAAGAGTGCTTTCCCGTGTCCATTTGTATGATTAACTAAATCTGCAACATCTGATTGACGTATTAGTCGCTGCTCAGTTTGTGTCATTGGTAATTCAAATGCATATTCATCCATTGCTTTAGCACTAAGACGTATAGCCTCAATTTCTTTATCGGCATTAGAACTAAAAATAGCTGCCTTATCTTCACCTAATGCTGCAACCGCTGCACCTGTAAGTGTGGCAAAGTCTAAAATGAGTTTCGGTTGAAATTGGTTAGCATAAAATACTGCATCTCCCAATACCAATCGTCCTTCCGCATCACTATTTAACATTTCAACGGTTTCACCACTTAATGCCGTTAATACATCATCCGGTTTCATTGCTTGATTACTAATCATATTTTCAGCGGAAGCGATAACCCCTACAATATTGATAGGAAGTTGTAAACGTGATGCAGCATCAATCATACCAACTACATTTGCTGCGCCACACATATCAAATTTCATGGTTTGCATGCCTATCTTAGATTTAATGCTATAACCACCTGAATCATATGTAATGCCTTTACCTACCAAAGCAATCGGTGCATCATTACTATCCCCACCATTGTAAGTCATCGTTATGACAACTGGAGGATGCTCAGAACCTTTACCTACCGCGTGAATAAGTCCAAATCCTTCATCTAATAGTTGGTTACCATCTTTTATATCAACAGCTACTGATGATTGCGCAAAGTGTTGCGTAATTTGTTCAGCAAAGTAATTAGGCGTTAATATATTTGGCGGCATCTGGCTAAAGTCGCGTGCTAGGTTAATAGACTGACCGATTGTCTTACCATTAATGATATATTGATTCAAATCTTCAGTGGCAGACGTAATATTTAAATCTAATTGATACGGTGCAGTCTTATCAGATTTATAATGATCAAAACTATAAATCGACTGTTCACTTTGAAGTCCCATAACCTCTGCAACTTTACTTTGTTCCACTTGTTTTGAAATCAATGTATCGAATAGCACATCTGCTTCAGTTACTTGTTCTTCTTTTAAAAATTGAAATAAATGGCCAAATACTTTTAATAATGCAGCATAATCAAGCGATTTTAAATTTCCTAATCCAACTGTAATAAGTCGTTTAGATGTATCTGCTAATGGTAATAAAGTTGAAGATACTTTACCTAATTTGCTGCTAACCAAATGATGATGGCGATATGTATCTATTTGATGGGTCAAATCTTGATTGTTGTAATGGATAGTACCGAGTTGATTGATGTGGTCAGGTAAACCTAGAATTAACACTTCTGATTGTAAAGATGCATTGTTACATATTTGGAAATTAACCATAACCTCTCACTCCTAATTGAATGTAATATAAAAAGAGGGCGTGGGACAGAATTCTTTATAAATTCGTCGTCCCACCCCCGCAAGGATGACTAGATTAAAGTAATAACTTAGAATTTACCTTTTTTAAATGCTAAGCCTACGCCACCAATTTTGAATACTGCACGTGTATCGATAACTTTTTTCATGAATGCAGCTTTTTTACCAGTAATATCTCTACCGTAAACAATACCTACACCGTCATGAGAACCTAATGAACATACAGTACCACGGTCAACATATTCGAAGTCTGTTGGTGCTTGACCGTTTAAGATATTTTTAATGCTTTTAGCAACGTGTTCACCTTGTTGCATAGCAATTTGTGCTGTAGTTGGTAATGGACGTTCTTCACCAGCTGGGATGAATGCTGAAACATCACCAATAACGAAGATATCATCATGACCTTCAATTGTTAAATCTTGTTTAGTCACGATACGACCACGTTTAACGCCTTCGAATGATTCTTCCATTAATTTACTACCGCGAACACCCGCAGCCCAGATTGCTGTACCTGCTTCTAATTGTTGTTCTTGATCGTTAATTTTAACGACGAAACCTTTGTCGTTACATGCAACGATTGGTGTAGCAATTTTGAATTCAACACCACGGTCTTCTAAGTAGCTAACTGCATAATTAACTAATTCGTCAGAGAACATTGGTAACATTTTTGGTGCAGCTTCAACACAAGTTACTCTAACTTTGTTTTGATCAACACCATATTTATTACATAATTCAGGAATTCTTTCAGTTAATTCACCTAAGAATTCGATACCTGTAAAGCCTGCGCCACCAACTAAGATAGCTAAGTCTTTATCGTCTTTTTCTTTAGAAGCTGCGTAGTTAGCAAATTTATCTTCGATATGACGAGATAATTTACGTGCAGTTTCAACATTTTCGATTTGGAATGCATAGTCTTTCATACCATCAATGCCAAATGTTTCACTTTCGAAACCTAATGCTACTACTAAAATGTCGTAATCATAGATACCGTGATTAGTTTCTACTTTTTTAGCGTTACGATCGATTTTAGTTACTTCTGCATTGATAAATTTAACTTTATCTTCTTTAATTACACTTTCAATTGGGTAAATTAAATCTTCATAATTTAATGTACCAGCTGAAGCTTCGTGTAACCAAGTTGCTTCATAGTGATATTTATTTTTGTTAATTAATGTAATATCCGCTTCTTCAGCAGAAAGTTCTTTTTGTAATTTAGTTACTGTTTGTAAACCAGCATAACCTGCACCTAAAACAAGTACTTTTTTACGATCTTGTGCCATTTCATTCACCTAAGCTTTCATTATTATTTTCTTAAATGTAGAAAAAGGCTACAAACTTCAGAACATAACAAAGTTCAGACATAACAATATATTTTACTTTAATATATGTTTATCTGATTCTATCCAAAGACTTTGCACTTAACCTAACTGTTCATCCCCATTTATAGTCTTAGTCAACACTTTCATTTTCAGTTCGATTTTATGAACTTACGTTCACAAAAAAGACAAAGTTCAATCCATCTTCAATTTTATAGCTTTTATAGTTCATTTTCAAGCTACAACAAGACGAATATTAAAATAATCATATTATCCATACAATGACGTCTTCGAAAATCAATGATAGAGACAAATGATTCGAACTTATCCTAGCATTCTTCAGGGTTTCCAGCTACTTTAGCAGTTCTGAATGAACTACCACAGCCACATGAAGCGATGGCATTTGGATTATCAATTTGGAAGCCACCACCCATTAAAGATTGTTTAAAATCAATCGTTGTCCCATTTAATACAGGTACATCATATTTATCTACTAATACTTTCAAACCGTAGAATTCGAGTACTTCATCATTCTCGCCAGGTTGTTCTTCGGCTGACATACCATACGTAAGGCCTGTGCAACCACCACCGTTTACTTTAATCTTTAAATAGCCATCTTCCATGTCATTACTCTTCAACATATCTTTAACTTCATACGCTGCCGCTTCAGTTAATGTTACAGTTGGCATAAATTATTCCTCCTATAATAAGTTAGTAAAATCATTCTCTTCTATATGTTTATAAATATTGCTTAATAACTCATCTGGTGTATCACCTTCAACAGTATCACCATCTACTAATGCATACAACCCACATGAACATACGCCACAGTTGTTTAAACATCCATATTCTAATACATCCACATTGGGATCGTTATCAAGTTTATCGTAAACGTAGTCTCCGCCTTTTGCCATATTAGAAATGCAAAATTCGACTAATGGAAACATACTTCACCTTCTTCTTCATTTTTTAATTACATTATTATAACAAATCTTACTTAGAACTGCATTGTCCTGGCTCATCATTTTCCTACTATTTATAACGAATTTCTCCGACTAGAAATCATTAACTTCATTTTCCATATCATACATTTCATTGTAGTCATTTTGAAAAAAAGATATAATACACATATACATATATCGCACACTTTATTGTTAGGGGCAATAAATGTCGGCGATAAATAACTTTATTAATTTAAAGTTTTCAAATTAAAGTATCGTTCATTTACAAAAGTTTGCTTAATTCAAAGGGTATAAGTCAAAATTTATTTCGGAATAACAAATTTTTTATAAAGGGGTATAACAAATGAAAAATTTAGTGTTACTTGGTGGCGGCTATGGTAATATGCGTATCATGTCGCGTATTCTACCAGATGCATTACCAGAAAATTATACTTTAACATTAATTGACCGTATGCCATTTCATGGTTTGAAACCAGAATTTTATGCTTTAGCAGCGGGTACTAAGTCTGATAATGATGTGCGCATGAATTTTCCTGATTCAGAACGCATTAATACGATTTATGGCGAAATTAATGATATTGATTTAGATGCTCAAATCGTATCTGTTGGTCATACGAAGGTGGATTATGATGAATTAGTTATTGGCTTAGGTTGCGAAGATAAATATCATAATGTGCCTGGTGCTGACGCCTATACGCACAGCATTCAAACACTTTCTAAAGCTCGCGAGACATTCCACAGTATTAGTGAATTACCTAGTGGAGCGCGTGTAGGCATTGTTGGCGCTGGATTAAGTGGTATCGAACTAGCAAGTGAGCTGCGTGAAAGTCGTGAAGATTTAGAAGTTATCCTTTATGATCGTGGTGAACGCATTTTAAGAAATTTCCCTGAAAAATTAAGTAACTATATTGCCAAATGGTTCCGCGAAAACAATGTGAAAGTCGTTCCAAATTCTTTAATTGATAAAGTAGAACCAGGTAAAATTTATAATAGTGGATCACCAGAAAATGTTGATTTGGTTGTCTGGACTGCGGGTATTCAACCTGTTGAAGTTGTAAGACACTTACCTATCGATATCAATCGAAGCGGACGTGTCATTATTAATCAATATCATCAAGTCCCAACGTATCGAAATGTATTTATCGTTGGTGATTGTGCTGATTTACCGCATGCACCAAGTGCTCAATTAGCTGAAGTACAAGGTGATCAAATCGCTGATGTACTCAAGAAACAATGGAATAATGAACCACTACCAGATAAAATGCCCGAATTAAAAGTTCAAGGTTTCCTTGGTTCTCTTGGTGAAAAGAAAGGATTTGCCTATATTATGGACCGTACAGTTACCGGACGTCTTGCGCATATACTTAAATCTGGTGTTTTATGGCTATATAAATATCATAACGGTTAAGATGAAACACGGGATTAGGCCTGAGCATGCTCAGACTTAATCCCGTGTTCTATTTTACTATTATAGAGATTGATATTAATTTGCAAAATGTTTATCGACAAAGTTGGTAATTTGCTTCGTTTGAATATATCCATCTGCTACATACTCATCATTCATTGTAATTAATGGATAGAACAACTCATCTTCCTCAAGTTGTTCAATATAGTGTTGGTCGTGATCACTTAAATTTTCTGTTTGTTTTTGAAAATCAATATATGTGTATTCAAATTGAATGTCTGGATACTTTCTTTCTAATAAAGGCTTAATCCACTCAAATGTATTCAATGATGTTGGCGCATTGACACAACTCGCACACACAACATCTGCGCCGTAAACTACCACGCTAACTTTAGTCATACTCAAATCCCCCGTTTTGTTTTATAGATTTTTCTTTCTTTATCTATTATAATAAATAAATAATGAATTTATGAAGTAATTTACTTGAAAGGAGACATATCTCATGCCTACTGAGAATGCAACAATGTTTGATCAAGTAGCTGAAGTCATTGAGCGTTTACGTCCTTTTTTATTACGTGACGGCGGAGACTGTACGTTAGTAGATGTTGAAGATGGCATCGTGAAATTACAATTACACGGAGCTTGCGGTACGTGTCCAAGCTCAACAATCACATTAAAAGCCGGTATTGAACGTGCATTACACGAAGAAGTTCCAGGCGTTATCGAAGTTGAACAAGTATTCTAAACGTCTCATATATCGTTTATATATACAATAAAGCACCAATGAGCAGCGTTTTCACACGCTAATCATTGGTGCTTTTATTTATTAGTTATGGTCATGATGTTTTTCTTGATCTTTATTATCATCATTCATATGTTGAACGATGTGTTGGTTCATATGCGCCCAACCTTTCCAACCTACGTGAACGACATCACTAAGTACATATTTTTCATAGTCTTTATCTGACATGTCATACACTTTACCACCATGTGCTTCAACAGTTTGGTGTATTTTCTTATAGACAGGTTCTCTTGTGGCGCGTTTAATACCTAAATGATCATACCATTTACCATTTACCGGTAAAATGACATATTGTACGTCTGCACCTGCTTGATGCATCGTATCTACTAATAATGATAAATCATTAAATTCTGGAGAGTTCATTTTAAACTCATATTGACGATGATTCATCGGCTTTTGGTGCATCAATTGTTTCCAATATTCATTGCGGATGCCATAGTTATTAGATGATGAGTGTTTCTCACCTAAAGCTATAGCTTTATCTTGCATTTCTTTCCATGACGCATTTGGTTCAGTTATCGTTTTCACGTGTGATAAAGGTGATTTATCAAATGAGAAGTATGTTTTAATTGCTTCAATCTTAAGTAATTGATTCTCTTTAAAGCGTGAAACATAATGACCATCTACCTCGCCATGATTATTAGCAACATCTTTCAAGAATGCTTTATTTGACGCACTTTTAAATTGTAATAAGCGTTTGGCATATCTTTCCTTTAATTCTGAAGGCATATCTTTTTGTTGAAATAACTGATTAATTTGGGTAGGTGTTGTTCGTGCTGCAAAATCACGATTATTCACACCATGCGTACTAAACCATTGTGGCGAAATAATAAACGTCATCTTTTTCCCTTTAAGTTGATCATATTGACCAGCTAATTCAATTGCATTAATTAAATCGGTATTACCACCCGTACCCACTAAAAAGATTGGCTTAGTGTCTTTTCTATTGTGTAATGCAAGTGCAGGGTTAAATGGATCTAACTTATTCAATTCACTAGACCCATAGATAGGATAATAATTGTCATTACTAAATAGTTTATTTTGAATGAGCGTACCTTTAAGAACTTGATCTGTTAAAGATATTCTATTATCAGCGACAGCCTTGTTCGTGACTAATCCAGTAAACCAGCTAGCAGGCATTAACACAAAGGCTAGAAATAATATGCCGCTAATAATAATTGGTAAAAATGGTTTTAATTTCATCGTAATTCTTCTAATGCTTCAACAATTTTGTTAGGAGTTGCCCACTCATCACGATCGAAATCCATGATTGATACTTCAATGCCTAATCTATTTTGAATTTCAAGTAATAATCCTACTGTTTGGAATGAATCGATAATACCCTCTTCAAAGATTTCAACATCAGGGTTTTCTTTTACAACATCATTTTCTGCCACATCAGCTAATAAATCTAATACTTGTTCTTTAAATTCCATAATTTATGACTCCTTTTAAATTAATTTTCCTGAAAAGATTAAAAATCCAAATGCTACAAAATGGAATGTAATGATAATACTTAATGCTATAGTAAAACCATTTTGCCAACGTGGTGGATGTTTCTTTCTCCAACGTTCATAGTAACCATAACCGATAAACATCAGACCGTGATAAATACCATAAACGATATAGAATAACTCTAAACCATGCCACACACCCATGATAAAGAAGTTTAGGAAGAATGCGAAATTAGACATCGCAAATTGACTTTTGAATGTTTTCTTACGTGACATATAGAATAATGTACGCATATAGATACAATCTCTAAACCAGAATGATAATGACATATGCCATCTGTTCCAGAAATCTTTAATATTCTTCGCTTTGAAAGGCTGCTTAAAGTTAGGTGGTGTATTGATACCATATAAATAACTTACCGCTACAGCAAACAAACTATATCCTGCGAAATCAAAGAATAAATAAAAACTGTAAGCATACATATACAACCATTTATGCGTAAAACCATTCAAATCCATCAATAATGGATGAATTGCATAGACATTGATTAAATAAGCGAGTATATATTTGTATAAGAAACCAAGCATAATCATATGTATCGCTTTAGCAACCATTTCTCTATATTGTTCACCTGTAGGAACCTTTTTATCATCTTTGACGAAACGTTTATAGCGATCAATCGGTCCTGAAGACACTGTTGGGAAGAAGGAAATAAATTGGAACAACTTGCCCACTTTAATTTCTTTTATTGAGCCATCGCGTATTTCCATAATTAACTGAATACTTTTAAACGTTACATATGAAATACCTAGGAAACCTACAAATTCAATTAGTTTATGTTCATGGAAGTGAATTTGTTGACCACCTAACCATGAACTTTGTAATACTTTAACAATCGCTAATGGTAAAATGGATAAAATCATCACTATGACAAACTTACTAAATGTATTATTTTTCTGTCTCGATTTATAATATCCCATGATTAATAGCACTTGCCAAATGAGATAAATGATAAAACTAATAAGTTGAATACTTAAATATTTATTACCGAATAAATTATGTTTATCTGATGAAAAAATGACGACAATCATAATTGCAGTACTTATACCGTTATATATATAGCTTCGCTTACCTAAGAATCCGAGTATGATGACTGGTAAAAGTACTATAAATGCAACTAAGAAGAAGGTAAACGTACCATATGGAATCATGCGTTAATATCCTCTGCCACTTGTTTACGATCAAGCTTTCCGTTTGAAGTCAATGGTAATTGTTTCATCCAAACAAATTTTCTCGGAATCATATATTCAGGTAAGCGAGATTTGAGTTCGGATTTAATTTGTCTTGTCATTTCCAAATCATCTTTAACTTCTTCGGTTGGAACAACCGCACCGATTAAGTGTATAACCTTGTTATTTTTATACACTGGTACGACTACGGTTTCTCTTACGAATGCTGACTGTCTAAGTTGCGTTTCAATTTCTTCTAATTCCATGCGGTAACCGTTAAGTTTAATTTGGAAATCAATTCTTCCTTGAATGAACCATTGTCCGTCTTTTTCGATTGCTTTATCACCAGTATGATAAATGCGAAGGCCATCTTCAAAGTTGAATACCGCTTCTGTTTTTTCTTTATTATCTAAATAACCTAAACTAACACTATTACCTTTAATTACAAGTTCACCCTCATCTGTAGTAAATAAGGTTGTATTCGGTCTTGAAACACCAACTGGTAGCGGATTATACGTTTCAATTATTTCAGGCGTCAATTTAACACCTGTAACTGCAACTGTCGCTTCAGTAGGTCCATATGTGTTATAAACTACCGCACTTGGATATCTATCTAGTAAAGCTTTAGCAGTTCTATGCGGCAAGATTTCTCCACAGAAGAAGAAATGATTTAAACTTGGGTAACTTGCTTCATTAAGGTTAGGTAATAATAGGCACATTTCCATAAATGATGGTGTAGACACCCATGAATTTATTGGTGTATTAACTAACATGTCATTCAATAATTTAGGTTTGTTGATCATGTCCTTATCTACTAAATTTAATGTGCCACCAGAAGTTAAACAAGGATAGATTGCCATGACTGATAAGTCGAATGAAAATGGTGCTTGATTTAACCATTCTTGTGCACCTTCAGACTCGTTAAGTGATACCATCCATTCTGCAAACTCAATTAAACTTGCATATTCAATTTGAACCCCTTTAGGTTCGCCTGTTGAGCCAGATGTAAAGATTGTATATACCACGTCTGTTAATCCCATTTGACTATCAAATAGTGTTGGATTATCTGAGTCTTGGATACTTTGGATTGTCAGCTCTTGAATAACAGGCTGATTTAAGCGTGAATCTGTTGTGTTAAATATCATTTCAGGTTGAACCTTATTTATAATCATGTTTACACGTTCACTCGGTACGGATGTGTCAATGGGTACATATCCACACCCTGCTTTAATCGCACCTATCATACCCACTAACATATAAGGAGACATATGTCCGTATACGATTAATGGTTTCTGATTATCTTGTAATAGATGCGCTAATTTACTAGATTCATCCATTAATTGTTGATATGTTAATGTTTCATCTTTATGTCTAACTGCTACACGTTGAGGATGACGTTGACCGAAGTCATTTATTAAATTTATGATATCTGTCATAATTAGACTCCTTATTAAAATTCATTATAAATGAAATTATTATGTGTATCGCCGGAACCATAAATTAGGTACAGCGCAATAAATATAGCTAAATAGAGAAGCGTTACTAAATAGGGTTTAGCTTTCTCATAATATTGCATTATTTTATGATTATTCTCTTTCAATGCACTATTGCACCTCACTATCATGTCAATTATTGGAGCGGATTAATCGTTTTTCTCGCGAAGGATATTTGAAGCTCCGAAAAAGCAAATTCATTAAATATATTTTTTATATATTATACATTCATCTTATTATAATTAAAATTTGTTTTTATAGCAAATTAAATTTTGCACTTCAAGCCGTTGTGATAACGACACTGACATTCATATTTCCAAGTTCATAGAAGTAAGTGAGTCAGTATCCATATTAGCTACGCCTTGTAATGGCATGGATGAATTTAAATGACATTAATTATATTAGTACCAATTAACCTACTTAACAATTACATACGACATAACAAAACTGTTAGATAATATAAAAGAACTTCTATCGTTAAATAGTAAATCATTACCTTAACGTTAGAAGTTCTATATCGCTTTATTTATTTGTTACTGGTGTAAGTGGTGCTTCCCCTTTTAATATCGCAGCAATATTATCCACACATAATTGAATCATGTGATCTCTCGTTGCTACTGAAGCACTGCCAATATGCGGTAATATAATTGCATTAGGCATTTTCAGTAGTGGATGGTCAAGCTGAATAGGTTCTTCGCGTAAAACATCCAAGCCACAACCACCAATATCTTGATTGTTCAATGCATCAATTAATGCTTCCTCATCTACAATAGCGCCACGGCCAATGTTAATAAAGATCGCATCGTTTTTCATTTTTGAAAATGCATCTTTATTAAATTTATTTTCCGTTTCCGGCGTTAACGGTGCAGTACATATGACGAAATCACTTTCTGCTAATAACGTATCAAACGATACATAGGTTGCATTGAGTTGCGTTTCTGCATCTTCATGTCTAGAGCGATTATGATATAAGATATTTGCATTAAACCCTTGCAATCGACGTGCAAAGCTCTTTCCAATATCACCCATACCATAAATACCTATAGTCGATCCATGGACATCTTTGCCTGACAACAAATAAGGTCCCCAACTTTTCCATTCGCCATTTTGAATATAGCGTTCTGCTTCAACAATACGTCGCGCTACAGCTAACATTAATGTGAATCCTAATTCAGCTGTTGTTTCAGTAAGTACTTGTGGGGTATTAGTGATAACAATACCTTTTTGATTTGCTAACTCAACATCAATATTGTCAAAACCAACCGCCATATTTGCAATAATCTTCACGTTTTTCGCGTGTTCCAGACAGGTTGCATCTATCGTTTCACTCAATGTAATAAAGCATGCATCTACGTCTTCTATTTCCTTCAAAAATTGCGCTCTAGGCATAGGTTCAAATGCTTCTTCCCACATTTTAACGTCGCCGAGTTGTTCCAATTGTTCAATGAAACGATTTGGAATCTGACGTGTGACTAGAATTTTCACCATTGTCGTGCCACCCCTTTATCTATTTTTGGGCATTTTTTTCTAATTCTGCAATTGCTACATTTAAATCTTTAAATGAATATGTAGGTTGTTGATCTTTCTCTTGTAGTTCTTCATACGTCGTTACACCTGTTTGAACATGAATCGTATCTACACCGACATTAATCCCTGACATGATATCTGTATCGTACAAATCACCGACCATTGCTACATCAGATTTGTCCAATTGTAAAATATCTAATGCAATGTCCATAATGACTGGTTCAGGTTTACCAATAAATTGAGGGGCTTGACCCGTTGATACACTTACTACACTCGTAATTGCACCATTACCTGGTAAGAAACCACGTTCTTTAGGAATAGATACATCTGGATTTGTTGAAATAAAACGCGCACCCTTACGTACTGCAAGCGTTGCAACGGCTAACTTCTCATAAGTGACATTTTCATCTAAACCTATCGCAACATAATCTACGTTTTCATCATCTTTTACAGTTAATCCAGCTTCAGTTAATGCTGTGCGTAAGCCATTACCACCTAACATATATACTGTAGCATCACTTTTCTCAACGGCAATAAAATTGGCTGTTGCTAACGCAGATGTGACAACCTCTTCAGGTTTCGCATCAATCTTCATCTCTTTTAATTTTTGCGTTACCTCTTCAGGTGTCTTTGTAGAATTGTTTGTAACATATAAATGTGGAATTTGATGATTGTTTAAGTAATCGATAAATTGTGCTGCACCATCAATTTCGTCTGTACCTAAATACATCGTTCCATCTAAATCGATTAAATAACCTTTATAATTCTTCATTAGCTGTTGTCTCCTTTTCCAAAAGCAGTAACCGGCACATTCTCTTTCTCAAGGAATTGCGTTACCTCTTGAATAAACTGTTCATAATACGGCAAAGCATGATCAAATAACGGTTGAATCTTAGTATCAACTAATTCCGTGTAATTGTGTGCGAACTGCTTTCTAACATCAATCGTTTCATTTACACGTTGCTGTGTAGATTTCGAAATAACGCCTTCAAGTTCAAGAATATCAATGACATCTTTATAATTTCCAGGATCTCTCAAGATAAAACCATCAATAATCATATTCCCTATATCCACAGATGATTCAATTAACATTTGCGCGATACGTTCAAATGCATAATGATTTTCTTTATTTGCTTCATAATCTTTAATTAATTGATTTAAGTAAGTTAATTTTAAAGTAAGTTGATCTTTATCTACAAAATACATATCCTTCACCTCTTAATATGTCTATCATATCACAGTTTTGCATCGGTCTTCATTTGTCGTTATACTAAATTAAAATACAAAGATAAAAGGAGTTCTACTCTAATGATAGATATGTACTTATATGACGATGAAGAACAAAGCCAAGTGCAATTTGTAGGCTTTGTAGGTGAACACAGTCGATATGATTTAATGCTTGTTCAAACAGACCGTCATTATGGTAAGACGCTTGTACTAAATATGCAAACAAATAAATTTGGTATCATCGGTACAGATGATATTGAAGAAGAAGGCTACATCGCGCATATTCTAGGTGTAAGCCAAGAAGAAAGTGATGAAATTATTGAATATCTGAATCAAGTTATTCAATAATTTCAATTTAAATAAGCTGTGAAAAAATCTTTTATCATGATTTTTTCACAGCTTATTTGATTATTTCTATTGTTCATCATCATGGTGTTTAACTTCTTGAATCGTAGGTTTAATTTTGACGTCATGCAACTTATCTTCTGTATCCGACAAAATGACTTCATCTTTTTCATGTTCTAATTGTTGCACTTCTTTATTAGATAAATGACGCAATACAAAATAAGGACAACCAAAATTACAATATTCTAATATATAATCTTGAATACTTGAAAAACGTTTAGATATTTCAGCTTTCTTATTGGTATCTTTGTAAAAGCCTTTTAAACGTAACTGGTCATATCCAAAATCTCCTACGACAAAATCATATTTATCTAATATATCTGAATATCTCGATGCAACTAATTCTTCATCAAAACACGATCTATAATCTTCAATGATTTCAAAATATTGTTGACCTATCTTAATCATAATTTGTCACCTTTAACTCGTATAATAAAAACTTAGATTACACAATTCAGTAAAAAGTGTGCAACCTAAGTCTCTAAAAACTTAATCTAAACTATTCACGTGTTTAAATTAATTTTGTTGTAATTTTTCTTCACCTAGACGGTGTTTTTCTTTAGCCGCTTCATTTACTTGTTCATCGGCATGATAAGAACTACGTACCATAGGGCCAGCTTCACAGTGTTTGAATCCTTTGTCCATAGCTACTTTTCTTAATTTACCAAATTCTAATGGCGTATAATATTTTTCAACTTTTAAATGCTTACGTGATGGTTGTAAATATTGACCAATTGTTAGTATGTCTACATCATTTGCACGAAGATCATCCATTGTTTCGTAGATTTCTTCTATCGTTTCACCTAAGCCAACCATTAAACTTGATTTAGTAGGAATATCTGGTTGTAATTCTTTAGAGCGACGTAAGAATTCTAATGTTCGTTCATATGTAGCACGTGCACGAACTCTTGGTGTTAAACGACGTACTGTTTCGATGTTGTGGTTTAAGATATCTGGTTTAGAAGCCATTAAAGTTTCTAGTGCTTCATAGTCACCACCCATATCTGATGGTAAGATTTCGATTGTAGTGAATGGATTACGCTCACGTACTTTACGTACCGTTTCAGCATAAACGTTTGAACCTGCATCTCTTAGGTCATCACGTGCAACAGCAGTGATAACAACGTGTTTCAAGTTCATTAATTCAACTGATTCTGCAACACGTTCTGGTTCATTTAAATCTAATTCATTAGGTAAGCCTGTCTTAACAGCACAGAAACGACATGCTCTTGTACATACCGCACCTAAAATCATAAATGTAGCCGTACGTCTAGCTCCCCAACATTCATGTATATTTGGACACTTTGCTTCTTCGCAAACAGTGTGTAAGTTTTTTTCACGCATCATTTTCTTGAGGCCAATATAGTTTTCGTTCGTGTTAAGCTTAATTTTCAACCAATCTGGTTTACGTAAGATTTCTTCATTTTTAGTAGCCATAACCACGTATACCCTCCTGTATAATCTATCTTTTCCTATTATAACGAACTTTACATTAAATTAAAACGTAATAAGCTATAAATTTCGTGATTCACACAATTTCTATTTAATGAACAAATATATCTTGCACTATTTTATTATAATCTTAATAACTTATCCTTGAAAATATCTCTAAGGAATTGAGGCATTAAATAATCAATTGATTTACCTTTTAATATTGGGAAATATCGACCAAAGGTATACATATCAACTGTTCCTAGCGTATATGTCTTATCATCAATCACTTCTTCACCATTAACAAAAAAGCGATTGTCTGACTGAATATAGCCGCAATTATATAATATATACCCACCAAAAATATCGCCTCTAAAGCCTAAGCCCTGCGCATGTTCATGCATATATTCTTGCTTTTGGCTTTTGATAATGACTTTTTTAAGTTCAGCACCTGTTAGACGTACACGCACTAAATTAATCGGATGTGGCAACATTTTATGAATGTCGTATTCTGTTAGTCGATCTGCTTCAACGCCTTTTACGATAAGCCCTGCATTAATAATTGTACAATCTGTATTCGTGAATTCGAATACACTTTCTGCTAATAAATACGTTGTTTTAGTAATCACATCGGTTTGACTACTTAAATTGATAGGATGATCAATCACTGGCTCACTCATAAGCGCTTTCCCTTCAGACTCATAATCCGTATCAATTAAAGGCAACGTTTCAACTGGATAAATCATGGCTTCTTTATTAACAACCTTTTTATTTTCAATAGTTAAATTAACTTCACCTAAGTAATATCCATATTTTCCGGCAGCAGCCATGAGTACACCATTGTTCATTTCACCATTATCAAAATGATGATGTGTGTGACTACCTAAAATGACATCAATTTCTGGAATCTCTTGGCATAACTTTTCATCAAAAAAGATACCAACATGACTCATCACAATAAGTACATCGTAATTACCTTGTTGATTGGCAATTTCATCTTTAATCGCTTCTAACGGATCTGTAACAATCCAATCAAGTGCGCGATAAAATGGCGTAAACGCTGCTGTAGCCGCCACGAATAAAATACGAACACCTTCAATGTCTTTAATACATGAAGCAGCAATATGTTGTGGTAATTGACCTTCTTCATCAATAACATTGGTGCAAATCACGTCAAACGTCGCATTGTTATATAACTGATTTAACGCTTCATGTGAAATCGTCATTCCTTCATTATTACCAATTGTCGCAATATCGCAATGTGCCTCGTTAAGCAACTCGACATTCTTACGCCCTATCGTTGCTTGAGTCACCGGTGCAGATAAATCTACATGGTCGCCTATATCTAAATAGAGTGAGGGATGTTGAAGTTGAGGTCTATGTTCTGCCATATAAGATGTAATACGTGCATATTCGTTTAAATGACTATGAATATCGTTCGTGTGAAAAATGGTTAACTTCACTTAAATTCCCCCTATTTTTATTTAAAGAAAAGATTTAATAATTAAGTACACACCCATTATCAACATCACCGTACGCAAAAGTGTGACAACCGTTTCAGATTTAATTGAGTGATTGACACGCACACCAATTTGAGCACCAATGTAACTTGAAATAATGAGGACGATAGAATAAGACCACGCAACATGACCTTGTATGATATGCCCTATGGAACTCATTACACTTGAAAAGAAGATCATCATCATACTCGTACCTACTGCAACATGAGGTGGAAATCTAAAGACGATTAACATGAGTGGCGTCATTAATGCGCCACCACCAATACCAAATAAACCAGTTAATATACCGATAAATAGCGTCGCAACAAATGCAAATAAAGGCGGTACACTGTAATGATACGTCTTGCCTTCAGAATCAATATACGTTTTACGATATTTCTCTTTATCAAAGATTTTAAACGGTTTGATTTTATGTCTTACCATTAAAATAATAGAGACAATAATCATGAAAATACCAAAATATAAATTGAATGATTCTAAAGTAAGGTATCTACTTAAAAATGACCCAAGCAAGGAACCTGGTAGTAAACCAAATAAAAAAATAGAGCCATTCTTGATATCCACTTGCTTCGTCTTTAAATAGCCTAGTGATGAAGATAAACCTGTGACGATTAAAATCACAGATGATGTTCCTATTGCTATTTGCGGAGTTATACCATGTAATACATCGTGCGTCACGCCTAAATAAACCAGTGTAGGAACAATGATAATACCTCCACCAATGCCTACTAATGACCCTAAAATGGCAGAGAAAAGACCGATAAGCACTAATAAAATAATTGTCACTAACATTATATTTCGCCTCTTAGAATAATTTTAATTGTTGGGGAGCTAAACCTGTGTATTCAATGTCTAAAATGTCTTGATATGTTTTAGCATTTTGAGCAGCATGGCCACCCGAATTATTATTGAATACGACATAAACTATTTTGGCTTTTTGTTCTAAAATCCTAACTTTATTAGCTAAATCGGTAAGCTCTTCCTTATTGTAATTATATAAATATCGCACATCACGCCACTCTTGATCTGTCATATCTTTTTTAGTCCATCCTTGTCTGTTCCTTCCATGATAACGGACGAACGCTGTTTCAGTAGTAATACGGTTAACGAGTGGTACGGATCCTTCTCTTACTTGTGGTTCATCAACAACTGAATGGATTATATGGTGTTCCATTAAAAATGAGAGCGTTTGCTCTTTAAATTGTTCGTTAAACCATGATTGATGACGAAATTCAACACAAAGCGGTATATCAGATAATTGCTGACGAACGTATAAGATATACTTGATGTTCTGTGCCGTACAATCAAACCAAGGTGGAAATTGAACTAATACCATAGCTAATTTATGATGGTCAATGAGTGGTTGTAACATACGCTTAAATTGCGCAAATAATTCACTTCTTGTTTCTGCATAATCTTTATAATCTGCATGCAATGTGAGCGCTTGATGAATTTTCACAACAAATTCAAAGCGATCAGGTGTTTCTTTAATCCATTTCATGATATTTCGTTCAGGTTGGATGGCATAATATGATGCATCAAGTTCAACAATAGGAAAGTGACTTGCATACGTTTGTAACTTGTCCGACTGTCGTTCCAAATCTTCATATAACGTATCATGATCGCCCCATCCAGTAAGACCTATATTAATCATTTTTATCACCAGGTATATGATACCATATTCAATTTTAAGATATCACTTGTTCTATCCCATCTTTACATTATCTTATTATTTTTTGAAAATGTGGCCCACTCTAGCTCACAACGTTTTTATAAATCCATACTACTGCACAGCCTTCAATAACGCCTCGATTTGTTCGACAAGTTTATCCATGAATTGATCTACATGTTGCGCTGTAGCTAAACGTGGCGATTGACCACTCCATATATGTGTCCATTCACGTTTACCATTGGAAGCCGCAGTCTTTCTAATTGCATTGGTTAATTGATTTTGAACTGGATACGGTGGTAGAACACCTTCATATCGCGACATTTTTTCCACAAATTCATTATGGATGCCACGCGCAAATTTACCACTAAAGACGTCCGTAACAATAGTGTCCGTTTCCTTACTATGTAGTACCGCTTGTTTCACTAAATCATTCGCACCGCTTTCCACTGTAGTTAAAAACGCTGTCCCCATTTGAACGCCTTGCGCCCCTAGTATTTGACTAGCTAATACGCCACGACCATCCATGATACCGCCTGCAGCAACAACTGGTATCGTGACTTGATCAACAATTTGAGGAATTAAACTCATTGTGCCAATTAGTGGTGTTGCTTGCTGTTTACTTGGTAAAAATGACCCCCTATGGCCACCTGCTTCACTACCTTGCGCAACTACTATATCCATGCCTGCCTGTTCGTTTTCAATTGCTTCATCAACAGATGTTGCCGTACCTATTAAAGTGACTTGAGCATCTTTCAGTTGTTTAATGATATCTTGTGATGGTATACCAAAGGTAAAGCAACACACTGGTATTTTCTTTTTAATTATCATGTGAATTGCCTGCTTAAATTGTTGTGTTTCTGAGATATTAATGACAGGTTCTTCAAGATTTAAAGCCTTACGGTAAGGTTTTAGCCAAGCATTCATACGCTCAACTTGTTCATTGGTATACGTATGATGCCCTGGAACAAATAAGTTTACGCCAAAGGGTTGCCTTGTTAACGATCGAACTTGTTCTATTTCTTGTTCTAACTTTTCAATTGTAAAGTAGCCTGCACCAATACATCCTAATCCACCTTTATTACTAACAGCTGCCACAAGTTCTGGTGTTGTACTACCGGCCATACCTGCTTGAATAATAGGATATTGAATGTTTAAAGCCTCTGTGAATTGATTGTCATACCACATGTTAACGCCACCTTCTCTATAATGAGTAGTTACACATACTATACCTGTATTGTTCAACTTATTCCCTACTCTAATTTTCAATAAACTTGCCCATTACTATATAAAAAAGTGGGAGTGGGACAGAATTCTTTTTAAATTCGTTGTCCCACCCCCGTAAGGGTGACTAGAACTAAGAAAAGCTTGAATTAAGCGTCTTCTCAGTTCAGTCAGCTACTGCGAATTCGCAAAATAGCTTCATTATATTATTTTTTCCCGGACTCACTTATGATTAAGCACAATCAGTAATGCTGAATGATTAACCGATAGAGCCTTCCATTTCGAATTTGATTAAACGGTTCATTTCTACTGCATATTCCATTGGTAATTCTTTTGTGAATGGTTCAATGAAGCCCATAACGATCATTTCTGTAGCTTCTTCTTCAGAAATACCACGGCTCATTAAGTAGAATAATTGCTCTTCTGATACTTTAGAAACTTTCGCTTCGTGTTCTAATGAAATATTGTCATTAAATACTTCATTGTATGGAATTGTATCTGAAGTAGATTCATTATCTAAAATTAACGTGTCACATTCAATGTTAGAACGTGCACCTTTCGCTTTACGTCCGAAGTGAACGATACCACGATAGATTACTTTACCACCATTTTTAGAAATAGATTTAGATACGATTGTTGAAGATGTGTTAGGTGCTTTGTGAATCATTTTAGCACCAGCATCTTGTACTTGACCTTTACCAGCAAAGGCGATAGATAATGTACTACCTTTCGCACCTTCACCTAAAAGAACACAGTTTGGATATTTCATAGTTAACTTAGAACCTAAGTTACCATCTACCCATTCCATGTTACCATTCTCATGCACAAATGTACGTTTAGTAACTAAGTTATAAACGTTGTTTGCCCAGTTTTGAATTGTTGTGTAACGTACGTGTGCATCTTTATGCACGATGATTTCTACTACTGCTGAGTGTAATGAACTTGTAGTATAAACTGGTGCAGTACAACCTTCAACGTAGTTCACTGATGCACCTTCATCAGCAATAATTAATGTACGTTCGAATTGACCCATGTTCTCTGAGTTAATTCGGAAGTATGCTTGTAATGGTGTATCTAATTTAACATTCTTAGGTACATAGATGAATGAACCACCTGACCATACAGCTGAGTTTAATGCTGCGAATTTGTTATCAGCTGCTGGAATAACAGAAGCAAAGTATTCTTTGAATAGTTCTTCGTTTTCACGTAAAGCACTATCTGTATCTTTAAAGATGATACCTTTTTCTTCTAATTCTTTTTCCATGTTGTGATATACAACTTCTGATTCATATTGTGCAGAAACACCTGCTAAATATTTTTGTTCAGCTTCTGGAATACCTAATTTATCAAATGTACGTTTAATTTCTTCAGGTACTTCGTCCCATGAACGTTCTGTATGCTCTGAAGGTTTGACGTAGTATGTGATGTCATCAAAATTTAATTCTGATAAATCACCACCCCATTGAGGCATTGGCATTTTATAGAATAATTTTAAAGCTTTTAATCTGAAGTCAAGCATCCATTCAGGCTCTTCCTTCATTTTTGAAATTTCTCTAACGATATTTTCAGTTAAACCACGTTCTGATCTGAAAATGGAAACATCCTCATCGTGGAAACCATATTTGTAATCTCCAACATCAGGTGCTTTTTTAGCCATTTCAATCACTCCTTAAATATATTTAAAACGACGTGTGCGAGATTTTTAATATTCTTTATTGTCTATTGTCATTGTAACAATATGCAACCTTCATAAAAAGTCAAACGTGTAAAAAGTTAAGGTTAAGCTTTAAATAAGATAATAGGTCTTACATAAAACTGGCCGATTACTCTTCAGTCGAACCTTCTGCTTTACCTTCTTTTTCAACTGTTCCTTTTTCAAGTGCTTTCCAGGCTAATGTTGCACACTTGATGCGAGCTGGGAATTGAGATACACCTTGAAGTGCTTCAATGTCTCCCATATCTTCAGTGATTTCATAATCTTCACCAAGCATCATCTTAGTAAATTCTTGACTCATTTGCATCGCTTCACCTAGTGAATGACCTTTCACCGCTTCAGTCATCATAGATGCACTAGACATTGAAATAGAACAACCTTCTCCTTCGAATTTAGCATCGTTAATGATGCCATTTTCAATATCAAACGTTAATCTAATGCGGTCACCACAAGTAGGATTGTTCATGTCTACAGTCATTGAGCCATTATCTAAAACGCCTTTATTTCTAGGATTCTTATAATGATCCATAATTACAGATCGATAAAGTTGATCTAAATTATTAAAATTCATAAGAGAAAAACTCCTTCGTTTGTTTCAATGCTTCAACAAGTTGGTCTACATCTTCTTTAGTATTGTAAACATAGAAGCTTGCACGCGCAGTAGATGATACGTTCAACCATTTCATTAATGGTTGTGCACAATGGTGTCCAGCTCTTACAGCAACACCTTCAGTATCTACTGCAGTAGCAACATCGTGTGGATGAATATCAGCTAAGTTAAATGTGATAACACCCGCACGACGATCTTTAGGCGGACCGTATATTTCAAGTCCTTCAATCGATGACATTTGTTCATAAGCATATTCTGTTAATGCTTTTTCATGTTCATGAATAGCATCGAAGCCTATGTTCTCAATGTAGCGAATTGCTTCTCCTAAGCCAATAGCTTGAGCAATAATTGGTGTACCTGCTTCAAATTTAGTAGGTAAATCTGCCCACGTAGCGTCATATTTGCTTACAAAGTCAATCATATCCCCACCAAATTCAATTGGTTCCATGTCTTTTAATAAGTCACGTTTACCGTATAATACACCAATACCAGTAGGTCCTAACATTTTATGGCCACTGAAACTGAAGAAATCAGCGTCTAAATCTTGAACGTCTATGTTCATGTGTGGCGCAGATTGTGCACCATCGACACTTATAATCGCACCGTGTTCATGCGCGATTTTAGCGATTTCTTTGACGTCATTAATCGTACCTAGAACATTAGATACATGTGCTATGGCTACGATTTTAGTGTTGTCATTGATTGTTGCCTTAACATCCTCAATATTTAATTCACCCTCTTCTGTCATTGGAATGAATTTTAATGAGGCATTTTTGCGTTTAGCTAATTGTTGCCATGGAACAATATTGGCATGATGTTCCATTTCAGTAACAACAATTTCGTCGCCTTCTTCAATGTTGGCATCTCCATAACTACGCGCAACAATATTAATTGCGGCAGTTGTTCCTCTTGTAAAGATGACTTCTTCAAAGTATTTAGCGTTAATGAAACGTCTTACAGTTTCACGAGCACCTTCGTATCCATCAGTAGCTAGTGAGCCAAGTGTATGCACTCCACGGTGTACATTGGAATTGTATCGTTTATAATAATCATCTAATACGTTTAGTACTTGAACTGGCGTTTGGCTTGTAGCTGTTGAATCAAGGTACGCTAATCTTTTTCCATTAACTTTTTGATCTAATATTGGAAAATCTTTAATAATTTTCTCAACATTTAATGAAGTTTCGGCCACTTTATTTCACGACCTTTCTTATATTAAAAATCTCTTTGGGATTGATAAGTTTATTTATTAACTTTAAGTTCGATAACTTCTCTTAATTGACGTTTAACATCTTCAATTGGTAATTCACGCACTACAGGGTCTAAGAAACCATGAATCACTAATCGTTCTGCTTCTTTTTGAGAAATACCACGACTCATTAAATAGTAAAGTTGTTCAGGGTCAACACGACCTACTGAAGCTGCGTGTCCTGCTTCTACATCATCTTCATCAATTAATAAGATTGGGTTAGCGTCACCTCTAGCATTCTCAGAAAGCATTAAGACACGTGACTCTTGGTTAGCGATAGATTTCGTACCACCATGTTTAATGTAACCTATACCATTAAATACAGATGATGCATTCTCACGCATTACACCATGTTTTAAGATATAACCGTTCGTTTCTTTACCATATTGAACAATTTTAGACGTTAAGTTGATTTTTTGGTCGCCTGTACCAACAACAACGGATTTAAGTTCACTTGTTGAACGATCACCAATTAAATTAGTTGTATTATCAATGATTTGACTACCTTCATTCATCAAACCTAATGCCCAATTAATTGATGCATCTGCAGCAGTTGTACCACGGCGAATGATGTGACCAGTAAAGCCTTTGTCTAAATAGTCAACTGAACCATACGTAATATTAGAGTTTGCACCTGCAATGACTTCAGAAATGATGTTGAGTTGGTTACCTTCGCCACTTGCAGTTGATAAATAGTTCTCAACGTATGTCACTTCAGCACTTTCTTCAGTAACAATAATCACATGATTGAAGAAGCTAGCATTCTCATCATCGTGTAACACAACATATTGGATAGGATCTTTAACAACGACATTCTTAGGTACATAAACAAATACGCCACCATTAATTAAAGCCGTATGCAATGCAGTTAAACGATGTTCATCAACAGTAACTGCATCTGTCATTAAATATTTTTGTACTAAATCTCCGTGATTAACTAATGCTTCAGATAAGCCTTCAATAATCACGCCATTATCTTGTGTTTCTTGTGATACTTGCGTATAAGCTAAAGCATTATTATGTTGTACGACTAAATTTTTAGTGTTTTCAACGTCAATAATGTTTTTAATCGCATCTGGAAGCTCTGATAAATCATTGAACGTTTGTCCTTCGACTTTATGTTGTTTAAATGAATCAAAGTCCCATTTTCTTAATTTCGTTTTATCTGGTTTTGGCATTTCTAAAGTTTCTGTTAATTTCAACGCTTTTTGACGTAACTCAGTCATCCAAGAAGGTTCATTGTGCGCTTTAGAATAATCAACAAGTTGTTCTTCAGAAATGTTTAAAGTTTCGGTTGTCATAACTCTCTTTTCCTCCTACTTGATGAAAAATTTTAGCGACTGTAACACCATCGAAATAATAACTTTGTTTATATATTCGATGTCTCAGTCTCACATATTCAATCGTCATTATTAATGCATCAATTTACATTAATAATCTGCATCTAGTTTCATCATTTAAAAACAAACGACTGCTAGATTATTCTTTAGCACCAAATTCTTCTTTAACCCACTCATAGCCTTCTTCTTCAAGACGTTTAGCTAATTCAGGGCCGCCTGATTTAACTACTTTACCACCGTACATAACATGCACTTTGTCAGGTGTGATGTAGTTTAATAAACGTTGATAGTGTGTAATCATTAATGCACCAAATTCTTCACCGCGCATTTCGTTAATACCTTTAGATACAACTTTCAAGGCGTCGATATCTAAACCTGAATCGATTTCATCAAGAATTGCGAATTTAGGTTCTAACATCATTAATTGTAAGATTTCGTTACGTTTTTTCTCACCGCCAGAGAAGCCTTCATTTAAGTAACGTTGAGCCATATCTTTATCGATATCTAAGAAATCCATTTCTTTATCTAATTTCTTGATAAATTGCATTAAGTTAATTTCTTGTCCTTCTTCACGTTTTGCGTTAATCGCTGAACGCATGAAGTCAGCATTCGTTACACCAGTGATTTCTGATGGATATTGCATTGCTAAAAACAGACCAGCTTTAGCTCTTTCATCAACTTCTAATTCTAAAATGTTAACACCGTCAAGTAACACTTCACCTTGCGTTACTTCGTATGATGGATGTCCCATAATCGCTGATGATAACGTTGATTTACCCGTACCATTTGGTCCCATAATTGCATGTATTTCGCCTGTATTAATAGTTAAATTAACACCTTTTAAAATTTCTTTATCTTCAATAGACACATGTAGGTCTTTAATTTCTAATGTTGATGACATTTATATTCCCTCCGTAAATATAAAGTTTTCTTAACTAGTTTATAATAATTTTAATTTGTAGTCAAAAAGACTTTGTGTACTTTAATACACTTCATTATAACGCAAATAGCCCTTAATATAAACTTATTAAAACTCTAAATTATAGTGATTATTTATCTAAAATAATTTTTATCTAAGACTCAATTTTTTCTTGCAACTGATAATCAAAGGCTTACAGTTCTCAATAGAAATAATTCAGACACAAATCCCATTCATTTAGTGCAATATTTATAAAAATTATAATATTACAATCTTAATATTTTATTATTCTTCAAAAGTCTGTTATGATGCTATTTAACCTATTTCGAAAGGAGACGTTCATGCAAAATTTCAAGTGGATTAATATATTAAAAGGGTTCGGTATGGGAACAACCGATTTAGTTCCTGGAATTAGTGGAGGTACTATCGCGTTATTATTAGGCATATATGACGGTTTTATTTCTTCAATAAGCGGTATATTCTCCAAGCGATTTTGGCCTAGCTTAAAGTTTTTACTTCCTATATTAATTGGTATGGCTTTAGCAATTGGCATACTAAGTAACTTAATCAATTATTTATTAGAACATCATCAAGTAGTTACCATGTTCTTCTTTACAGGATTAATCATTGGTATTATCCCTTACTTATTAAGAACTGCAAAATTTAATAAAACATTTACAACAAAACACTATGGCATTATGTTAGTAGGTATCATTATTTTAGTAGTCATAACATTAATGAATTCTGGTAATCAAAGCGCTGATACGTCACTAGATTTATCATTTGGTCTTATTATTAAATATTTCTTAGCTGGTGCATGTGCTTCAAGTGCAATGTTATTACCTGGTATTTCTGGATCATTCATGCTACTTGTATTTGGTACTTATGGAACAATTATGTTAGCCATTGCTGATTTAGTTAAATTAAACTTCGATGGCCTTCCAATATTAATAGTTGTAGGTTTAGGTGTATTAGCAGGATTTTTATTATCTAGTCGTATTATTAAATACTTCTTGCATCATCACTTCTATACCACATTCGCATTAATAACTGGATTCGTTATTGGTTCCGTTTATGCCGTTTTCCCAGGTCTTCCTCAAACTGGTGTTGAGTGGACACTTTCAATCATCACATTAATCGTCGGTTTTGCCGGCAGTTATTGGCTCGGCCAAATTACAGATGAGAATGTATAATCAATAGTATGAAAAAATAATCGCCAACGATAGTCATCATCGTTGGCGATTTGTCTAATTATAAAGAAAAAATCCCATTAATAAATTAATGGGATAAACACGACATAAAGTCTTGTTTTAGTAGATTCTGTAATTTTAGGTATAAGTACAAGTTAGCTAAACTTGTTCCTTACATTTATTATATTTCCACCTTAGCATGTTAGTCAACTACTATTTTAATTAATATTAAATATTTCTACATTCTTCCCCAAATAATTGATCTCAATATTATGGATTATTTGAAAAGAATAATGGATCGGCGTAATTATAGAGATAATCACTTTAATCAAATCATTTGAAAGGAATAGCACTTAATAATCGCTATTTAAAATAGTTGTGACTGAAGTACTAGCGTATTAAAACTTCAATCTTGCGGTGTAGCATCAATGTAACGTTCACTTATACTTAAAATCACAGAGCACTAAAACGTATATCGTCATAGCTTACATTGTCGATTTGTTTCACTTATACCTAAAATTACAGAGTACTAAAACCAAACGCACCAGCTGTTACTTTACCTTTATGTTTCACTTATACCTAAAATTACAGAGTACTAAAACTATGGAGGTGGCTCTAGTGGTAAATCACATGCTTCACTTATACCTAAAATCACAGAGTACTAAAACAAAAACGTTGGTAGCGTTTATGCAGTTCAAGTTTCACTTATACCTAAAATTACAGAGTACTAAAACGACAAGCAGAAGCTATCACTTTGTATAACAGTTTCACTTATACCTAAAATTACAGAGTACTAAAACAATACTTGAGCCTAAAACATGGGCTAAAGGTTTCACTTATACCTAAAATTACAGAGTACTAAAACCTTTTCTATCTGCACCACCTTCAACCCAACGTTTCACTTATACCTAAAATTACAGAGTACTAAAACCGGAAGGTACAGAAAGCAATCTACCACCAGGTTTCACTTATACCTAAAATTACAGAGTACTAAAACCTTTCAATTCGTCACCTTTTAAATCTTCATGTTTCACTTATACCTAAAATTACAGAGTACTAAAACGTTCAAGCAATATTCGATTTGCTGGTGTAGTTTCACTTATACCTAAAATTACAGAGTACTAAAACAGCTGTGCTAACATTGATATTTGTAGATACGTTTCACTTATACCTAAAATTACAGAGTACTAAAACTGGGTACGGTTAGCTATACTTTTGTAACTGGTTTCACTTATACCTAAAATTACAGAGTACTAAAACCATCTTTTCGACCTGCACGAACTGGATATTGTTTCACTTATACCTAAAATTACAGAGTACTAAAACTTAATAACGGTACAGGACACACAGCTGTGGGTTTCACTTATACCTAAAATTACAGAGTACTAAAACTTGATTTGTAACATGGTTTTGGTACTCGTTGTTTCACTTATACCTAAAATTACAGAGTACTAAAACATTACGTGCAACAATGCACATTGGTTACATGTTTCACTTATACCTAAAATTACAGAGTACTAAAACCTCTAGCAATATAAAATCGCTAAAAGAATTAGTTTATAAAAAGGTATCTCAGTGAACAAGTTAGCTAAACTCATTCACTAAGATAATAATAGATTATTATGTTAATTATAGCAAAGTAATTAATTCAACGATTGTTGGTTTAAATATTTATTGATGCTTTTAGGCAGTAATTCATTTTTAATTTTCAATTCAAATTTATGATTACAATGTTGCATATATGAAACGCCAACATATATGTCAATAGCACTAAATAACATAATTTGTGCTATTTGATAATTAGATATTATAGGATTTAATTCTAATTTATCTTGATAAGTTAAAATGAATCGATTCAAACTTTCTTCTAGTTCCCTCTTATCAAAATTAAGTGGCGCATTCCACTCTAATTCTTCCAGAAATTCAGATGTGTTTTTTTGCTCACCATCTCTTATATAGTTATTGTATTTCCACTCTTCGGATAGAAAATGTAATGATCCTGTTAATACAATTATGTTTGCATCGAGCGTTAACAATAATTCTTTCAACTTTATTTGTTCTTTAGGACTTAAATTTGCTTCAGGATATAAGTAAATCAATAATAAATGATTATTGTGTAGCTTGTTTAATTCATCAACGATTAAAGGTAGCACTTGCTCTATTCTGTTTACTAATTTTGTATAATCCTTCTTCATTTCATATTCAAAGCTTAATAACTTAATGAAATATTTAATATCTACAGTCTTTATTTGTAAAGGTAATTCATTGTAATTAATCATCTCTAGTAAATCATTCAGAAGTTGATTAATAGAATTTAAATATCCTGAACTTTCAATATGATTAGCAAAATCTCTTTGGAGTTTCTTATTCAAAATAGATGTGGCGCCTAATGAATGCTCAAGTTCTATTTTGTTATTATCAATAATAAAACTCTCATATTCAAGATTAGAAATTAGTTCATGACTAGTACATTCTATAATAGAAACTTCATTCTTATTTGAGTTTCTTTTTTTAAAATATTGATCCATAAGTTCAAGTATGTCCTCTTCAATGGTTTCAAATTCATTATAGATAGCAGTGTATTGGCCAATATTCAGATTCATTGTAGGTACTGCTTCAGATTTTATTTGCCATATGATATGTTCCATATTTTCTCTTATCAAAAAATAATAGTTCTATTATCACCTAATAGTTCTATATTATGATTTTCTTCTCCTAAAAGTATTTGCATATGTTGATATTGCTTTTCAGTTATCATGAGTGCCCTGACATGACCTTCTTGAGGTAGAAAAGTATTTACTTTTTTTATAGTTTGGTTTGCCGCATCTTTATTTATGACACTCTTGATATAAATTGAGTATTGCATCATTAAAAATCCATCCTCAATGAGTTGCTTTCTAAATTTACTATAAATTCTTCTTTGTTTCTTAGTTTCAACTGGTAGATCAAACATTAATAGTACTCTCATAAATCTATAACTCATAAAATGAATATTTACTCAAACTAGGAAACTTTAATGATTTAATATCACCGTCTTTAAAATACTCAATTATAGATTGCACCATAATATCAATAGCTCGAATAACCGTTTGCATTTTTCCATCAATTTCAACACGAGCATGTAATAGATTGATTATTTTTAATCTATACGTTTTTGTTAAATAGTCTTCAGGAGGATGTTTCAATAAGAACAAATCAACTAGCGCCCTAAATGGTTCAATTAAATCTGATGCTAAGTTAAAATGATTTCTCCCTCCAATATGGTGGATGCCAATTGCTGGTATTAAACCTTTTGCGACTATCGTTCTAGCTATTGCAGCATTCAAAATAGTGTACCCATAATTTAAAACCGCATTCTCTATAAGCGCATCATTATCTCTCGTAAAATCTTTAAAGAAACTATTAAAATAGTATTTTGCAGCTTGACCCTCAATATTATTCCGATCATATATCAATACTGACTGCTTTAACTCTGTCATTTTTTGAATTCGCACAGTATCAATGTGCATGTACTTCATACATTCAATTTGATTTTGAATTTTTTGCTTTACAATTGATTGCCACAATTCACTTTTACGAGCTACATCCCATTTTAATTGTGCTTTCATTTGCGCATATTGATTAAAATGACCTGATATTGGTTGTAAAGTGCATTCTGGCAAATGCTTTTGATTGCAAAAGATAACTAAAATATTATAATCCGAGAGTTCTACTAATAATCTGGATGTTAATGTAACAGTTAAATCTTCAATAACTAACGCAAAAATATCAGCTAAAGGAATCTTAGTTTCTAGATCGCCTTTTTTGATTTTTAAGCTATTTAAATTAAGTGACATGTGATTAACTTCTGTTATATACACAATTCTCCAACTCATAGCTTAGATTCCCTTTTTAAATATTAATTGTGGCTTTTCGGCGCAAGATTGATAATATCTATTTCCTAGAACGTCAGTAGATAATTTTCTAATACTTTCAACTTTTCTTCCAATTGTTTTAAAAATTCTTGGTGTTGATTTAATATTATTCATTTCACAGAATTCCGTATATTTAATGTCAGTAAAATTAAGTTCTATTCTATTACTCTTATCATTATTAACCCCAACAACTGTATATACTTTACCGTCTAGTTCAATCAAATCATTATAATAAAAACTTCCAATAAATTTAGCTTTAGCATCGATACCTTTATTTAACTTTAATTTCTCGTATTTGGCTTCAGGAATATAATAATAATTATCTTTTTTAAGTACATCCAAATATGTAATGCTAACGAATTTATAACCTTTATCAGTCAGATACACATCAAAACGATACGACTTAAATGATAATTTCACAAGTTTGTTTCTCGAATTGCTGTATTGATTTGTAACATCTAAATGATTTCCAACCTTTTTACCAAACATCTTAATCGATTTAACAATTGGTCCATTATTTTTCTTACTGTATTTAGTTAAATAGTCTCCTGTTTCTTCGTGATATTTAGCCAATGGATTTTTCTCATTAGCGTATTGCTTCATGATCACTTCTAGTTTTTCAAACGTTTTTGGATCATTTTGATACATTAAGAATTTTTCAGGATTCTTATTAAAATGTTTTTTTAAATCTGTATTATCTTTACTATAAATATTCTTAATCGGCGAGATGATATATAAGTCATCATCTTTTACTCTTGTTGAATAAAGCGTGTCATTGATTAATTGTCTATTTGGTTTCTTATCCACTCTATGCGAATATTTAAAATCTCTAAATTCTTTAATTTCTTTTACTTGCTGTGGAATGACAAATAAATCTTGGTATTCTTTATCACTATCAACTTCAATTTTAGTTTCTATCTCTTTACGTTCTGGTTGTTCTAAAACCTTATTTGCTGCTTTTAACTTTTTATTTTCTTTAAATAAGAAATCAGCGTTAGCGATAATTAGCGCATCTTCAGCATGATGCTTATAACCATGGTTACGTTCTTTTTTGAATTCCCATACTTTTCTTAAATGATTTGTAAAGCTACCATTGATTGTTTTAACTTTAACATCCAAATCATTAGCGCTGAAATACGCTTTTAAATAATTGGTTAATTCTCTTGTAGCGTATCGCGTATCAACTAAGTTTCGATTAATAAATTCTTTTTGTACCTCAAATTTATTTATATCTCGTTCTTCTAGTAAGTAATCTTTTTTCTTCTTCGAAATTCTATCTTTTGATTTACTAAGATTTAACACATGTTGTTTAAACTGATTATAAGACAGTTTTGCTTCCCCTGAATTCAGGTATTGGTATGGTGTACGGTTACCTTTTTTACTATTTTCTGTTTGCTTAACGAGAACTTTATTTTGATATGAATTATCAAATGATACAGATCTAGGAATAATATGGTCAACTTCATAATGATTAGGATTATTTAATAAGTCTTCCAATGGTATACTCTCAAGAGAATACAGACATTTGCCCTCTTGTTCGTCATGAAGTCTAATCTTTTCAACTAATCGCTTCGCATTTTGATTACCTGTTTTTCCGATAATCTCGTTTATTCTCTGTCTTGTTTTTTCATTTTTCTTTTGTAATTCATTAATAAACTTTTGTTTATCTTTAGTATTATTCTCTCTAGCCAACTCAATAATAATATCTTTAGGAGCACCATATTTTTCTATTACTTTATTGATAACATTGATTGCTTGACCAAACGTTCTTTTAACTACTGGAGATAGTATAAACTCATCAATCATATCTTTAGGTATTTTATTTGCTTTCTTTAAGTTAATTTTTCGAGGTTTAATATTTAAATATGCAAAGATTTCCATTTGATTTCTAGAAGTATGCCATAATTCCTCTAATACTAAGTTTATACATTTTAAAGAAAGTCGGTGTGTACCGTTATAACCAGCTAAGTTAGAAATACTTTCTTTATCTATTTCATTAATTGGTTCAGCTAATTGCTCTAATTCTTTTTTAATGCTCTCTTTATCTTGGTAGATAGTTATAATTTCAGCAATTTGATCTAATAATTGAATATTTTCCAATATACTTTGGTCTTTTAGAGATTTTTTTAAATCGTGATACAGTCTAAATTCAGTAAAGTTTTCTTTACCGGATTTAGTTATTCTATAACCTTTTATATCTTCTGGTTTTACACCTATTTCATTAGCAATTTGTTTTAAAGTAGGTTTTTTCTTTTGTTTAAACACATTTTCAATGATGTGGTATTTTTCATGATATTCTAACTTATTTAGCCCATCTCTTTGAATTACTAAGTTATTTAAATCATTTAATGCATTAAATAAATCCGCAGAGTATGCATACTTAACGCTTCTTAATTCTTCAGGAAAATATGTACAACGGCCCATCAAATGTTCATACCATTTCTTTAAATCAGCACCCCATCCGTAAGGACTACCTTCACCTGGACCTTCATAATATTCTCTTCTTGTCTCCACTAATTCAACATACTTATCAATAAAACTATTATCCAAATGATACGTTTCTTTTTGTGTTTCTAAAATTTGTCTTATTTCTTTAACAATATCTGCCGTCTTAAATCTATTTTTCTCGCCTCTAACTTTACCTTCATTGTATCTTTCAAGTAAAAGTTCACATACGAATTTATCTTTCAATAAATGATTATTTTTTGATAACTGTTCTTTTGTAGAAAGTTCGTTTGATGCATCCTCTTCTTGATCTATAACATCTATATTATGTATACCGCGTCTTTTAGCTAAATGTAATAATGCGATTGCTAATTCATCTCTCGTTAATTTTTCTCGTAACCCTCTCACTCTTATTTCATAAGGGTTTGTTGATTGAGGGATGACATCAATAGAATCGAGTAACTTATAATCTTTTAATAATTGTTTAACCCGCTCTAATCTATGGATTCTTCGTCTTTTTAACCTTCTAGCGCCTCTTTTACTTCTACGTCCTTCATTATTTTCTACATTAGCTTCAGGAAATAACCTCACTCCGGCATCAATAATTGATTTGTCATTGTAATTTATAATGCCATATCCAACTGAAGTTATACCTATGTCTAATCCTAAAATATAATCTGTTTTCACTTTAAATCACCCACCCCTATTTTATAATTTGATTATAATTTAAAACAAAATGCGTTGTAATACTTTTTAACTAGATTTTTAAATATTTTTTTATTTTCTTAAAGTTTTATTACAAAATAATAGTGTCCCTATTCATAAAGTTTCCTATACTAATGACAAAGACAAGTAATGTATTAAATCACAAATGATTCTATAAACTTTCCCTTAAGCATACGTCGCAACACAAGTTGCTTGGATATGAAAAAAAGCGCAAGTGCTTAGCACTTGCGCTTCGTCTTATAAACAAATTATTTATTATCGTTGTTACCTTTTACTTTATCGATAACATCGTTTGCTTTTTCTTTAACGTTTTCAACAACTTCTTTAGCTTTACCAGAAGCTTTGTCGCTTTGACCTTCTTTTTCTAAATCTTTATTGTCAGTAGCATTACCAACAGTTTCTTTTAAATTACCTTTTGCTTGTTCAAATTTATCTTCAGCCATTTGAGATTCCTCCTTGATAGTCTGTATATCTTGTATAGTAATAAATACCACACTATAACATGTTTAAACATTATATTCGTAAAAATTTAATTTTTTCATTCTACAATGAGTTCAATTATAATGATAATGAAATAAATCAATTTAAGGAGTGGTTATAATGAAATTCATTAATTTTACCGCAATGACTAAAAGTGGCCTCACTAAAAAGGTAAATCGTTTCTTAGAAGAAAATCCATACATCGAAGTTATAAAATTTGACTATACAATGGGATCTGGCGGACAAGGTGTCGGCATACTGTATAAAGATAGAAAATCTTTCTAAATTAAAGGAGTGGACAGAATTCTTTTAAAATTCGTCGTCCACTCCTAGCTTGCTTTACTTGAAGCATTTCTTAATGAAATTCTCTTTGGTAGGGCCCCACTCCCAGCTTGCTTTGCTTGTAGAATTTCTTAGTGAAATTCTCTTTGCTTGGGCCCCGCCCACCTCCGCA
>NZ_JAESMM010000015.1:0-10459 GCF_017893165.1 Staphylococcus sp. GDX8P54P
GATATGGTCGGTCATGACTTCAATATAGATGAAGTCGAGGGCATACAAGCAAGTACGAATGATGTTATAGGCTCTATAACAGTAGCCCATGAATTAGCCACAGGCTTAAATAACCCTAGTAAAGAAGTGGTTAGTGGGTTAAAACTCATTACTGAATATGTGCAAAACGAGAACGCCAACGAACAAGATTTTGAACAACTAGAAATTGATTTGAATAGGCTGAAATCATCATATAACAACAAATAAAAGCAAAAAGGCGACCTATCCAATGTGACAGGTCGCTATCATGCTATTTAGGTAAGGGGGCTCATATTATGAAAATTTCAAACGTTGTTATTCCATTCATTGCGGGCATTATTGTTTCGTCAGTGGGTAGTTATATTGCTTATAAACAATCTAAGAAGCTATTAACTAAAATAAATTATCGTAAATCAGCAACAAGACGCTGAGAAACGCCCTCACATGCAATGAAAATAAATAGAAAAGGTGATTATATATGAATGTTCAACAATTAGTAAATCAAGCAATTACAAATAGTAAAACTAAATCGGCAGGCCGATATACATTTACAGATCTTTTAAATTCTGGCCAATTCCCGTTTGACACGCCTAAAGATATAAGAACAAAATCAGAAATCGAATTTTACAATGTAGTCCAACAAGGATTGATACCTAACGTATCTCTTATAAAAAAAGAAAAAGACGAAGACAAGCAAGCTTATTACAAAATAGATTAACTTCCGTAAATATTAGTTAGCAGAAGTTAAAAAGAGTAGTTATATGTTATCTATATGTTATACGATAGTTATTAATATGTTAGTTATAGTTAAAAACGGTCACAGGGGGGCGTACTAATGCTTAGGTATGATTTACAAAAAGATTTATTAACACCTTATGAAAATGGAAATCTAACCACTGTGAGTAATTCAGTGTTAGCCATTATAAAAAGTATAGAGAGTAAAAAAAATAAAGAATTCCCTTCTTATCTCAGCGCTTTTGTAGATGCTTATTTTATTTATGGTTTTTCTAGTTTTTTTGAAACACCTTTATATCAACAATTAAATGAAAAGAGTATATCTGATTGTATAGGTAAATTAGTATCGGACAAACAATCCGAAATCGTAGAAAAAGATTATAATATACATGAGCTATACAGAATGAACAAAAGAATATTTGACGCTATAAATAAAAGGGCTATTGATTGGTTAGTAAGACAGAAAGAGTTACAAAAACATATATATGATTGCATTATAGAAGTATATGACTATTTCTTAAATGAAAAGACCTTCAAACAATCATATGTAAAAAGCTTCTTTATTGATAAACTACAAAACGCAGAAGCTAAATTTTTAGAAAGCGAGCTTGATTTAATAACTCTAAAAGCTACTGCTAAAATGTTCCCAATGTATGAAATGGAAATCTTTATTGATGAAAATAAAATAGAGATAAAAGATGTTTTTGAAAAATGGAACGCATCTAACGAAATGATGAAAACACATTACAATGTCAATATTGGCCATTTTGAAACAAAAAATCTCAACATAGCCGATAAATTATATAAACAAAAGATAAAGCAATTAAACACTAGGAAGAAATTTGCTAAGAATATTGACGGGTATAGTGGCGAATTTTTAAGTAGCAAGATATTAGACAAAGCGTATTTTGTGGTAGGTGAAGCGAATGACAAACAAAAACAATAAATTTAACTATCGCCAAAACATTACTCCAATAAACGAAGCATCTTCAGAAGATCATAAATATATAGAACTAGCACAATATAATGAACAAGCTTTGTCACCTATTCATGTTGTAGATAATTCACCACTACTTAAAAATTTAAAGCTAAGTATAGCAACTTCTCATGAACAGCTTTCTTTTTTTGAGCCACCAAATAACAACCCAAAAAAACTGGATAGAGGGCAATTCATAGTCACCAACCCTAATATTGACGAAATAAAAATCGAACCCGAAGACGAAATCATATTACGTGGCGTTAGCAATTTATATGAAAAAGAAATAGAAAATAACGATACAGTTTTTTGTCGCATATCTTCTTTAATTCGTGAAGCTTACGGCTATCAACCTAAAGCTAAAATTAGAGATAAAGAATATAAAGAATTTATGGGTAGATTATATAAATTATCCAACGTTCGTGTTGATATACAATTTACTGAAGCGGGAAGCGGGATAATAGATAACGAAACAGGTCACATGATGAATAGCATATGTCGCCCTATTGTTGAATTTTACGAACTTACAAATAATGGTAAGCGATCTGCTAAGGACTATATAAAGTTTACAAGCAAACCGATTATGTATGATTATTCTAAGCATAAAAAATATATTGAACATGTTCCTAAAGAAGTATTGCAACCACCGAAGAATGTTCCTAATAATAATAATTACAGAGTTATAGCCAATGAATTGTACAGACGCATTAACCAATACAAGCGATCACTAAATAATAAAGGTGTTTCTAAGTATCCTAATAAAATAAAATACGAAACACTATTCAAAGAATGTAATATGTCGAACATAAGCCCTTCACAGAGGACAAGAAGAAAGGCTACTATCCATACTATTATGGATAAATTTGCTAATGAGGATAATCTGATAAAGTATTATTATGAATATGATAAAAACGGAACAACAAAAGGTCGCCCAATAGGGATAGTCTTTGTTATTAATGACAAGTAGACAGAAATGTCTACTTATTTTTTATTCTCAAAGCCTATTATTGCGTTGACCATTATAAGCCATTGCTATATTAAGTATAGGGAATAAAAAAAGCCCTAGAAAGCGTGGTGAGGTCAAAATGTGTAAACACAATCATACTTATATAAAGATTGATAGAGGGGATATTTACGTTTTTATTTGTGTGCAAGATACACGATGTAGCTTTGTAGTGAATAAATAATATGAAGCGGTGAAATTCCGCTTCTTTTTTATTGTCCAAATACGGACAGTGAAAGTATAGTTGCTTATATAAAAGTTTTTACTGCATAATTGTAACTTATATGCTCATGCACCCCCCGCCTTATTCATTTATTACCATTTTTTAGTAGTGGAGAACGGCGAGGGGTGTCTACTCTCCAAATTTATTCCCTCCCCACGCGTGAGGGGGTGGGGTATCAAATATGAGTGTAATCTATCATGAAATTGTTGGAAAATGTAGGAAAATTTTAATGAATACCCTAGAAAAACCTAGCTTAAAAAGGTACTTACTCAATTTTGAGTAGGTGCTTTTTGATTAGACTTTTTTGACTAAGCAAATCTATTGCTCATAAAAGAGCAGTAGCTTATTTAAGTTAATCATTTTTGATTAAGTTAAGGTATTAGTCATTAATGTCTAACAGTATAAAAGTATGCGATCATTTTTGACCGTGTACATTTTATTAATGCCAATTTATGCAAATTTTCGGAGGGTGTTTAATTGTCTTTAACATGAGTTATATCAATGTATTTAGCAGTTTTTAAACTTTCAGAATTTGCATTGAATAAATACATATAATTGAGCAAAGGAACGACATTAACGACGGGTTAAAAAAGAACATAGTCATTTTTGACTTTATACCTTTAATTAACTTTAATTTTCGAGAGATTTAAAACTATATAGAAACCATGCGCCTCTAGGTACATAAAGTGATTATTAAGTTTAATAATTAAAGTCACCCAAAATACTACTTATTACTACATTTTCATATTATTTTTTTAGGTAGCTGAACATAGATTTGATGTTAAATATTGTTAAAAAAAGTAAGGGGGGTCGTACAAACGTAAAATTAGGGTCGTACAAACGTAAAATTAGGGTCGTACAAACGTAAAATTTTAAATGTTGGTTGGCGCTTACTCTGCGTAAGTTTAAACGCTGATTTTTGAACCTCTGTATATAATATATATAATATAGTCGTTCCGCCCCCTTGTTTACACAGGGGCGGGAACTCCATACAATCACAGTAGAGGTACCCCCTTTGTGATTGTTAAAAGACAGGAGGCCGACACAATGGCATTATACAAAGACGACGAAATAAAAAAAATAAATTTTGAAGCAATACCACAAGAGATGAAAGACGTTCCGCAATGGTTTTTATGGAAAGCAAAAGACACAGGGCGTACAGACGGTAAACTCGCTAAATACCCTACGGACATAAACGGTCATGCAATTTCATGGAACGATACAGATAACTTATATACGTTTGATGAAATAAAAAAAGTTTACGAAAGCAGTAATAATTTTGAGGGTATCTCATTCAATGTGGCAGGTAGCGGATTAACAATAATCGACATAGATATTAACGTGAATACAGAAACAGGCGAAAAAGACGAACTCAAACCAACAGAGAAGCCCTTTCTTAATGCGGGATATGTTGAACAATCGGTAAGCGGTCGAGGTTATCACGTTGTATTACAGGGTGATTTACCTAATGAATTAAGCCAAGAAAAGAATGTATATGATAAAGACGGCAATAAGTTGGAAGTCTTTCATAATAGTGGTTATATTGCTATGACGGGTGATGTTTATAATAATCATTCACAGATTGATAATAAAGAAATATCAAAAAATTTTATCAATTATCTTGTACAGAATTATAGAACTAAAAGTAATACACTTAATGAGAGCCACGAAGAAGCTCATACAGGGCAATTATCTAATTTAGATAGTTTTATACCACCTAAAGTGAATACAATCGATGTATTAGCTTTGTGGTTTAACACAGGTAGCGACAAACTAAAAACTAAGAACGTAAGTAAAAAGGACTTATGGGAACGTGCTGACATAGCTATGCAGTCATATAATAATGATCGTTCAGAGGCTAGTTATGCACTAGTGTCAGAGTTAGCCTATTTTATGTGGGATAATCCAAACGGTTTATATAGCATGCTTATTAATAATAGACACTGGAATGAGCAAGATAATTATATGAAGGATAACGCTAAACGTTTACAGCATGATATTAAGAAAGCTATTAACGAGCGTAAAGCTAGCGGTCGTCTATACCAAGCAACCGCTTCAAATAATAAAACAGTACCCGACATAACCGAAGCCGAGCAACGACAAAATAAATTACTGGAACACTATAATAAATCTAATGCAGGCGCTGGCCTTGTCGATTTTATTAATGGTATTAAAGAAAACGCTAATACACCGCCTACATCTACGGGCTTCCCTATATTAGATCATGTTTTAAATGGTGGAATACGTGAGGGCTTATATGTGATAGGCGCTATATCTTCATTAGGCAAAACAACACTCGTACAACATATAGGTGATAACATAGCTCAAAACGATACAGACGTATTATTTATTAGTTTAGAAATGGCTAGAACTGAATTAATGAGTAAATCAATATCAAGAGAAACTTACCTTGATACTATCGAATATGGCGGAAACATAAGAAATGCTAAAGTGTCATTGGATATAACCGACGGAAGTAAGCATGATACTTTTAACAATGATGAGAAGAAACTTATACAAACAGCAATAAAACGTTATTCAGAATACGCGGATAACATTTATATTGTTGAAGCCTTTGGTCAAATCGGACATGAAGATGTGAGGCAACTTGTCGAATTACATAAACAACATACAGAACGAACGCCTATTGTTATTATCGACTACTTGCAGATTATGAAACCCGCAGACCCTAGACAGACCGATAAGACTAATACCGATGTAGCCGTAAATTCATTGAAGCGGTTAAGTCGTGATTACAAAACGCCAGTAATAGCAATATCCTCACTCAATCGTGAAAGTTACAATCGACCTATGTCATTAAGTGCATTTAAAGAAAGCGGGGCAATAGAATATTCAAGCGATGTATTAATTGGGTTAGACTTCACTAAGATGTTAGATGATCCCGCAAACATGGATTTTGAAGAAGAAAAGGACAAGACACCAAGAAATATAACTTTAACTATATTAAAAAATAGAAATGGCCGAACTGGTAAACGTATCAATTATTTATATGATCCGAGATTTAACCATTTTGAAGAAGATGAATATTATACGAAACAAACTAATAAAGAAGTAAAGAAAGCTAAAAGAGGTTAAAGGTGTGATGATGTATGAATAATATTGACGATGCAATTAATAATATGTTTGATGATAATAATAAGCAATCAAAGTTACGACAATCTGTTAAAAAAATTATTGATAACGAAAGCAAAAAGATAGAATTAGATTTTGATAATACATTTCAGAATAATAATTCTGTTCAACACAAGAAGGATAATAAGCGAATACAAGAAGCGCAAAGAACATATGAAGAAGCGAGACAAATACGAAAAGATATACAAGAAACTAAGAGAGTTACAGCCGAACAACGTACAGCAATATTAAAAGCATTGAATAGTGGTGATGTTCCGCTTCGTGAAATCTTGAAGATGTGTATTGAGTGCATTGGTACTACGGTGAATGATACAGCATTTAAACGACAAGCATTAAAGAGTTACGAGCAAAATTACAAAAGTGAGGGTTAGCCTAAAAATGTGTAAAAAGGGTAGACCAGTTTTGACCCCCCCGTTATTCTGAAAAACTTGTAATCGCTCGATAACTTTTTTGTACCCAAATTCTAGAAACTAAAAATCGAAAATCATTTTTATAAGCCTTATTTTTGAGTAATATTATTCACTGAAAACATCATGTAAAGACCCCTTAAAACCGCGTTATGTTGCCTTTTACCGCCTATTTTTACACACTTTAATATGTTATAATAAAGGTATAGAAAGAAGGTGAAACAATGCAAAAAGAGGATATAAAAAAGACGCAGGAATTACCCGATGAACACCGCCAAGTACTCAATGAGATAATAAATGCGTCTGATAAATATATTACCAAAGAAAAGCTATTAATTAAATTAGAAATGCCAAATAGTTATTGGCGTACACTTAATAGTATTATTAGCGACCTCATTATCAAATATGGGTACGTTATCGGAAGTACCCGACATAATGGTTATTACCTATGTGAAAGTGATGAGGACATAGACAAAGCTATTTATACGCTAGAAAGTCTTAATGGTGGTATTTTTAGAAGAATTGAAGTATTACGCAAAGCCAAAGAGAATAAAAATAGAGCTTAAAAGTACAAGGGGTAACGTATCAGCGTGGATACGAAACCCCTTATTTTTGTGCGTAAAAAAATGCTATCCCAAACGGTAGGACAGCATAGACAAAAGGCTTAAAAAACGGTATACAAGGCGTATCAGCGTGTATCTATATTATAACATTTTTTATTTTTTGTTGGTTCATTTATTTAATCCTTCTTTTTCCATTTCCTAAACTCCCAAATACTCATATTTCTTAATGTTTCCATTTCGTTGCTCATATTTGAGTTTTCTAATTTATATTGATCTCGTTCGCTTTCTAATTGCTTATTTAAGGCACGTAGACGTTCGATTTCATCTTGCAGGGGTTTAGTATCGTCTTTTGATTTAGAAATGTCTGTAATAGCTTCTGTGACGTTCTGTAAGTGCTTTTCTAATGTACTATTAAGATTATTATTAATATATTGTGACAAGTCTTGCTTAAATTGTTCAATATCAAAAGCATTTACCCTTTGTGATTGTGTTTCTTTCGGTAGAGATTGAAGTGCTTCTGCTTCCGCCTCTCCCTTTTCTTCTTTAACTACCACATAATGTAAAGCGTCTTTAATTGTACCACCGCTTAATTTGTAACGTTCTAATGCTTCGCTAATAATTTGCAAATCATATCTACTAAACTGCCTAGCATTTTCTACTTTCTTAAATGAATATCCGACAGCTTCCATATGTTGAGCATAAACCCTTAACGATGAAGCGGAAACACCTAAAAAATTACTAGCATTTTTTGTTGTAACAAGCTCAACAGAGTTAGTCAATCGCCCTTCACTCCTTTCATATAAACGGTTTTATGTATGCCCAACAGACCCAACAGCCTAAGAACTGGTGCCGATATGTTGGCGCCTAACGCCCTATTGTCGCGATAGGTGGGCGACAGTATCGCGCAATTAATTGGGCGCCTATTGCCCTTTTAACATATAACTACATACTATCTATTTGCAAATAATAACTAACTATATGCTATCTATGTACATTCTATATGTTGACTATTTACGTATTTATGTTATAATAGAGTTACGGAAAGGGTGAAAGCTATGAATGAATTACAAACAATCCATAATCAAAAAGAGATCCAACAAACGCAAAATGTGAATACCGAATTATTGCACCGCTTCTTGAATTATATTGATGCGTCAGAAAAGACAGTACAAACATACACAAGGGCTTTAAAGCAATTCTTTAAATATCTGTATGAGCATAATATTACGCAACCAACACGTAGTGATGTATTAGCATTTAGAGATTATTTACGTGACGAAGGGCGCAAACCTACTACAATTAAAAGTTATATTGTTTCTGTTCGTTTGTTTTTCCAGTGGACTAACCAAGAAGGCTTTTACCCTAATATCGCCGATAAGATAAAGGGGGCAAAATTAGACCAAGCACATAAAAAAGATTATTTAACAACCGATCAAGTTAAAGATGTATTACAGAACATCGACACATCTACTGTGACGGGTGCAAGAGATTACGCCATAATCGCGCTTATGGTTACGGGTGGATTAAGAACTATCGAGGTATCACGTGCCGATATGGAAGATATAAGAAATGTCGGTGATAGCCCCGCATTATATATACAAGGTAAAGGTAGAGAAGAAAAAACGGAATACGTTAAATTACCGCTTCAAGTATTTAAAGCTATTGGGCGTTATCGTGAAATGTTAGACAAACAACACGAAATATTATTTGCGTCTACAAGCAATAACAATAAAGGTAAAAGACTTACAACTCGTAGTATTAGCGGAATTGTTAAGAAAAGACTAAAAGAAGCGGGATATACAAGCGACCGTTTAACAGCACATTCATTACGACATACGGCAGGAACATTAAACCTTATGAACGGTGGAAGTTTAGAAGAAACACAACAGCTATTACGTCATTCTAATATCAATACAACAATGATTTACCTACACCATTTAGAGCGATCTAAAAACCAAAGTGAAAAACGTATCGCAGACGCGTTGTTTTAAAGTTAACCAGTCCAAAAGTGGACGCGTTAAACAAGCTCATATTTGAGCGTATTAAAAATTAAAGGAGTTTTATATTATGGCAGTTAAAACGTACACAGTAGATGAAGTATCTGAATTACTAGGAATTTCAGCGAGAACAGTCAGAGAGTATATACGCAAAGGTAAATTAAAAGCAGTTAAAGTCGGAAACAAATACATTATTTCAGAAGATAATTACCGAGATTTTGTAAACGGTAAATAGTGGGAGGTAGTCAATGGATAACAAGGAAACATGGAAATTAATGCAAGAACATTGGGAGTTAGTCGGACACATTCAAGCAAACGCAAACACACTTAATTATATTGATGAAGTACGCAAAGAATTTAACGGTGTGATGCGTGAAAGTGCTTCACTTACAAGATTAGAAACGCATCTAATAAATATAATGAAAGATGATATAAAAAAATCTCAAAAAACTTCAAAACAATTAGACGCCATAGCAGGAGTTAAAACTTCCAATGTATTAAGTTTGGAAAAATCAAAGATGCTTAAAAAGTAAATGGAGGTATTTTGTAATGATAATTAAATTAAATAATTCAGATTTTACACTAAATTGCTTGAGAGATGATGTTTTATTTGAATTGAAGGCAATAAAAGGGAAAATTGATGATGTTCTTACATCGCATGTATGGTTTGGAGATGAAATGTTTAACCAACGCAAACTTGAAAATAAAGAAGAATTAATGATCTATGCTTACGGTTATAATGAAAGCAGAATTCAACACGAACATACCACTGATTTACTTACAGTTTATTTAGATCAATTAAGCGATATAATTAAAGAACTCGACGAAGGAATAAAAATAATAGACCGCGCCCACGACGAAATAGGCAACGGCCAACACAATATAGAACAGTAATCTAATACTATTCTTTTATGTATTTTAGCACAATTCATCATTTTGTGATAGATAACTTAAACAAACACTTATAAAAGGAGTTGTCACATGGATTTAGGACAATTAGAACATAATTACTTTGATAATAGAGCGAGCGCGGTATTAAAATATTTTTTAATAGCTTCAAGAAAAGCTGAGGGGCAACCGTTTAGTTTTACGCTAGAAAATGATCCGTTTGAAATGGTGTATTATAGTTATGATGAAAAGTTATTTGCGCACATCAAAGTAGATAATATATCGACACTAAGAGAACACTTTGAAATAGCTTCTATAAATCATACAGAAAAACTACTAAAAGTAATTGAAGATAGCTACAAAGGATATGAATTGCACGACGGCAGACATTTAACGTTAGATCAATTCTTGTATGAATGGATATTTGAAGATGATTATTTGATGATTGGTTTAAAAAATTACGCAACATCTAAAAATAAAAGTGTATTTGATATGG
>NZ_JAESMM010000016.1:0-8110 GCF_017893165.1 Staphylococcus sp. GDX8P54P
CTCCTTTTTGTTAAAATTATACTATAAATTCAACTTTGCAACAGAACCAAAATAGTTATTCAAAAATGAAGCTAGAGTTACATGACCAAACACTTGCACTTACAGGAGAAGTTGAGAAAGAAGCTTTAGTTTCAAAAAACAAAATGAACTTAAAATATTTTAAGACAGAATTTGTTAATAAAAATGAATTTCCAGATGAATCACTTGAGTATGAATTGCTGAAATTCATTACCCCACTAGTTGAACTTGAATTTTCAATAGATATCACAAATCCCAAGGTTCAAATTGTATTAAGTGAAAGTCAATTAGACTCTTTGATTAAAAACAATAACCTTAAAAGAAATTCAACTGTATTCATACACCCTGATGTTTTTTTTGACACGAAACAAAACAAGATCATTAAAGATTTAAAGATAACTATTCAAGAAATCCCAGATTACTTTTTTGGTAAGGAGCTATGGAGTAGATGATAAAATTAAAAGAATTTCAGCAAAATGCAGTAAATAAGTTATTAGAATTCACAGCACCTGAATATAAAGTTAATGAACTAACAATAAAGGCCCCTACCGGAGCTGGAAAAACTATCATACTTCTGTCATGGATTGAAGAGTATATAAAATCAACGGCAGATGATGTAGCATTTATTTGGTTCACTCCTGGTGCAGGCGAACTGGAAGAACAGTCAAAGGACAAAGCTAATAATTTTTCAAGTATTCAGGCACAATCTGTTGATGACGCATTAAATAATGGCTTTGGTATCGGTTCAGCAACCTTTATCAACTATGAACGAGTGGTCGGGAAAAAATCTAAAGCAATGTTAACAGACAGTGAACACGATAACCTAGTTGATAAAAGGTAGCGTCAAGAATCTTGTGTAAATGAAATGCCTTCGTACATATAATATGTAACTAACTCAAATAAATGATGCTTCCAAGGTGTCCTGGAGTCCTTTAAAGCCTCGGTGGATCCGCTTCAGAGACTTCTCGTTATAAGCATTAAACTGAGAAACCAGGAATCGATCCAGTGAATCTTCCGTTGGAAATTGTTCTTTGCGGTGGGTGGTGCGCTTGAGATGCTTGTTAAAGTTCTCAATCAAGTTAGTGGAGTAGAGTGATTGCCGAATGGCTGGTGGAAAGTCCATGAAAGTGAGCAGATTCGGCATTTTAAGCAGATCTTTGATTAACTTGGGATAGGTACGATGCCAGTTGTTGGCGAACTCATTCAGTTTCAGTTCGGCTGCTTCACGATTGGCAGCCCAATGAACTTGTTTAAAGTCATTGATCACGGCCTTACGGTCTTTCACCCGAACTTTGTTTATCAAATTACGCCCAACATGAACCAGGCAACGTTGTCGTTTAGCTTTGGGAAAATGCCGATTTAAACCTTCATCCAAACCAACTAACCCATCGGCCACAAACAACAGCACATCTTTGACACCTTGCTTAATCAGGGTTCCCAGTAATTCAGTCCAGATCCCAGTTGATTCCGTCGGCGCCACTTGGTAGTTCAGCACTTCTTTCGTACCATCTGGACGAATGCCAATCGCAATATGAACCGCTTCTTTTTGAACGGTATCCCGCTTTAACGGCAAGTAAGTGGCATCTAAGAAGATAGCCGCATATTGTGAAGCCAGTCGACGTTGCTGGAAAGCTTGAACCTGTTCATTGACGGCTTTAGTCATGTTGGAAACCGTGGCTTTGGAGTAGTGAGCACCGTACATATTCTCAATGAGTTCGGCAATTTCAGCAGTGGTAATTCCCTTGGTATACAACTGAATAACCGTTGTTTCTAAATTATCACTGTGCCGACCGTAGGCTGGCAAGGTATGATTTTCAAACCGGCCATTGCGATCTCGAGGAATGGTTAAGTTAAGTTGGCCGTACTTCGTATCAAACGAGCGCTCATAACTGCCGTTGCGGTTATTACCAGTGTTAATCCCAGCGTATGAGTAGCGTTCGTAACCCAAAAACTCTGCCAATTCAGTTTGAAGCAGCTGGTTGATGGCGATTTCAAGGTGGTGACGAAAAACTTCGTCCAAATCTTGTTTTTGGGCTAGTGCAGCGATAATTTCTGTGGTAAGTTCATTCATGGGGAATGCCTCCTGTGATGTTTTCTGTGGTTACTAAATATCATAAGGGAAGGCATTCCCTATTTCTATACAATTTAGAAATCTTTTGTGCGTTTACACAAGATATTTTACGCTCTCCAATCCCAAGAAGCCATTGATAAACGAAATGAGAAATTGACCCATTATTTGACGGAAGAATTGCAGGTATTAAATGAAGAAATGATTCGTAAGGATATTCCTACTAGTTCTAGTGTGAACGATATACAGGTGTGGCAGGTTTCTCAAGTGAATGAGAACACCTTTGAGGTACTGTTTTCTGTTGAACAAGTTATTACCGAAGACAAAGACAAGGAAACTATATCGTCTAGCTTTCATGTGGTTGTCCATATAGATGAATCAGATAATATGGTTATTATCAAAAATCCGACAATGAGTAAGAAACCTCAAAAATCGGACTACCAACCCAAACAGCTAGAAAGTGACCATACAGTAGATACAGAAACGATGGACGAAATCATTAGCTTTTTAGAAACGTTCTTCCAGCTCTATCCTACCGCCACAGAAAAAGAATTGACTTACTATGTAAGTAATCATGTGTTACCTATGATTAACAAGGAATATGTTTTCGAGGAATTGGTGAATCCTATCTTTACCAGAAAAGATAACCAAGTAATCGTGAATGTCGCTGTGAAATATTTAGATCAAGAAACAAAGGCAACCCAAATCTCGCAATTTGAGTTGATATTAGAAAAACAAGATAATTGGAAGATTGTAAAATAACAAATATTGGTACATGATTACAGATACTTTGTAATCATGTACTCTTTTTGATAAAAAATTGGAGATTCCTTTACAAATATGCTCTTACGTGCTATTATTTAAGTGACTATTTAAAAGGAGTTAATAAATATGCGGCAAGGTATTCTTAAATAAACTGTCAATTTGATAGCAGGAACAAATAATTAGATGTCCTTTTTTAGGAGGGCTTAGTTTTTTGTACCCAGTTTAAGAATACCTTTATCATGTGATTCTAAAGTATCCAGAGAATATCTGTATGCTTTGTATACCTATGGTTATGCATAAAAATCCCAGTGATAAAAGTATTTATCACTGGGATTTTTATGCCCTTTTGGGTTTTTGAATGGAGGAAAATCACATGAAAATTATTAATATTGGAGTTTTAGCTCATGTTGATGCAGGAAAAACTACCTTAACAGAAAGCTTATTATATAACAGTGGAGCGATTACAGAATTAGGAAGCGTGGACAAAGGTACAACGAGGACGGATAATACGCTTTTAGAACGTCAGAGAGGAATTACAATTCAGACAGGAATAACCTCTTTTCAGTGGGAAAATACGAAGGTGAACATCATAGACACGCCAGGACATATGGATTTCTTAGCAGAAGTATATCGTTCATTATCAGTTTTAGATGGGGCAATTCTACTGATTTCTGCAAAAGATGGCGTACAAGCACAAACTCGTATATTATTTCATGCACTTAGGAAAATGGGGATTCCCACAATCTTTTTTATCAATAAGATTGACCAAAATGGAATTGATTTATCAACGGTTTATCAGGATATTAAAGAGAAACTTTCTGCCGAAATTGTAATCAAACAGAAGGTAGAACTGTATCCTAATATGTGTGTGACGAACTTTACCGAATCTGAACAATGGGATACGGTAATAGAGGGAAACGATGACCTTTTAGAGAAATATATGTCCGGTAAATCATTAGAAGCATTGGAACTCGAACAAGAGGAAAGCATAAGATTTCATAATTGTTCCCTGTTCCCTGTTTATCACGGAAGTGCAAAAAACAATATAGGGATTGATAACCTTATAGAAGTGATTACGAATAAATTTTATTCATCAACACATCGAGGTCCGTCTGAACTTTGCGGAAATGTTTTCAAAATTGAATATACAAAAAAAAGACAACGTCTTGCATATATACGCCTTTATAGTGGAGTACTACATTTACGAGATTCGGTTAGAGTATCAGAAAAAGAAAAAATAAAAGTTACAGAAATGTATACTTCAATAAATGGTGAATTATGTAAGATTGATAGAGCTTATTCTGGAGAAATTGTTATTTTGCAAAATGAGTTTTTGAAGTTAAATAGTGTTCTTGGAGATACAAAACTATTGCCACAGAGAAAAAAGATTGAAAATCCGCACCCTCTACTACAAACAACTGTTGAACCGAGTAAACCTGAACAGAGAGAAATGTTGCTTGATGCCCTTTTGGAAATCTCAGATAGTGATCCGCTTCTACGATATTACGTGGATTCTACGACACATGAAATTATACTTTCTTTCTTAGGGAAAGTACAAATGGAAGTGATTAGTGCACTGTTGCAAGAAAAGTATCATGTGGAGATAGAACTAAAAGAGCCTACAGTCATTTATATGGAGAGACCGTTAAAAAATGCAGAATATACCATTCACATCGAAGTGCCGCCAAATCCTTTCTGGGCTTCCATTGGTTTATCTGTATCACCGCTTCCGTTGGGAAGTGGAATGCAGTATGAGAGCTCGGTTTCTCTTGGATACTTAAATCAATCATTTCAAAATGCAGTTATGGAAGGGATACGCTATGGTTGCGAACAAGGATTATATGGTTGGAATGTGACGGATTGTAAAATCTGTTTTAAGTATGGCTTATACTATAGCCCTGTTAGTACCCCAGCAGATTTTCGGATGCTTGCTCCTATTGTATTGGAACAAGTCTTAAAAAAAGCTGGAACAGAATTGTTAGAGCCATATCTTAGTTTTAAAATTTATGCGCCACAGGACTATCTTTCACGAGCATACAACGATGCTCCTAAATATTGTGCGAACATCGTAGACACTCAATTGAAAAATAATGAGGTCATTCTTAGTGGAGAAATCCCTGCTCGGTGTATTCAAGAATATCGTAGTGATTTAACTTTCTTTACAAATGGACGTAGTGTTTGTTTAACAGAGTTAAAAGGGTACCATGTTACTACCGGTGAACCTGTTTGCCAGCCCCGTCGTCCAAATAGTCGGATAGATAAAGTACGATATATGTTCAATAAAATAACTTAGTGTATTTTATGTTGTTATATAAATATGGTTTCTTGTTAAATAAGATGAAATATTTTTTAATAAAGATTTGAATTAATCCGAACGCTGTTCGGACAAAAAAGATCAGCTTCCTTTAAAATGGTGTTTACCACAAACCCATCTTTTAGGAGCTGATCTTTTGTCTAGTATAACCTATTCCGAACGAATTAAAATCGAAACCTTTTGTGAACTAGGGCTGTCCAATATCCAAATGGGCGTTCGGATTAATTTTAAAATCTACCATAAGTCTACCGATTTTTTAATATTATTTTATTCATCAATTTCCGGCGCCGACCCAAGCTCTGCCTGAATCATCCAGATTTTCTTCTCAATTGCGGTTTTGAGACCAATGAAAATATCTTGGGTACTGAAGTCTTTTTCAACATCGGATACTTCAATGCCGTGTTGGTAAAGGTCTTCCAAGTAACGATAGCCATCAACTAAGTGTGCGAGGCGTTCTGGGGTTGTTTTGTCCATTCACCAGGCCAGTCTTGAATCTTAGTGTTTTCGGCCATTTCTTTTAAGGTGGAGTAAGGACTGCCATCAAGCGCAATCAGCCGTTCAGAAATGACATCGAGTTGGCTGTCAATTTCTTCCATGAACTCATCCATCAAGGGGTGCAACTTCAAAAAGTTGGGTCCACGCATGTACCAATGCGTCTGATGGATAATCATTGACATCTGGCTCAAATCGGCAACGAGTTGATTTAATACTGCTTTGGTTTTCGTATATTTCATTAGATTGGTCTCCTTTCGATATGGTTATTATAACTTAGTGGTAGCTTAATCTGAAACGTTATACACTGGCAAATTAAGTTATTTATAGCCCGTAGAATTAAGTCGTTTTGAAAAGATGGAGACGTTATATGGAAGATTGTAAAATTAATCTACAATTGAATTTTATTTACCTTATGAAGATGTTCAAAACGCGTTAAAGGAAAGTGCGCAAACCCCTTTATACGTAGAAAGGATGAATGGGTAGTGGGTAACAATGAGTGTAAATTAAATAAGGCACAAAAAAGGATGCTTAAGGATAAAGAAATATATAATCATTTCAATTTAGAAAATATTTCCAGTTCCATCAAAACGGAGCTAAACAAGATAGTGCATGACATCGATGACTAATACTTTAACACCAAACAGAAAGGGGCTATGAATATATAGGGTCTATACTAGATAATGGACAGTATTTATTGAAATGGAGTAGTTGTAGGAGAGCTAGAAATCCTCTTATACCAAGGGTTTCTGGCTCTTCTTATCTTTTTACTGCACTTTTATTGCACTTTTTTCATTTCTTTGTTTCGCAAGTAGTCTACAGTAAATTGATTCTTTGGTGAAGTATCATAATTTTGTTTTGCTTCTTTAAAGGAAATGGCTCCATTTAATTTGTTAGCTACCTCGAAATTACTGTTAGGATAAAGATGTCCATACGTTCCTAAAGTCGTCTCAATATCTTCGTGTCCTAGACGATCTTTAATGATAAGTGGATTTTCTCCCATACTGATTAACAAGGAAGCATGAGAATGCCGTAACCCATAATATCGCTATCTTGAATTTCAATATAATCTTTATGCTTCTTTTTTATGCCAAGTGCATTAGCATAGTCACGTGCTTGTGATGGTTTTTCTGCGAATATGACGGTAGTCACTGTGATAACCTCCTTTTTTTATCTTTCAAATTCATCATTTTCTGCTTGTTCAATATATTCAGGTGGTAATGGATCAGGTTCTTCATATTGTTCAGGGGTATGTGACTTTTTTTCGTTATCTACTTCATATGTGTTTTCTGAAATTGCATCTTCGTCTATTTCATAATTAAATTCATTAGTATCTGTATTAAAGTTGAATGTAAACGCATCTTGATTATTTTGTATTTTTTGCGTATCTTCTTCGTTTAATGTAAGTGCATATTGTTCTGTACCTACTTCAACGATTACTTTATCACCATCTACATCTAATAATTCAGCTTCAACTTGTTTATCATTATCATTCTGCATTAAATCTTTATATTCACTTTTTTCATTTAATGTTTGAAATACTTCTGTTTCTTGAATATCATAGGCTTCTTTAATCGTATTATTTTGTTCTAATTCTAATTTTTCAGATTCTTGAATTTGTACTTTAGCTTGTTCAGGTAAACTTTTTTCAATGCTATTAATATCTTTAATGTAACTATCAATAACACTGTTTTGATAAGGTTTAGTGTTTGTTTCTGCCAAATGATTAATTCTACTTTCATTTAATTCTTTTGGACTAATTTGTTCTTCAATTGTTTGTATCGCTTGTAGTGTGAATTGTTCTAATTGTAGTTTATTAATATCATTATCAGCACTATAAGGGTCACTATATGATAAAACATTTTGTGCGTCTTTAAGATAATTATATAAATCAATCGTATTCCCTTTATTTTCATCACTATTTAGCGATATGTTTTGACTGATAGATTCAACATTATAATTTGGTTCTGTTTTATCAACATCAGGCTGTAAGGCTAGTTTTTGATTGATGATTTCAAGCCTTGCTACTTGTTCGTAGTTTCTAAGTCCTTGTATGTCAGCACTTCTATTAATCGTTTCATAACTATTAGTCATCATATCTTTTAAATCAGTAAATTGATTACTTAATGATGGTTGCTTTTGTTCTTGTGATAATGCTGATACTTGTTGTTGTTCTTTTGAGAAAAAATCTCTTACTTTATCAAATGTTGAAGTTAAATTTTCAACTGTAGCACTTTCTTTGTTCCATGTTACTAAATCTTTGATGTTATTTTTAATTGTTTCAGGATTAATAGCATGGTCATTAAAGAAGTTTTTCACGCCATTAACTTGCTGCATAATAAAATCACTTGTAAATGCATTACTCAAACGTTCTTTAATGCCTACAAGTGATTGTTGTAAATCTTTAAAATAATCATCTAAATTTAATTTTTGGGTTCTGTTGCAAAGTTGAA
>NZ_JAESMM010000017.1:0-35279 GCF_017893165.1 Staphylococcus sp. GDX8P54P
TAGAAACATTTAAAGAATTATAAAATTAAACGGCAAAATGAAGAAGGGAGTGGGACAGAATTCTTTTAAATTCGTCGTCCACTCCCAGCTTGCTTTGCTTGTAGAATTTCTTGATGAAATTCTCTTTGCTGGGGCCCCGAACCCCAACTTGCTTAGCTTGTAAAATCACTTTCGTGATTTTTTGTGTTGGGGCCCCGCCCGCAAGGATGACTAGAACTGATAAAAGCTTGAATTAAGCGCCTTCTCAGTTCAGTCAGCTACTGCGAATTTGCAAAAATAGCTTCATTATATTATTTATGTCCCAGCCTCTTTGAATTATCTTTTTACTTTTTAAATACTTCTTCGACGACTTCTGTCATATCATTATGAATGACTAAATCTGCTTTTCTATCATATGGTGTTTTATCTCGATTAATGATAACTAAATGATCACCAGTAAAGTTAGAAATAAAACCAGCAGCTGGTTGTACTACAAGTGATGAACCTAATACGATGACAGTGTCAGCCTTTTGGATTTTATCAAGTGCACGAAAAACAGTTGGTTGATCCAACATTTCACCATATAAGACAATGTCTGGTCGAATAACGTCACCACATGATTCACAATATCTTAATTCATGATCCATGACATAAGATTTTGTGTATTCCTCACCACACTTAATACAATAGAATCGATTGAGTGTGCCATGAATTTCATCGATATGTTGACTTCCTGCATCTTCATGTAAGCCATCAATGTTTTGAGTGATGACACCCAAAGATTTACCTTCTTTTTCTAACTCTGCAATCCATTCATGAACAATATTAGGTTTTTTATCAGCTACAAGTAAACGCTTATGATAAAAATCAATAAAGCTTTCTTTATTATCATTAAGATGGTCAATACTTAATAAATATTCTGGAGAGTAGCCATCTTTGGATATTTCATCAAATAATCCTCCCATAGAGCGGAAATCTGGAATTCCACTTGCAACAGAAACACCAGCGCCCGTAAAGAAGACAATATGATTTGATTTATCTACAATTTCTTTTAACTTTTCAATCTTATTACTCATTCAAAACACTCCATATACACAAATTGATTCTAACTTTTGATAGAATTATTTTTAATATTACTTATATACTTATTACAACATACTATCAGATATACTTTCTAGAAATTGCTTTCTAAATATAAGATTTAAATGTAAGCGCATTGATAAAAATGTTAGAGTTCACTAGATTTATAGTATAAAATTAATATGTGCGAATTAATTTTAATAAATTCAAGTATCCAATGTATATCATTTACTTGAAAATGTGATGTGGGAAGTGAAGAGTTGAATGAATAAATACGATCGTTTAGATGAAATAACTAAACTCGTAAATCAAAGAGGCACTGTTAGAACTAATGAGATTGTAGAAGAATTAAATGTATCGGATATGACAGTAAGACGTGATTTAGCTGAACTTGAAGAAAAAGGATTACTTACCAAAATTCATGGGGGCGCAAGAAGTAATGCTATGTTTCAATTTAAAGAGAAGTCACATCAAGAGAAACACACACACAATATAGAAGAAAAACGAAACGTTGCACGAAAAGCCGTTCATTTAATCGAAGAAAACGATACGATTTTTCTTGGACCTGGTACGACAATAGAATGTTTAGCCGAAATCATGGAGTTAAAATCGCTAACAGTTATCACAAATTGTTTTCCAGTGTTTAAAATATTGTTTGAAAAAAGATCAATTGATTTTAAAGTTTATTTACTTGGTGGGGAAATGAGGGCGTTAACCGAGTCATTTGTAGGTGAAATGGCCAATGCACTGCTTAAAACAAAACGTTTTAGCAAAATGTTTTTTAGTTGTAATGGCATTAAAGATGCAGATGTTCTTACATCAACAGTTGATGAAGCGTATACCCAACAACTAGCTTTAGAACGCTCCGTAGAAAAATATTTATTGATAGATTCGTCAAAGCTAGGAAAAGAGGACTTTACTCAATTATGCAAGTTAGACGATTTAACTGCAGTTATCATTGATAAAGGCGATGATGATAACATGGAAACGTTAAGATCTTATACTGAAGTAATTGAATAACTAAAACAGCAACCTAGGCTGGGACAAAAATAATATAATGAAGCTATTTTGCAAATTCGCAGTAGCTGACTAAACTGAGAAGGCGCTTAATTCAAGCTTTTCTCAGTTCTAGTCACCCTTGCGGGGGTGGGACAACGAATTTTAAAAGAATTCTGTCCCACTCCCGGTTTTTTTATATTTTAAAAAGATAAATAAACATAAAACAAAACAATTTTGTTTAAAACAACTAATTATCAAACAATATTCAAACATTTAATGTTGATTATTTGTTTGTTTATGTTTATAATTTAAACATAAAGAGTTGAAAGCGCTTTTTCACAATTTAAAGATAAACACATATATGTGAATCAATTTATTAAAGGAGAATAATTATGACAGTTATTATTGGTTCAGATGTAGACGGTAAACGACTCAAAGAAGTAGTCAAAGCATTTTTAAAAGAGAATAATCATGAAGTATTAGATGTAACAGAAGGTAAAGATGTTGACTTTGTTGATTCAACATTAGCCGTTGCGCAAGAAGTTCAAAAGAATGATGAGAATTTAGGCATTGCAATTGATGCTTATGGCGCAGGAAGTTTCATGGTCGCTACTAAAATCAAAGGAATGGTTGCAGCAGAAGTTTCAGATGAAAGATCTGCTTATATGACACGTGGTCATAATAATGCTCGCATGATTACGATGGGTTCTGAAATTGTTGGAGATATGCTTGCTAAGCATGTTGCTAAAGAATTTGTAAATGGACACTATGACGGTGGTCGTCATCAAATACGTGTAGATATGTTAAATAAAATGTGCTAAATAGGAGGACTTTAAAATGAAAATAGCTATTGGTTGCGATCATATTGTAACAGACACAAAAATGGCAGTTTCAAAACATTTAAAAGAACAAGGACATGAAGTAATTGATGTAGGAACATATGATTTTACAAGAACACACTATCCAATTTTTGGTAAAAAAGTGGGTGAAGCTGTAACAAGCGGTGAAGCGGATTTAGGTGTATGTATTTGTGGAACAGGTGTTGGTATTAGTAACGCTGCTAACAAAGTACCAGGCGTACGTACTGCTTTAGTTCGTGATATGACAACAGCGCTTTATTCAAAAGAGGAATTAAATGCGAATGTTGTTAGTTTTGGTGGAAAAATCGTAGGTGAATTATTCATTTTTGATATTGTAGATGCTTTCATCAAAGCGGAATATAAACCAAGCGAAGAGAATAAAAAATTAATAGCTAAAATTGAGCATTTAGAAGCACATAACGATAAACAAGCTGATCCTCATTTCTTCGATGAATTTTTAGAAAAATGGGACAAAGGTGAATATCACGATTAAGGGTGACAATCTATGATTCTAACGTTAACACTAAATCCTTCGATAGATATTTCATATTCTCTAGACCATTTTAGTCTTGATACAGTGAATCGCGTTAATAACACGATAAAAACTGCTGGAGGCAAAGGTTTAAATGTAACTCGTGTTTTATCAGAATATGGGGAAGATGTGACAGCGAGTGGTTTCTTAGGTGGCAAGTTGGGCGAATTTATAGAGCAGCAATTGAACGCCAATCAAATTAATCATCACTTTTTTAAGATTAATGAAGAAACACGAAATTGTATTGCTATTCTTCATGAGGGACAACAGACTGAGATTCTTGAACAAGGACCTTCAATCACTGAGCTAGAAGCGTCAGAATTTAAAACGCATTTGGCCAAATTATTAACAAAAGCTAACGTCATTGCGATGTCTGGTAGCTTACCAAGAGGATTGAAGTCGGATTATTATGCCGATTTAATTCAGTTAGCCGAACAGCATCAGAAATTGACTATCTTAGATAGTTCAGGTCAATCTTTATTAGATGTTTTGCTAAGTGATTACAAACCAACTGTAATCAAACCTAACATCGATGAGTTGGCACAATTGTTACAAACGAAAGTAACCTCAGAAATTGAGTGTCTAAAAGATGCAGTTAATCAACCCATATTTGATGGTATAGCGTGGATTATCGTTTCGCTAGGAAGCGAAGGTGCCTTCGCCAAACATCATAACAACTACTATAAAGTAAATATTCCTCGCATAGATGTGGTGAATCCTGTTGGATCAGGTGATTCAACTGTAGCAGGTATTGCATCAGGTTTAATTCATCAAGATGAGGATGACGTACTGTTAAAAAAAGCCAATGCATTTGGAATATTAAATGCAATGGAAAGTCAAACTGGACATATTGATGTACATAAATTTGACGAAATATTCCAACAAATTGAAGTTATAGAGGTGTAATTAATGACTAAATCACAACAAAAATTAGCATCAATAGAGCAATTGAGTAATCAAGAAGGCGTTATCTCAGCTTTAGCGTTTGACCAACGTGGTGCTTTAAAAAGAATGATGGCTGAACATCAAACAGAAGAACCAACTGTTGAACAAATTGAACAACTAAAAGTATTAGTATCTGAAGAATTAACACAATATGCTTCGTCAATTTTATTAGACCCTGAATATGGTCTTCCAGCATCTGAAGCGCGTAACAAAGACTGTGGATTATTATTAGCCTACGAAAAAACAGGTTATGACGTAAATGCTAAAGGACGTTTACCAGACTGCCTAGTTGAATGGTCAGCAAAACGTTTAAAAGAACAAGGCGCTAACGCGGTTAAATTTTTACTTTACTATGATGTTGATGATTCAGAAGATATTAATATTCAAAAGAAAGCATATATTGAAAGAATCGGATCTGAGTGTGTAGCAGAAGATATCCCATTCTTCCTAGAAGTACTTACTTATGATGATCATATTCCGGATAATAAAAGTGCTGAATTCGCGAAAGTAAAACCTCGTAAAGTAAATGAAGCTATGAAATTATTTTCCGAAGAACGATTTAATGTAGATGTACTTAAAGTTGAAGTACCGGTAAATATGAACTTTGTAGAAGGATTTGCAGAAGGTGAAGTTGTTTATAGCAAAGAAGAAGCGGCGCAACATTTCCGTGATCAAGAAGCTTCAACACATTTACCATATATCTATTTAAGTGCTGGTGTTTCTGCAGAATTATTCCAAGAAACATTGAAATTTGCACATGAAGCTGGTGCGAAATTTAATGGTGTACTTTGTGGACGTGCTACTTGGTCAGGCGCAGTAAAAGTATATATCGAAGAAGGCGAAGCAGCTGCGCGTAAATGGTTACGCACTACTGGATTCAAAAATATTGATGATCTTAATAAAGTATTAGAATCAACTGCAACATCATGGAAATCAAAATAAATCATTTTAAGGGGGCACATCATAATGAATAGAGAAGAAGTGCAATTACTAGGGTTTGAAATTGTAGCATATGCTGGAGATGCACGTTCAAAATTATTAGAGGCATTAACTGCAGCTAAAAATGGTGAATTAGATAAAGCAGAGCAATTAACTGAAGAAGCAAACGAATGTATTGCAAATGCACATAAAGCGCAAACAAGTTTGTTAGCTAAGGAAGCACAAGGCGAAGATATCGCATACAGCGTTACAATGATGCACGGTCAAGACCATTTAATGACAACACTACTATTAAAAGATTTAATGAAACATCTATTAGAATTATATAGAAGAGAGAGTTGAATGCTATGAACAAATTAATTGCCTGGATTGAGAAAGGAAAACCGTTCTTTGAAAAAATATCTCGTAATATTTATTTAAGAGCTATTCGTGATGGATTTATCGCAGCAATCCCAATTATCTTATTCTCTAGTATCTTTATTTTAGTTACCTATGTTCCTAACGTGTTTGGTTTCACATGGAGTAAAACAATGGAAGGAATTCTAATGAAACCATACAATTATACGATGGGAATTGTTGGTTTTATAGTAGCAGGTACGACTGCTAAATCATTGACTGATTCGTTTAACCGGAAATTGGATAAAACAAATCAAATTAACTTTATCTCAACTATGATGGCAGCAATGTGTGGCTTTTTATTCCTAGCAGCTGATCCTGCAAAAGATGGTGGATTCTTAAGTGGATTTATGGGAACAAAAGGTTTATTAACAGCATTTCTATCAGCATTTATTACTGTGATTGTATATAACTTCTTTATCAAACGTGATATTACAATCAAAATGCCGAAAGAAGTTCCACCTAACATTTCGCAAGTGTTCAAAGATATATTTCCTTTATCAGCAGTAATCATTATTTTATATGCGTTAGATTTAATTGTGAGAGCTACTGTACATACGAATGTAGCCAATGGCGTATTAAAATTATTTGAACCATTGTTTACTGCAGCAGATGGTTGGGTTGGTGTAACTATTATCTTTGGTGCCTTTGCATTCTTCTGGTTCGTTGGTATTCACGGTCCGTCAATCGTAGAACCAGCTATAGCAGCTATCACGTATGCTAACTTAGAAGCGAACTTACATTTAATTCAAGCTGGAGAACATGCTAATAACGTTATTACACCAGGTACTCAAATGTTCGTCGTTACTATGGGGGGTACTGGTGCAACGTTAGTCGTGCCATTTATGTTTATGTGGCTAACTAAATCGAAACGAAATAAAGCGATTGGTAGAGCATCTGTAGTACCTACATTCTTTGGTGTCAATGAACCAATTTTATTTGGTGCACCATTAGTGTTAAACCCAGTGTTCTTTATTCCATTTATCTTTGCCCCAATTGCAAACGTATGGATCTTTAAGTTCTTCGTAGATGTATTAGGAATGAACAGTTTTAGTATCTTCTTACCATGGACTACACCAGGTCCATTAGGTATCGTGATGGGTACTGGTTTTGCATTTTGGTCATTTGTACTTGCTATCGTCTTAATTGTAGTAGATGTAATTATTTACTACCCATTTGTAAAAGTGTATGATGAACAAATTTTAGAAGAAGAATTAGGAAATAAAACTGCTAATAATGAGTTGCAAAACAAAGTAGCAGCAAACTTTGATACTAAAAAAGCAGATGCCATCCTAGCATCAGCTGGTGCGACTGATACAAGTCATACTCAAACAGGTCAAGATGAAGCATTCAATAAGAATGAAACGCAACAAAGTAACATCACAGAACAAACCAATGTACTTGTTCTATGTGCTGGTGGAGGAACTAGCGGTTTATTAGCTAACGCTTTAAATAAAGCAGCTGAAGACTATAATGTTCCTGTTAAAGCAGCAGCAGGCGGTTATGGTGCGCATATGGATATTATGAAAGATTATCAATTAATTATTTTAGCGCCTCAAGTTGCTTCAAACTATGAAGATATTAAACAAGATACAGATCGACTAGGTATTAAATTAGCAAAAACACAGGGTGTTGAATATATTAATTTAACTCGAGATGGCAAAGCAGCATTAGACTTCGTTCAACAACAATTTGAAAAATAAATAGGAGATGAAAGTATAATGAAAAAATTACCAGAAGATTTTATATTCGGTGGTGCGACAGCGGCTTATCAAGCAGAAGGCGCGACTCACACAGATGGAAAAGGTCGTGTAGCATGGGACACTTATCTTGAAGAAAACTATTGGTATACAGCTGAACCAGCAAGTGATTTTTACAATAAATATCCTATTGATTTAGAATTAAGTGAAAAATTTGGTGTGAATGGTATTCGTATTTCGATTGCATGGTCACGTATATTCCCTGACGGATATGGTGAAGTTAATCCTAAAGGTGTAGAATACTATCATAATTTATTTAAAGAATGTCATAAAAGACATGTAGAGCCATTTGTAACATTGCATCACTTTGATACACCTGAAACATTGCACAGTGACGGTGACTTCTTAAATCGTAAGACAATCGATTATTTTGTGGCATATGCAAAATTCTGTTTTGAAGAATTTCCAGAGGTTAATTATTGGACGACATTTAATGAAATTGGACCTATTGGTGATGGCCAATATTTAGTAGGTAAATTCCCACCAGGAATTAAGTATGACTTTGCTAAAGTGTTTCAATCACACCACAACATGATGGTCGCACATGCAAAAGCTGTGAAGTTATTTAAGGATAATGGCTATAGTGGTGAAATTGGAGTCGTACACGCATTGCCAACTAAATACCCTTATGATCCAACAAACCCAGAAGATGTTAGAGCAGCTGAATTAGAAGATATCATTCACAATAAATTTATCTTAGATGCAACTTATCTTGGTAAATATTCTCGTGAAACTATGGAAGGCGTTCAACACATTTTATCTGTTAATGGTGGTAAATTAGATATACCAGAAGAAGATTATAAAGTATTGGATGCGGCCAAAGATTTAAATGATTTCTTAGGTATCAATTACTACATGAGTGATTGGATGAGAGGTTATGAAGGGGAATCTGAAATTACGCATAATGCCACAGGTGATAAAGGTGGTTCTAAATATCAACTCAAAGGTGTAGGTCAACGTGAATTTGATGTTGACGTACCCCGTACTGATTGGGACTGGATGATTTATCCAAAAGGATTATATGATCAAATCATGCGTGTAGTTAAAGATTATCCAAATTATCATAAAATCTACATTACTGAGAATGGACTTGGATACAAAGACCAATTTGATGAAGAACGTAAAACGGTAGATGATGACGCTCGTATAGATTATGTAAAAAAACATCTCGAGGTCATTTCTGATGCTATTCGTGATGGTGCCAATGTAAAAGGTTACTTCATATGGTCATTAATGGACGTCTTCTCATGGTCAAATGGTTATGAAAAACGATATGGTCTATTTTATGTCGATTTTGAAACTCAGGAACGTTATCCTAAAAAGAGTGCATATTGGTACAAAGAACTAGCGGAAAGTAAGGAAATTAAATAAGAGCAGGACAGAAATTAAAATAAATTCGTTGTTCCGCCTCAAAACTATTATATTCAATCAATTAGGGCAGAGAAAATGCTTATATCAAGCTGATCTCTGTCCTATTTCTTTATTAATAGTTTAATCCTATTACTACAATAAATTAGCAATTTATATTTAGTTCATTAACATGCGTATTTAAATTTACAAACAACTTAATTTTCATATGTATAACAATATCGTTTATACTTATAGAAAACCTATTGGAGTATGATATTATGAGCACTTTTAAAACCATTATTTTTAGTTTAATTATAAGCATATTGATATTTACGACAGTTGGTTGTCAAACAAATCGTAATCATTCATCTAAGTATCAGAATAATGATCAAAAGCAGGTTGCAACATTGTTTATGCATGGGTATGGAGGAACGAATCATTCCGAAAAATATATGGTCAATCAAGCAGTAACTAAAGGTGTGACTAAGGATGTTGTTACAGCACATGTTTCAACTAATGGAGAAGTTCAGTTTAGCGGCAATATTTCGAAGAGGTCAAACAATCCAATTATCAAAATATTATTTGAAGATAATAAAAATGGGGATGTAGCGCAAAATGCCAAAAATATTAAAAATGTACTCACTCAAATGAAAGACAAATTTCATATAGCGCATTACAATTTCGTAGCACATTCAATGGGGAATTTATCATTTGCTTACTTTATGAAATATTATGGAAATGACAATAAATTGCCTCAACTTCAAAAAGAAGTAAATATAGCTGGTACATATAATGGTGTTTTAAATTTAAATGAAAAAGTAAATGAAATATCTGTTGATAAAAATGGTAAACCTAGTAAAATGAACGCAAATTATAAAGAATTATTAGGTCTTAAAAATAGTTATAATCATAAAAATATAGAAGTGTTGAATATTTATGGTGACTTACAAGATGGTACACATTCAGATGGAAGTGTATCAAATAGTTCGTCACGCTCCTTAAAATATTTGTTAGGTGATAGTCCAAAAACGTATAGAGAATCTAAATATACAGGAAAAGAGGGAGTGAGACAGAATTCTTTTAAATTCGTCGTCTCCCCCCCGCAAGGATGACTAGAACTGAGAAAAGCTTGATTTAAGCGCCTTCTCAGTTCAGTCAGCTACTGCGAAATTGCTAGATAGCATTATTATATTATTTATGTCCCAGACTGTACATCATAATAGAGAAGTATCAGATGAAATTATAAAATTTTTGTGGGAATAAAGTGTCACAATAATAATTGTCAAATTGTAATACCAGATATGATGATTTTATTGTGAGGTGTTAGCGATGAGTTGAATTAATTCTAGTCTAGCTTCTTCTCCAAACACATGAGGCATAACCATGATTTCATCTACATGATACGTTTCAATTAATTGAGTTAATTTTATGCGTACTTCATTAGGTAGGCCACTAATAACTCGACGCTTGTTTTGTTCAATTTTTTTTAATTCACTCGAAGTATAATGACGGTGTTGCGCAGTAATAATTGATGGGTAAGATTTTGGTTGATTGAGATAATTGATACGCAAAAGCCATAAATGTAGGGCATCTAATAAATCAGCAACTTTATTAGACGTTTGAGCTGTAACTACAAATGTAGACAGAATAACATAAGGCTTCTTTGATTTTGATATGTCATTCAATTGATTGTATCGATGTCGATAATAGCTGATAAGATGATTAAGTTTATCTTGTGGTTGTCCCATATATGCAATTACAAAAGGTAACCCTTTTTGCGCAGCTAATTCTGCACTGCGTTCGCTCATTCCTAAAATAAACATATCAGGTGAGTCATCAATTTGAGGTGTTGCATATATAGACATATATCGATGCGGTTCATCATATTGGTTACTAAAGTAGTGACGCAAATCATCTATTTGATTGTCTAGAGTGGGCTTTTTGCTTTTATACTCATTAAGTGCTTCATTTACTTGCTTAAAACTTGGTGAACGACCTAAACCCATATCTATTCTGTGAGGGTGACATGCTGCCATTATTTTAAATTGTTCAGCCACTTTATAGGCACTATAATGTGGTAACATTACGCCACCACTACCAATCTTTATCGTTTGGGTATGTTCTAGTAACATCATCATTACAATTTCTGGTGCACTAGATGCGACCGAAAAAACATTATGATGTTCAGCAACCCAAAATCGTGTATAGCCTAATTTCTCAGCAGTTTGAGCTAACGTTATACTATGCTTAAATGCATCGTGGGCATTGCTATTTTCAAAAATTGGAACATAATCTAAAATGCTTAATTTCAATTGTAAATATGCCCCTTTCAACAGTAATAATAAGTTAGAGAAATTGTATTAGTATTGTAAAATGAAGCCATCTATATTGCTATCTATTTGTTTATAATATTATACTTAGTTAAAACATTAGCATAGTTAAAGGTGGCGTTAAATCAATGAAAGTAATTGGATTTGAACAACCATTTCATTTATCAGAAGGCAATTTATTTAAAACGTACGCGTTAGATATTCCAAAACCAAAGGCACATGAATTATTAGTTAAAATACAATCTATCAGTGTTAATCCAGTAGATACGAAACAACGTTTGACGGAGGTATCAAAAGTACCTCGTGTATTAGGTTTTGACGCAGTCGGTTATGTTGAATCTGTTGGAAGCGACGTTCGTATGTTTGAGGAAGGTGACATTGTATATTATTCTGGCTCACCCGATCAAAATGGATCAAACGCAACATATCAAATCATTGATGAAAGATTAGTTGCTAAGGCGCCTCAAAACATTAGCTTCGAGCAAGCTGCAAGTTTACCATTGACTGGTATAACTGCATCCGAGACATTGTTTGATGTATTTGGCATTTCACATAACCCTGAAGATAATAAAGGGAAATCATTATTAATCATAAATGGGGCAGGAGGTGTAGGTAGTATTGCGACGCAAATTGCTAAGGCTTATGGTCTACACGTTATAACGACTGCATCACGTGACGAAACCATTCATTGGACTAAGGACATGGGTGCTGACATTGTCCTGAATCACAAAGAAGATTTAGTTAAGCAATTTAAAGCGCAAGGCATTGAATTAGTAGATTACGTCTTCTGTACATTTGATACAGATATGTATTATGACATAATGATTGAATTAGTGAAGCCAAGAGGTCATATTGCAACGATAGTAGCATTTCAAAATAAACAAGATTTAAATGCTTTGAAACCTAAAAGTTTAACTTTCTCACATGAATTTATGTTTGCAAGACCATTGAATCAAACGGATGATATGATTAGACATCATGAATACTTAGAAGATATTACTAAGAAAATTGAGCAACATGTATATAAACCAACTACAACGAGAGTAATAGAGGGCTTAACGGCTGAAAATCTGTATCAAGCACATCAAATATTAGAATCAAACTCAATGATTGGTAAATTAGTTATTCGTTTAACGCAATAGCTTTAATATAAAATAATTAAATAGTAATAGAAATATGAATAATTGGCGTTTATTCCTGTTGAAAAAGGCAATAGGTATAAACGTCATTTTATTTTGACCAAAATTGAATAAACAATATTTGTTGAAAGGAGTATATGATGCGAAAAAAGTCGATTAGTTTAGTGTTTTGGACAGCATTAGCTATTTGTACACTATTTGTTATATACGGTGCTGTTTTTCCTAAACAATTAGAGATAGGGACCCAAAACATTACTACATTTATAGCGAGGCATTTCTCATGGTACTACTTATTGCTAGTTTTACTTATATTCTTTGTCTGCGTCTATTTATTATTTTCAAGATATGCATCGATTACACTTGGTGAAGAAGGTGAAGATCCTGAATTTTCTCTTCCATCATGGTTTGCTATGTTATTTAGTGCTGGTATGGGCATTGGATTGGTATTTTGGACTACTGCTGAACCGATCAGTCATGCGTTTACGTTAACGCCTATACATAAAACAGGTAGTCAGACGGCTATTAATGATGCCTTTCAATTTGCATTCTTCCATTGGGGTGTACATGCATGGGCTGTATATGGAATTGTGGCTTTAGTCTTTGCATACTTTAGTTTCCATAAAGGATATCCTGGCTTAGTAAGTGCAACATTAGTCCCTATATTTGGTGAAAAATCTATGAAGGGACCTTTAGGTGGCGCAATTGATGTGTTAGCTGTTATTGCAACAGTTACTGGCGTTGCAGCAACACTTGGATTTGGAGCGCTTCAAATCAATGAAGGTTTAAATTTCCTGTTTAATATCCCTAATAATTTTGGCACTCAGGTTATATTAATTATTATTGCGACAGCTTTGTTTACTTGGTCAGCGTGGTCTGGTATAGACAAAGGAATTAAAACACTTAGCAACGTTAATATGCTATTAGCATTTATTGTATTAATAGGATTATTTATAGTGGGGCCAACGCTTTATATCCTAAACACATTTACAAATGGATTAGGTAATTATATCTTTAATTTCTTTAATATGAGTTTACGTATTCCAATGAATGGTGGAGAAAAATTCCAATGGCTTCAAAACTGGACTATTTTCTATTGGGCCTGGTGGGTATCATGGGCACCCTTCGTCGGTATCTTTATAGCAAGAGTTTCAAGAGGGCGTACGATTAAAGAATTTATTCTCGGTGTATTATTTGTTCCAGCACTTGTATGTTTCTTTTTCTTTGCAGTTTTCGGCGCATCAGCGGTGTATTTACAAGATAAAGGTATTGCTAATATTGCAAAAGAAGCAACAGAAACAGCAACCTTTGCTACTTTAGAACATTATCCACTAGGATTTATTTTAAGTATTGTCACTATAGTCGTTATTATGATTTTCTTTGTGACATCAGCAGATTCAGCAACGTATGTATTAGGCATGTTAAGTTCAAAAGGTGATATTAATCCAGCTTCATTTGTCAAAGTAAGTTGGGGCATAATACTAGCATTATTTGCCATGATTATGATTTATACCGGTGGTACGCAAGCAATTCAAAACTTACTTATTATAGCAGCTTTACCATTTTCAGTTGTCATAATATTAATGATTTGGTCATTATTTAAATCGTTAAGTATAGATCATCCAAGAACGTCTAATAAATTTCCAAATATATTACAGTATAAAACGTCGAAGCAAAAAGATACAAAAAAATAAGAATGAAATATATGTTTTCACTGTGCTAAATTTGGGAATACTCTTTGTAGAAAGTAAAAAATTAATAAATATTTAAATAATTATATTAATAATTTTGAATTAATGTTTTGAATAATATTTATAGGGTATTAATTCGTATACAATAATTCAACAATAACTTAGGAGGTGCGTACGAGGTGAAAAGACTAAAAAACTTTATCCTCGGCCTATTAATAGTTGCTATTGTTGGATTCCTATTGTTTATGTACATAAAAGATAGTCGAATAACAAAATATCAAGACTACTTCCTACAATTCAATTGGTTCCAACCACTATTAATTGGTTTGGCTGCATTACTTATATTGATAGGCTTAATATTAGTATTCAGTATATTTAAACCAACATATAGAAAACCAGGATTATACAAAGATTATGATGATGGTCATATTTATGTATCTCGTAAAGCAGTCGAAAAATCAGCTTACGATACAATAACTAAATACGATCAAGTAAGACAACCTAATGTCGTTGCGAAACTTTATAATAAGAAAAATAATTCTTACATCGATATTAAGGCTGATTTCTTAGTACCTAATGATGTACAAGTTAAGTCTTTAACTGAAAGTATTCGTTCAGACATTAAACATAATGTTGAGCATTTTACTGAATTACCAGTTAGAAAACTTGAAGTGAATGTCAGAGATCAAAAAACAGCTGGCCAACGCGTTCTGTAAGGGAGGGATAACATGGCTGATAATAATAATCAAAATGGACAAGATGGAAGTCAACAAATCATTGACTTTATTAAATCTTACAAATGGCGAATCATTGGTTTCTTTGCATTTTTAATTATAGCAATCTTATTCCTAACTTTAGGATTTTGGAAAACAATTTTAGTTATCGTATTATGTTTAATCGGAATCGGTGTTGGGTATATTAAAGACCGTACACAGGATTTCATGAATTTCTTAAATAGATGGAGTTAACCAATTTATTTGAGAACACAGTATTAAAAAATTAAAAAATAATATATAGATAAAAGGAGAATGTAATATGTCAGTAGAAAACAATAATAATAAAGCTAAACAAGCGTATAACAATCAAACAGGAGTTAATGAAAAAGAAAGAGAAGAACAACAAAAACAAGCAGAACAATACAGACAACAAAATGAACAACAACAATTTGAAAACAAATTAACATTTTCAGATGAAGTTGTTGAAAAAATCGCAGGCATCGCAGCTCGTGAAGTTAAAGGTATCTTAGATATGAAAGGCGGTTTCGCTGATAGCTTCACAAATGCATTTTCAAGTGGTAACAACGTAACAACAGGTGTTTCTGTTGAAGTTGGCGAAAAACAAGCAGCAATTGACTTAAAAGTAATTTTAGAATATGGTGAATCTGCACCAAAAATCTTCCGTAAAGTTACTGACTTAGTTAAAGAACAAGTTAAATACATCACTGGCTTAGAAGTAGTAGAAGTGAACATGCAAGTAGATGATGTGATGACTAAAAAAGAATGGCAACAAAAAAACGAAAAAAATAATAACAACAACAATAACAATTCTGAAAGATCAGGATTACAATAAGTATAAATTTAACCCTTTAGGTTGTGTTTACAGCCTAAAGGGTTTTTTGTATCAATTTTATTTGTTCAAATAATTTGTCATTTTATTTATGCAATGGATTACTTACTTTAATGTAAGTATAGTGATGTGCTTCATCCTCTAAGCGCATTGTAGTCACACATTTATAATCTATTACTTCATCAAATATGACTTTTTTAATTTGAGATATGCGATCTGTGTTAACATTTGTTAATTGATTTAGAATATGATGAATGATATTTCCAACACTATTCCATAATGTAGCTTCAAATTTGTCGTCATCGATAAACTTAGAAACGGTCAATATAAGTTCAGCTATATGATTTTGAACAGTCGAGTAAAATACTTTATTAAATACTGTAGTTTTAGAATCGGTTAGTATTCTAGATTTTTCGTGAAAATGCTCAGTCACATAACCAGCTTCATTTAATTGTTGTTCATCGATTCGTAAACCTTCAAAGTCACGAATATATATCGTACGCAATCGACCATCAGTATTAAATATTGCAATTGAATTTTGTAAATGTGCTTCTAATGCAACACCATATTTCACATATAAAGGCATGACGATACCCAACAGTTGAGAAATATAGTCGGTTAACCATTCGTGTGTTGCAACGTCTAAACTATCCTTTACATAATTCGTTTTATAGCGCTGAATTAAACTTATTATCGGCGGTTCTTCATTATTTTTATAAGTAGCCACTAAACTCGATGGAATAATAGGCACACTATCATTGTCTATTAGATTATAAATATTATCTCTAAAAAGGGTCCCTAATTGTTCACTACGATCTGTTTGTATAGCCTCAGCGTCATTTGAATTATAAAAGTGAATGCCAGCAAATTCATTTAAAATACCAGTTCTATAGGATGTGAAATCTGCATCTTGTTCTAGAATGTCATTTAAAATACGAGTCACTAAAGGACCATTGTGTGTGGTCTGTTCAGATAAAGTTCTAATTTCACCAGTAATATGCACATTAGTAGATAATTTGATATGTGGCAAAGTTACAGGATATTTTGGCATTAATGTTCTGAATGATAATCCAGCATAATATGGCAGTTCTACGTTTAATGGAATCATTAAATGATGCTTTAATTCTTCTTCGTATTGATGTAGTAATATGTTTTGAAACTGCCATGGGTGGACAATCATCAAATCATAATCATCAAGTTTAATAAAACCAGTACATTCATTTTCAATGCGTTGATAGAGTTCTGGAAAGTGGGATTTTAGTTCATCATTATACGTAAGCGATAACGTTTCAGTTTTAGCGATACTTTGATGAATGAGTACACATTTTAAGTTAATTTCTTTATTATATTCAGAACTATATTTAATATTTTCATTAGCATTTAGCCCTTTACGTAATTTAGCACCTGGATGAAGCGGATGACCTTCAATAACAGCCTGCTCCGAACGTAAATAACTATCTTGTTCATTAAAAATAATGTCCAATAATGGTTCGTTTGCATGTTGCATCTCATAAGCTTGATAAGCAAGTGCTAACGCCATGTTTGCAACACTATTCTCCATATCATCCTTAAATTGTGAACTTGCTTCATTATCTAACGCTGGTTTTTCTTTTAAAATGCTAGCTAATATTTCATTTGGATGCAATATACGACAAAATTGGTTACTATGTTTAGCGCGATAATAAAAGGGGCCTTCAACATCCACACGTCCGAAAGCATGCTTACCAGTAATACGTGCAAAGATATATTTATCCTCTTGTGGAAAATACACGCGCATCATTTGGTGTTGTCCATCGATGGGACAGTCTTTGATATCATTGGACCACATGATGACACTATTTGATTGAGCGTTAACTAAATTCTCTCTGTAGAGTGATGTAATTAAGCGTTGTGAGATTTTATCTCGAGCAATGAGTAACTCATTTTTAAAGTAGCTAACTAAGTGGGGTAACGCTTGTTCTAAATAGTTTAACGCGCCTAATTCTTCCTCAGTTAACTGTATGTTTTTATTATGTATTGAAATTAAATTATTCATATGGCACCTCAAATTCATTTTACAAAAATCTAAAACATTTGTATAATCCATAATATCGATAATGATATTCATTATCAATTATAAATATTATTATAAATAAGTAGGTGGAATACTGTGGCGAAATTTTTCTTCTCTAGTTCCTTTTTATTATTTCTAGGGAATTGGATAGGACAAATTGGCTTGAATTGGTATGTGCTTACTAGTTATCATAACGCAGTCTATTTGGGATTGGTTAATTTTTGCCGACTCGTACCGATTTTGTTATTAAGTGTCTGGGCTGGCGCTATTGCAGACAAGTTTGATAGAGGGAAATTACTTAAAATAACTATTTCATCCTCATTTATAGTGACAGGCATACTATGTGCTTGTACTTTTCTATTAGCTAAAGTACCAATTAGTATCATTCTGATTTATGCGACACTTAGAGGTATGATTAATGCGACAGAAACACCAATAAGACAGGCTGTATTACCTGATTTATCTAGTCGGTTAAATACGAGTCAAGCTGTTTCATATCATTCTTTCATCATCAACATTTGTCGTTCAATCGGTCCAGCGGTTGCAGGACTTATTTTATCTATTTACCATGCACCGGCTACTTTTCTTGCTCAAACGGCGTGTTACTGCATTGCGACACTTTTATGTTTACCATTAACGTTCAAGAATGAAAGTGAGATAAGTAAAGCGGGCAAGGCGTTTTCTTTTAATGTTGTTTGGGAATACTTTAAGAATAATATGCAAGCTTCAAGAATATTCATTACTTCATTAATCATAATGGCTACAGGTTTTTCATATACGACATTAGTCCCAGTATTAGTACATGATATATTTCCAGGTCGTTCAGAAATATTTGGCGTATCAATGACTTTTTGTGCCATAGGTGGTATGCTAGCTACGCTTTTACTACCTTTGATTTTGAAAAAGTTAAATACCGTTCATATGTATTATTTAAGTTCTTGTCTATTTGGCATAGCACTATTAGGCGTCATCATACATCAGATTATAGTCATGTTCATTTGTATGGCACTTGTAGGTTTATTTAGTCAATTAGCGAGAACGTCAAATCGAATTTACTTTCAAGAGGATATAACACCTGAGCATCGTGGAAAAATATTAAGTATCGTAATGATGGACAGAGGAATGATACCATTAGGAAGTTTACTATTAACAACTTTATCAGAAATTATGGGTGCTATTAATACATTCATCGTAATGGGCGTATTTACTTTTATAATTGCATTCATAGCATATATGATGCAAAGACCAATTAAAGTGGAGGAGTAACATATGATTCAAAACGCATGGCAAAATGCGGACACCAATATTCAATATCGCATTTTAAATGCATTGATCAAAGAAAGCATTTGGCCTGAACAAACTATAATAACAACTCAAAATCATCAATTAACTATACAATATCATGGGTGTATACTATCTGCTCATTTTAAACGTAAAAGTATGATGTCACGATATGACTTTGAAGGTCCAATTACATACCAATGTGGTAATGAAAATAAAACAATCACTGAGGTAGAGAAATTATTAAGTGTTTTAAAACATCACTTTGATATTGATATACAACAACAACTTATTAATGAAATTATACATAGTAGGGATAGCTTTGTTGAGATTTATAAGCAATTTGATCAACGGCAACATAACGTGCAATCAAGTATGCAGTTCTCTTGTATGCCGACCACATTAAATTTCTTTGCATGGTTACAGCATTTAAGCGATTCCAATGAGATTAATGATTTATTATATTCCGAAAGTTTAGTATTGGAAGGACATCCAACGCATCCACTTACTAAAACCAAACTGCCATTAACAATGGATGAAGTTAAAATGTATTCGCCTGAATTTGAAAAAGTCATTCCATTAAAAATAATGTTATTACAGAAAGACTGCGCTCAAGCGACAAGTATTGATGGTACTGAAGACTTTATATTAAGAGAAGTTATTCCAGAATATCAATTAAGGCTAAGAAAATATGCACAATCGATACAAATTTCATTAGAAGACTATTACGTCATATTGGTACATCCGTGGCAATACAACCATACCATTTATGACAAATTTTCAAATTGGATAGCGCACAAATTATTAGTCACGACACCATTCGAAGTCGATTCTAAAGCCACATTATCATTTAGAACGATGTCTTTAATTAATAAACCTTATCACGTAAAACTACCTGTAAATGTACAAGCGACAAGTGCTGTCAGAACCGTTTCAAGTGTAACAACAGTAGATGGTCCAAAATTGAGTAAATCTCTACACAATGTCTTAAACCAATATTCACAACTAAATGTTGCCATCGAGCCATATGGATTGTGTGTTAAAACAAATGACGATGACGCGAGACAATTGGCATGTATCATTAGAGAAAAACCTTACATAGCAAATAATGGTGTGACAATTGTTACTGGTGCATTGGTTAACCCAAATCCAATTGATCAACACATCACAGTTGATAGTTATATTGAGTGGGTTAATGGTGAGGTAAATAAAAGTGGCATCATAACGTTTATGGAAAATTATAGTCGACAACTTATTACACCCTTACTCAATTTAATACAAGACTATGGCATAGCATTAGAAGCACATATGCAAAATACGATAGTAAATTTGGGCCCGAATTTTCAAATGAATTTTATTGTAAGAGATTTAGGTGGCTCTCGAATAGACTTAAACACACTTACACATAAAATGAATAATATACAAATAACAAATCAAAGTTTATTAGCCCAAACAATTGAGGAAGTCATTGCTAAATTTCAGCATGCGGTTATTCAAAATCAGTTAGCTGAATTAATACATTATTTTTCAAAAAAAGAAAATATAACAGAAGCGGAATTGTTTAATATAGTCCGAAAAGAAGTCGAAGTCGCTATTAATGATCATAAGCCACATGCCCAAGCATTAAGAGATGTGTTGTTTGGTCCAACGATTACTGTAAAAGCTTTATTGCGCATGCGCATGACCAATAGAGTGAAAAAATATTTAAATATAGAACTTGAGAACCCAATTCGAAAAGAGGTGTAATAAGTGGCTCAAATCAATATAAATTTATCTAAAATTGAATATAATGCAGAAGCGTTGAGAACATTATTAGAAGAGAATGATATACATTTAACTCCAGTCATCAAATGCATTGCCGGTGACAGTCGCATTATTGAAACGTTAATTCAATCAGGAATTACGCATTTTGCAGAATCCAGACTTGAGAATATAAATGAAAACTTCAAGGATCAATGCAATTACCTACTTTTAAGACCAACATCTAAGAAACACTATACGCAACTTGTCGAAACAATAAAAATAAGTATGCAAACAGAAATTGAAACGATTAGAGAAATCAATGACATCGCTAAAAGTTTAAATAAAAAACATCAAATTATGCTGATGATAGATTGGAAAGATAGACGTGAAGGCGTAATTACCTACGATGTACTAAACTATATAGAAGAAATTATAAAAATGACTCAAATTCAGTTAGTAGGTATCGCTTTTAATTTTATGTGTTTTAAATCATCCGCACCAACTGAGGACGATATATTTAAAATAAATCAATTCGTTGAAGCTATTGAAAATAATTTAGGATTTAGACTGAAAGTTATATCCGGCGGTAACTCAAGTATGATTCCGCAATTAATGTATAACGATTTGGGGAGAATTAACGAATTAAGGATAGGTGAAGCTCTGTTTAGAGGTGTTGATACGACAACTTATCAATCTATTCCGATGTTATTTCAAAATGCCATTACATTAGAAGCGGAAATATTGGAGATTAAACCACGGTTATCAGATAACAACCAATGCTATCTACAAGCTATAGTAGATATAGGCTATGTTGATACAAATATTGACAAAATTAAACCGATAAAAAATGATGTTGATATTGTCGGCGCATCAAGTGACCATCTTATGATTAACTTAAATAATCAAGATTATTATAAAATTGGAGATGTTATTGAATTCTCATTGGAATATGAGGCACTTTCTCAAGTCATGTACCATAATCGTATGACAAAGAACTATTTAAAGGATCATTATATTCATTCTTTGAATAATCAAATGAATCATTCTCCAATACTGACACATAAATAATTTAATTTATTATTTGAATTAAATTGATATCGAAACATTATGTAATAGATTAATTAGCCTTTAATTTAGAATTATATTTCTGATTAATGGCTTTTTAATTTATGCTTATATACCTATATTCTGTTGTTAATTAAAATTATAATAATTTTTTATAAAAAAATTAAAAAATATCATAAACGATATTGACATTGATAATCGTTATCAATAAACTATGTATTGTAAACCTATACATATTAAGGAGTGGAATTCATGAAAGGCTTTAAGTTTGCAGGGATAGTCGCATTACTATTTGCATTAGTATTAGTTACTGCATGTGGTAATGTTAGTAATAATGGGTCAGACGATTCAAATAGTAAATCGTCATCTAAAGACGCAATTAAAATTAAACATGAATTAGGTACTACAGAAGTTCCTAAAGATGCTAAGCGTGTAGTAGCTTTGGAATTTTCATTCGTAGATGCATTGGCAGCACTTAATGTTAAACCAGTGGGGGTTGCTGATGATAATAAACCAAATCGTATTATCAAGCCATTAAAAGATAAAATTGGTGATTACAAATCAGTTGGTACACGTAAACAACCTAATTTGGAAGAAATCAGTAAATTAAAACCAGATTTAATTATTGCGGATAGTAACCGACATAAAGGTATTTACAAAGAATTAAGTAAAATTGCGCCGACAATTGAGTTAAAAAGTTTTGATGGTGACTATAACGATAATATAGAAGCGTTTAAAACGGTCGCTAAAGCTTTAAATAAAGAAGATGAAGGTAAAAAACGTTTAGAAGAACATAAAGAAAAATTAGCTAAATACAAAGATGAGATTCAATTTGATAAAAATGAAAAAGTGTTACCAGCAGTAGCGTCTAAGTCTGGGTTATTAGCGCATCCAAGTGAATCTTATGTAGGTCAATTCCTAACTCAGCTTGGCTTTAAAGAAGCATTAAATAAAGATGTTACTAAAGGTTTAAGTAAATATTTACAAGGACCTTATTTACAACTCAATGCTGAAACGTTAAAAGATGTTAATCCAGAACGTATGTTTATAATGACTGATGGTGCAAGTCCTAAAGAACCATCTTATCAAGAAATGAAAAAAGATCCAGTTTGGGATACATTAGATGCGGTTAAACATAATCGTGTAAGTATTGTTAGCCGAGATACTTGGGCTAGAGCTCGTGGTTTGATATCTTCTGAAGAAATGGCTAAAGAACTTGTTGAAATTTCTAAAAAAGACAAAGAAAAGTAAGGTGGCTAAGCGATGACTATTAGATCAACTGATAGTCAATCTGCTATAGATAAAGCAAATAAGAGACGCACTACACTCACATTTATTGTGAGTGGGTGCTTTCTTTTTATTTTTGCATATTTTAATTTAGCGATTGGCTCTTCTGAAATTCATGCAAAACATATTTTCGAATACTTTTTTACGTCTATGGATAATAAACAAACATTTCTTATTCATAATGTAAGAATGCCTAGAATGATTGGCGGTTTATTGATTGGTGGTGCATTGGCTTTAGCAGGTCTATTAATGCAGGCAATCACTAGAAATCCACTCGCATCGCCTCAAATATTCGGAGTTAATTCTGGCGCATCGTTTGTCATAGTACTAATTACCATATTAATACCTGCATTAGGAAATTATGCTACGTACTTAGCATTTATAGGTGCATTTATTGGAGGATTAACTGTCTATGTATTATCCGGATCTACGAAAAAAATAACACCAATTAAATTGGCCCTTGCAGGAATGGCAATTCATTTATTTTTCAGTAGTTTAACGCAAGGCATCATCATTTTAAATGAAGATTCTAATACTACCGTTATGTTCTGGTTAGTAGGTTCATTAAATGGATTGAAATGGACTGCAGTCTTGTCAGTTATGCCTTGGCTCATATTAGCGCTTATCATAACGATGTTACTAGGCCGTCAATTAACCATAATGGAATTAGGAGACGATATAGCAAAAGGATTAGGCCAGAAGACTCAGCTTATCAGAATTATAGTTGGCCTACTTGTCATCGTACTAGCAGGCGCGTCTGTTTCAATAGCAGGGCCTATTGGATTCATTGGCTTAATTGTCCCTCATATAGTTAAAAGCTATATAAGCAAAGATTACTTCTTAATGGTGCCATTAACATTTCTAATTGGTGCAGATTTATTATTGCTATCAGATATGTTAAGTCGACTTATAACATTCCCTTATGAATCACCAGTTGGTATTGTTACATCATTTGTTGGAGCAATCTATTTCTTATTAATAACTTTAAAAGGGGTGAAACGAATATGACAAAAAGACAATTATCTATTCGTTATGCCATTGTAATTACTTGTTTAATTGCAAGTGTCTTTGTAAGTTTATGTGTTGGTTCAACAATGTATAGCCCGTTAAAAGCATTTCACAGTGTTTTAAGTATGGATGATTTTATACTTAATGAATACCGTATTCCAAGAACATTATTGGGGTTAGTTGTAGGAAGTAGTCTGGCTATTTCTGGAGCTGTGATTCAAGGTGTAGTTAGAAATCCACTTGCATCTCCGGATGTAATCGGAATAACTAAAGGTGCAAGTTTAGCAGCAATTATTGTAATTATGTTATTTCCTTCTGCACCACTATTAGTATTACCAATTGGTTCATTTATAGGTGCATTATTAATCAGTTTAATTTTGTCATTTTTGATTTCTAAATATAATATTAAAGGATCAACATTAGCTTTGATAGGTTTAGCTATCGGTGCGATATGTACAGCTGTGGTTCAATTTTTACTTATTAGAAATCCTATGGATGCTAATAATGCTTTAGTTTGGTTAACAGGTAGTTTATACGGTCATACAATTGATAATTTTTATTCAATCCTACCTTGGTTTATTATTACTTCACCATTCGTATTAGGTTTGAGTTATCAATTAGATATTTTAAATTTAGGCGAACATATTGCTACAGCACTTGGTGCAAGGGTACAAAGACTTAAGATGATTTTACTTATTTTATCAGTAATGTTAGCGGGTGCTTCTATCTCAGTTGTTGGTGGAATTAGCTTCCTAGGTTTAATTGCACCCCATATTGCTCGATCAATTGTAGGACAGCGATATTTTCATGTAGTAATCATGTCTGGTTTGATAGGTGCGATTTTAATTTTATTCAGTGATGGACTGGCTAGAGGTATTCACCCACCATTAGATATACCTGTTGGTGTTATCATTGCCATCATTGGTGTTCCTTATTTCTTATTTTTATTAAGAAGAATATAATGAAGTTAAAGAGCTAATTTTCCTCTAATTAAACGTGGAAATTTAGCTCTTTTCATATTGCATCTTTATAAAAAATAAGATATAGTATTAAACATGTTATTCATAAAAATGCATATATTCTTATATTTATATATAATTATAAGTCAGCTAGTAATATAAATACATAATTAATGAATATAAAAACATCAATTATGAGAGAGAAAGAGGTTATAAATGGTGGAAGGATATACGAAGCAACAAATTGCTAAAGGTAGAGCGAAGTTTATAACAATGTCTATTATTGGAATTATACTTTTCTTAATTCCTATTCCGGTTACGCAAGATGGTGAAAAACAAACGACATTACCTGTAGCTTTTTTAGCTAATTGGTTAAAAAGTCTACTTGGAGATGCAATGCCCATCATCATCATTACTATTATTACATTATCTGCAATATTAACACTTTTATATTCCACTCTATTTAGAAGTAAGGTTAAGCCTGGTGGACTATTAGATAGTGCATTTAAAGTCGGCCCAGTTTGGATGACATTAAGATTATTGGCAGTTGTCTTTGTCTGGATGACTTATTTTAAGTTAGGGTCAAAAGTGATTTATTCAGAAGATACAGGTGGATTAGTGTTTAACGACCTATTACCAACCTTAGTTGCAGTATTTTTATTCGCTGCACTATTTTTACCGTTCTTAATGGAATATGGGTTGTTGGAATTTTTAGGGCCTTTATTTAGACCAATTATGAGACCTTTATTTACATTACCTGGACGTTCGACAGTAGATAATCTTGCTTCATTTATAGGCGATGGAACTGTAGGTGTGCTTATTACAAGTCGACAATATGAAAGAGGTATTTACTCTAGAAGGGAATCAATAGTGATTTCGACTACATTTAGTGTAGTTTCTATCACTTTTGCAATTGTTATCGCAGAAACGGTTGGACTTCAACATAAGTTTTTTGCTTTTTACTTAACAGTAATCGTTTCATGTTTTGTAGCAGCTATGATTATGCCTCGTATTTGGCCATTGAACCAAATACCCGATGAATTTACGAAAGAAGTTTCTGAAAATACTAGATTAGAAAAATTACCTGAAGGTAAAACGGCGATAGGCTATGGTTTTGAAGAGGCGACAATTGTCGGTTTGAAAGCACCGGGATTTAAAGAATTTTGGAAATCAGGTTTAAAAACGGTCATAGATATGTGGTTTGTTATCCTTCCAGTTGTTATGAGTATAGGAACACTTGCAACGATGATTGCTAACTATACACCGGTATTCTCAATTATTGGACAACCATTTATTCCGATTCTTGAATTATTGCAAATACCAGAGGCAGCTAAAGCTTCTGAAACTTTATTAATTGGTTTTGCGGATATGTTCTTACCTTCCATACTCATCGCTGATGCACATAGTGAAATTACGAGATTTGTTATAGGTGCATTAAGTATTTCTCAATTAATATATTTATCAGAAGTTGGTGGTGTAATACTTGGTTCTAAAATACCAGTTAGCTTAGGTAAACTATTTATGATTTTCTTAATCAGAACTGCTATCACTTTACCGATTATTGCATTGATGGCCCACTTATTGTTATAACCACAATTTAGGCAATGAAGATTTATGTTGGAAATATTGATCTTATTCAACCAACATAACTTCATTGCCTTCTTTTTAATTTAAGGTAGCTAATACATTAGCTTTGACAATTTCACTATTTATAACTGGAGATGTTTCGGCTGATGTTTTACCTCTATTTTGATGTGCTTCTTTAAATGCATCACTTTTAGTCCATGCTTCGAAATCTTTTTCAGTTTCCCACCACGTATTGACATACATATCTTCACTGTCTTTGTCTCGTTCAACTTTCCAAACTTCAATTTTATGGAAACCTTGTAATGCTTCAATTTTTCCACCTTTAGTAAATCTTGGTGCCATTTTTTCAGCGAACCCTTTTTTTACAGTAATTCTATTTGTTACTACAAACATTTTTTAACCTCCTTATTCTTAAGCATAGTGTAATTAATAACTCGGAAAATAAAAAGTAATTAAGTATTAAATGTATAGGTATATAAAAACTGCCAACTACATTTAATGCGTTGGCAGTGAAATGTTACATATAACTTTGCGAAAGAAATTGTATTATATCATTACTTAGTTAATTCATTATAAACTTTTTGGTCATTGTGCGTATAAATAATGTATTCATGATCATCTGTATCAATAATCACTCTATTCGTTTTACCAAAAGTAGAACCAATACGTGAAATATTTTTAGAGTCTAAATCTGGAACGGCATGAATTTCTTGGTCTTGTGAGATATTTTTAATGTCACTAGTAGGGATTTTAATATCTGCTACTCTCCATTGAATTCTAACTTCATTATTATCTTTCTTTACAGTCATTGCCATTAAAGAACACATCCTTTATGTTATTTATGTCTATATCATATATCAGTATGTAATCGTTTTCAAGTATTAATGCTATACTTTTTTATTTTGTGATACACTATTTACTTTAACCGAAAATATGTTCGTATTTTGGCGTATTTTGTGTTAGAATGTTCTCTATAAAGGAGAAGGTATATGACAGGCAAAACTCACGTATCTGCTGGTTTGCTAGTGGGTGCATTAACAACCGAACACTTTCAAACTGATTTGTTCTCTACTGTTACTGTATTATGTTTATCAGTGGTTTCAAGTTTGCTTCCAGATATTTGTCATACTGGAAGTAAGATTGGTAGGAAATTAAAGTTGCTAAGCATAATCATTAGGATTTTATTTGGTCATAGGACATTCACTCACTCATTATTATTTATTGGTATCATTGGATTCCTCCTTAATTTAATTCAAACTCCTATATACTATTTGGTTTCCATTATCGGTGGTATGGCGTCTCATGTTATACTAGATATGTTAACGCCAAGAGGAGTAAAGTTACTTTATCCGATTCCTCTAACTATTAAGTTCCCATTCACCTTTAAAACAGGCGGCTTAGTTGATGTATCACTGGCTACTGCATTAAGTATTGGTGCATTATACATATTATTCCAAACGTTTATTAATGATTTATTACAATATATAAGCCAGTCCATTTTAGGGTAATACTAAATTATTATGGGTATGAATACATATTGAATTCATCACAAGGAGAGTTAAAATGTTAGATCAAAATCAATTAAAGAAATATAATCAAGAGCATTTGAGTGAATATGAAAAGCTAATGAGTAGTAATGAAAAAGAAAAATTAGAAGCTAAAGTGAATGATTTAGATTTAGAAAGTATTCAGCAATTATTTAAAGATTTATATATAAATCGTCAATCGATTTCAGACGTATCAACAGTTTCAGAAGTGAAATATCAACGCAAGTCAGACTTGGCGGATCAAGAAGTAGCTAAATATGAACATAAAGGATTAGAAGCAATAAGAAACGGTGAATTTGCAGTACTTTTGATGGCTGGTGGCCAAGGTACTCGATTAGGTTATAAAGGACCTAAAGGTTCTTTTGAAATAAAAGGAATTAGTTTATTTGAACTACAAGCACAACAATTACTTAAACTTAAAAAAGAAACGGGTCATTTAATTAATTGGTATATCATGACTAGTGATATTAATCATGAAGAAACGTTAACGTATTTTGAACAACACGATTATTTTGGCTATAATCCTGATAATATACATTTCTTCAAACAAGATAATATGGTTGCGTTAAGTGAAGAAGGACGTCTTATTCTGAACGAACAAGGTTATATTATGGAGACGCCAAATGGTAATGGCGGTGTATTTAAATCATTAGATAAGAATGGCTTTTTAGATAAAATGGCAACTGATGGTGTGAAATATATTTTCTTAAATAATATTGACAATGTATTAGTTAAAGTTTTAGATCCATTATTTGCAGGATTTACAGTAGTACATGATTGTGATGTAACATCTAAATCAATTCAACCTAAAGATGGTGAAAGTGTTGGACGTTTAGTAAATCAAAATAGTAAAGATACAGTACTTGAATACTCTGAATTAGATGAAGAAGTAGCAAATACGTTTAATAATGCAAATATTGGTATTCATGCTTTTAAAGTTGGTTTTATTAAACAAGTGGTAAATAATGACTTACCATATCACTTAGCAGTGAAAAATCTAAAGCAATTAGATGAAGATTTTGGTGTTGTTGAAAAACCAACTTTAAAATTTGAACTGTTCTATTTTGATATTTTTAGATATGCAACTAGTTTTAACACGTTACAAGTTAATAGAGAAGATGAATTCTCTCCACTTAAAAATAAAGAAGGTAAAGATAGTGTTGAAACTGCTACATCAGATTTAGAGCGTATGAATTTAATTTAAAGGGTGGTGGTGTTAGATGTCTAACTCATCTAAGAATACAAAAAGTGCAGTTGTTGAATCTTTTAAAGACATCATCCCGCTATCTTTTGGTGAAGAAATAGGTAATGCAGTATCACATGGTGTTGCTGCGTTGATTACGCTTTTTTTACTTCCTTATGCGGCAGTACATAGCTATATAGCCCATGGAACGTTGAGCTCAATCAGTGTTTCAATATTTGTAATTAGCATTTTTATGATGTTTATCTCATCTACAATATATCATTCAATGAAGAACAATACTGCACATAAATACATATTGAGAATCATTGATCATAGTATGATTTATGTTGCAATTTCTGGGACGTATACGCCCGTTCTATTAACTGTTGTAGGCGGATGGATAGGTTGGTTAGTGTTTATATTATTATGGGGTACCACAGTTTGGGGAATATTATATAAATCTATCTCTGAAAAAGTGAATCCAAAGTTAAGTTTAATTGTATATCTTGTGATGGGATGGGTTGGTATTATTTTTCTTCCTATTATCATTATGCGTACGTCATGGATGTTCATTTTATTTATAGTTTTAGGCGGTTTATCATATACGATTGGGGCTTGGTTTTATGCGCAAAAAAATCGTCCTTATTTCCATATGATTTGGCATATATTTATCGTTATCGCTTCAATGTTCCACTTTATTGCAATACTTTATTTTATATAGAGAAACTAAAAAATAAGGTTGATGATTTTATCGGTCATCAGTCTTATTTTTATTTTAAAGTGATTATTATATTGCGTCTGAATAAATCTAACGATTATTCTATTAAAGTATCTAAAAAGATAAAAAGGAGGAAAATTGTTCATGAATTTAAAGTCTATAGGTATTGTTGTTACATTAGTTTTAACTATGTTTATGGCTGCAATTGAAAGTTCAATTATTTCATTAGCCATGCCTACAATAAGAACAGATTTAAATGCTGGAGCATCAATATCATTAGTATTTACAGTTTATTTTATTGCGTTGGTAGTAGCTAACCCGATTGTTGGTGAATTATTAACACGTTTTAAAATTCTTTATATTGCAATGGTAGGTTTATTATTGTTTGGTATAGGTAGTTTAATGTCAGGAATGAGTAGCACATTTGTTATGCTCATCATTTCAAGAATCGTCCAAGGATTAGGAGCGGGGGTTATGATGTCGTTAACTCAAATTGTTCCTAAATTAGCTTTTGAAATACCATTTAGATACAAAATTATGGGTATAGTTGGAAGTGTATGGGGGATATCTAGCATTATCGGACCATTGCTAGGTGGAGCTATTTTAGAGTTTGCAACATGGCATTGGCTATTTTTCATAAATATCCCGATAGCGGTTATTGCAATTATTTTAGCATTTGTTACGTTTCATTTTCCTGAGGAAGCGGAAGTTAAAGCATCTAGCTTTGATGTTAGAGGACTTACATTATTTTATGTGTTCATAGCCCTATTTATGTTTGGTTTATTATATAAGTCATCAATAGTATTAAATATGATTGCTTTAGTGTTAGCATTTATATTCATATTTATTTTATTCAAATTTGAAAGCACAATCAAAAATCCATTCATACCAATTTCAGAGTTCAATCGTTCAGTCTCATTAGTATTTGTTACGGATCTCTTAATAGCGATGACTTTAATGGGATACAATTTATATATACCGATTTACTTACAAGATCATCTACATCTCTCTCCACTTCAAAGTGGACTGGTTATATTCCCATTGTCAGTAGCTTGGCTAGTTTTAAATTTTAATTTAGCGAAAGTTGAAGCTAATTTAACGCGTAAGGCATTATACATCACTGCATTCACTTTATTATTAATCAGTAGTATCATACTAATGTTTGGTTTGAAAATGCCATTATTAATTGCAGCAACTGTAATACTCGCTGGACTAAGCTTTGGTTTTGTTTACACTAAAGATAGTGTCATCGTTCAAGAAGAAACAAATCCGAGACATATGAAGAAAATGATGTCCTTTTATGCATTAACCAAAAATTTAGGTTCATCAATAGGTTCAACTGTAATGGGGTATTTGTACGCTATGTCAATAGGGTTTATAAATGGTCATTTTTATAATATTTTACTTGCAGCTGCATTAGTGAGTATCTTACTCATCATCATGTGGTCAACGCTTTATAAATCCAAGGCATAGCATATTAAAGTTTTAACATAAACTAAATGTGATGTATTATTAAGTTCTTTTAATATCGCGCTTTAAATTTTATATTGCGTTTTATAAATGATAAAATAGCCGTGTGAAACAAAGGAGGGCAAAAGATGAAGTTTTTTAAAAATAATTATAAAAATATTTTATCTACTTTATTTGTCCTCACTATCTTTATTATTTCAGGTGCTATTTTTTTAATGTTTTTAGGATTTGGTTTATTTGGTTTAAGTCGAATCCTAATTTTTTTTAACTTAGGAGACTTTACCTATAATAAAAATTTAGTAGATAATTTAGTTTATTATGGAAGTTATATCGTTTTTGGTTACTTCATTTTATTTGCCATTGAACATTTAATGGACTACTTTAGAAAGCAATTGCCTAACAATCCATATTTTAGTGGTAGTATGTTTCATTTGATTTCTTATGTCGTAACAACGATACTCTTCTATTTTATAATTCATATACACTACGTTTATATAAAAATTGACTTTTGGGTCATCGCAGTCATCATAGGGCTATTATATATATTTAAAATTATATTTTATCCAGATAGTGAGAATCTTAATAATAAGAAAGAGTAAGCATTTAGTTTGCTTGGCGTACTAAAGTTTGGTTGAATATAACAATGTCTTTGAATTAAAAGGAGTTTTTATATGGCGAATATAGAAGTATCCACAAAAAAACGGAACCTCATTGTTGCAGTAATGTTATTAAGTGCATTTATAGCTATTTTAAATCAAACTTTATTAAATACTGCTTTACCGCATATTATGAGGGAACTAAATACATCTGAAAATACTGCCCAATGGTTGGTAACTGGTTTTATGTTAGTTAATGGGACAATGATTCCGTTGACTGCATACTTAATGGATAGAATTAAAACTAAGCCATTATACTTAGTTTCTATGGGAATCTTCCTTATTGGATCTATTGTTGCTGCTATTGCACCTAACTTTGGTGTTTTAATGTTTGCCAGAGTGATACAAGCAATCGGTGCTGGAATTATTATGCCGCTCATGCAGTTTACGTTATTTACTTTATTTTCTAAAGAAAAGCGTGGTTTTGCAATGGGCTTAGCTGGCTTAGTTATCCAATTTGCACCAGCGATTGGCCCTACTTTTTCAGGCTTAATTATAGATAATACGAGTTGGAGAGTCCCATTCATTATCGTTGTAGGCATTGCACTTATAGGTTATATCTTTGGTGCTATTACATTATCTAGTTACAATGAAACTAAAAAAACAGCGTTAGATAAACGATCAGTTATTTATTCAACGTTAGGATTTGGATTGATGCTTTATGCATTTAGTAGTGCAGGCAATCTTGGATTCACTCATCCAATTGTTATCTTTTCATTTATAATTGGAATGTTAATTGTTGTTGCGTTTGTAAGAAGACAATTATATATAACTAATCCGTTGTTAAATCTCCGAGTTTTCAAAAGTAAAATTTTCACTTTCAGTACTATTACTTCAATGATTGTCATGATGTCAATGGTAGGTCCGGCACTTTTGATTCCATTGTTCGTTCAAAACGGTCTTGGTCTTAGTGCCTTCATGTCTGGATTGGTCATAATGCCAGGGGCTATTTTAAACGGTATAATGTCTGTTTACACCGGTAAAATTTACGATAAATATGGACCTAGACTTTTAATTCTAATTGGATTTATCGTGCTCATTATAACTACTGCCTTGTTGAGTTTCTTAAAATATGATTCATCTTATACCATGTTAGTTATCGTGTATGCAATAAGAATGTTTGCTGTTTCACTATTAATGATGCCAATTAATACAGCAGGTATTAACGCACTTAAAAATGAAGACATTTCGCATGGTACTGCCATTATGAACTTTGGCCGTGTTATGGCTGGCTCACTTGGAACGGCCTTAATGGTAACCATTATGAGTATTGGGGCTAAATTACTAAGTCAAAGTTCATCTATAAGTGCCAATCATGAAATCGCACAAAGACAAAGTGTTGCAGCAGGTGTTGATTTATCATTTGCAATAGTAACTGGATTAGTGATTGTTGGTTTCATCTTCTCTCTATTTATTAAAGAAGAAAGACACTACATTAAAAAAACAACGAATACACGTGATATATAACGATTAGATAAAGATAGAAGTTGGTCTTCATATATTGAGCTAACTTCTTTTTTTATACATTTAAAAAATATATACTGATTTAGAAAGTCAATACATATTAATATTTGTTATTATAGAGATATAAAGAATGCTAAGGGGGATTTACATTGTTAACGGTAGATCAAGTGAAAGAAATAGTCGGAGCATTAAAAGATCCGATAATAAATGTACCACTTAAAGAAACAGATGGCATCATCGAAGTAACTACAAAAGAAGAAATAGAACACGTTAGTGTTAAAGTGGCAATGGCGCAACTAGGTGGACAACCACAATTAGATTTACAAATGGCAATAGTAAAAGCGCTAAAAGAAAATGGGGCTAACACTGTTGGGATACGATTTGAAGAGTTACCTGCCGAAACGGTAGAACGATATACAGGTAAAAAAGAAGAACAACCAAAAACTATAGAGGGATTATTATCTAAAGATAATCCAGTAGAATTTATAGCGATTGCTTCAGGTAAAGGTGGCGTAGGTAAATCGACAGTTGCAGTAAACCTAGCAGTTGCATTAGCACGAGAAGGCAAACGTGTTGGTTTAGTAGACGCTGATATCTATGGATTTAGTGTACCTGATATGATGGGTATTGATGAGAAACCGGGAGTCCAAGGTAAAGAAATAATTCCTGTTGAACGTCATGGCGTAAAAGTAATATCAATGGCATTTTTCGTAGAAGAGAATGCGCCAGTTATATGGCGTGGACCGATGCTAGGCAAAATGTTAACTAATTTCTTTGTAGAAGTGAAGTGGGGAGAACTTGACTATTTACTATTAGACTTGCCACCAGGTACAGGTGATGTAGCTTTAGATGTTCATTCAATGTTACCAAGTAGTAAAGAAATCATTGTAACTACGCCTCATCCGACAGCAGCATTTGTAGCTGCAAGAGCAGGAGCGATGGCTAAACATACTGAACACTCTATCTTAGGTGTCATTGAAAATATGAGCTATTTCGAAAGTAAAGAAACTGGTAATAAAGAATATGTCTTTGGTAAAGGTGGCGGACGTAAACTAGCAGATGAATTAAATACGCAGTTACTAGGTGAATTACCATTAGAACAACCTACATGGAATCCTAAAGATTTCTCACCATCTATTTATCAAGCTGATGATCGATTAGGTAAAGTTTATACGTCTATTGCTCAAAAAGTGATAGCATCTACAATTAAAAAATAAAATCCTATTTAGTGTAAAATTAGCGCATGGAAATTCAGATTTTCATGCGTTTTTCTATTGCAAAATATTTTGAATCTGATAGAATAATTTCTTGTGAGCAACAATGAAACTTGAACATAACAAAGACAAAAATTAGTTCAAAAAAAGTGTTGACTTAACTATTCAAACTTGATATTATATAAAAGTCGTCGAAAACGGAATGTTAATTCCTTACAAAGTTTGTTAAAATGGTGTAAAACTTACCATTGCAAAATAAAAAAAGATGACTTAAAATAATAAAAGTAATCAACAAAAGTTGTTGACTTTCTAAAAAGAATGTTATACAATTAAGAAGTTAGTTTAAAAATGAACATTGAAAACTGAATGACAATATGTCAACGTTAATTCCAAAAACAGTAACTTAAATGTTACAAACACTATTTAGTATTATGAGCTAATCAAACATCATAAATTTTTATGGAGAGTTTGATCCTGGCTC
>NZ_JAESMM010000018.1:0-9150 GCF_017893165.1 Staphylococcus sp. GDX8P54P
GCTCTAAATGTTGCACTTTAAGGCGATCAATCTCATCTACTATAATTAAATCAATATATTTAAACATATCACTATAATGTTTACTATGATCATGACCATACTTATTTACGATGTGTAATTTTTGACCCAAATCAATACTTGCACTAATACTATATAGATCATTACTTAATCTTGTTTGTTTTTCAGCCGGTGCAGTATAAAATATCTTATTCACCGATAATATATCATCAGTCGTTTTACTAGCTAGATCTTCCCACCCTCTATGATTAACTTGCTTTTCAATAGTATTCCAATTTGTGTAATACCTAGAAGATAAAGTTTTTCCGACACCAGGTTGACCATAGCAGATCCCAATATATTGATATTTGATACAAGCATCGCAAAATTCAGCAAATCGTTTATACTCTTTCGTTTCAATGAAATTCTGATTTTTAGTCATTACGATACCTCTTTAATTTTTTGACGTTTTTGGTCGTTTCTTGAGGTGAGTAACCATAACTTTTTTCTTCCTTAATTAAATCAGTGGTGCTTGGACTAGCAATGTTTTGTTTTAAGTGTTTTCTTCTCTGACTACGTGCGTGTTGTATCTCTTTTATATCAATTGAATAATCAGCTAAATCAGGGGATATTGCTGTACAAAGAAATTCATCTCTATAAAAAACGCGTATTTCAGCCATATCATTGGGATTGTAACGAATTAATACATACTCACCTACATAAGCAGTTAGGTTTGTATTACTGTATCTAAAGCCTTGAAAATGAATACCATCTGAATGAATTTTTCTAGATTTAGGTATTTCTAATAATAATAAATCAAGTTGTTCTAAACTGCTTGGCATATTAGGAAAAAAATGATTACTGTTCCACCGATTGATAGGAGTGCTCTGGATAGCACTGTGCTCTTTTTGATTATAATCTTCAATTAAAAAGTATCGTAATTTTTCTTCGAAATTTTGAAAATCTATTAAATCGCTAGAAGTATCATTATTGTTTATATATCCAGGAAGTTGTTCTAAGAAAGTTTGGTTAACTGTCTGAAAAAACCGTTCTATTTTCCCGCGACCACGAGGGACACCAACTTTTGAAAACATCAAGTTAATTTTCAAATCAATAGCGACTTGTTCCATGTGGTGCGAGGTAAAGTCACTCCCGTGATCTGTGTAGAATTTTTCGGGTATACCACATACTGGCCAATTGGTATTATTCTTATTCCATATTGCTTGGTGTAGTGTTAATGCTGTGTTTTGAGCATTAGGAGCATCAAAACTTATAAAGTAGCCTGCAATTGCACGACTATAGTCATCCATAATAATGGTTAGCCATGGTCTATTGATATTATCTTTTTGATCTAATATATAAATATCTAGCAAAGTATAGTCGGCTTGCCATATTTCATTGGGTCTTGAGGATTCTCTTATTTGTATTAAATCGTACTTATTTTGATAGTATTTTTCACCTTGGTGAGAGAAATCAATAACAGACTTAGGCATTGCTTTAATAATACTATAAACTTGTTTATAACTTGGTTTATAAAAATTATTCTCTATACAATAATTAGCGATTTTCCTATGAATCGTAGCAATACTATTTCTTTTATTCTTGAGTGCAAGGCGTTTAATCTCGTCTATTATGTTTTGTTTTAATTTATGCTCACCTTTATCAACTCTTGTATTATGAATTAGACCAGTAAGACCTTGTTCCTTATATAATTTATTCCACCTATAAAGTGTACTTAACGCAATACCTTTGCTTTTAGAAATGCTTGATAAAGATTGCTTGCCCAAGATAAAAGGTTTTATAATATTGTACTTTTGAGTAGCTTCTTTACGTTTGGCTTCAGAAAAATTAGTTAGATACTTCTCCTTGTTTTTCATCTTCCTTTTCCTCCAATTTATTGAGGTAACGATAAATCGTTGTACGTGAAACTTGCCACTGCTCTGCAATTGTCTTAATTGGCGTGCCATTATCATAAAGTGTCTTAAGTAAGTTTAAATCTTTTTGATTTAATTTTTCGGGTCTACCTCCATAGCGTCCTCTAGCACGTGCTGCAATTCGGCCAGCTGAAGAACGTTCTAAAATTAAATTTCGTTCAAATTCTGCAAACGCTGCGAATAAATGAAATAATAATTGTCCTGTAGAACTTGATTTATCCATCGTTATATTTTCTTCTAAACTATGGAAACTTACACCTCGTTCGTTAAGCTCATTAACTAATGTGATTAAATCCTCCATATTACGTCCTAGTCTGTCGAGTCTCCAAACAACAATCGTATCTCCTGATCTCGCAAATTCAATTGCTTTATCTAATCCAGGTCTTTTACTTTTTGAACCACTAATATGGTCGCTAAATATCTTTTCACAACCATATGCGTTTAATCGGTCCTCCTGTAAATTCAGATTTTGTAATCCAGTTGAAACTCTTGCATAACCTATTTTCAAAATACAAACCTCCTATATACATATACAGTGTACCATAACTTAATTTCAAGGTCTTTTGTGAACATAGATTTTTTGTTGGGTTTTTGAACACGAAAATATATGTATTACTCACTTATGTCAGTTTTGGAGTTATATGGCACAAATTTTGTGCTTTAAATGGCGCAAAGCAGGTAGACAATTATATAACTGTTTACCTGCTTTCTTTTATAACATTTCTTTAATTATTCTATAAATGGAACTCCTACTTAATCCCGTCATTTGAGCAATTTCTTCACCTGTATATTTATCACTATCATATAGTTGTTTAATATAATACCTTTGGCTTTTTTCAACTTTTTGAGGTCGTCCTCCTTTTCGACCTTTTTCTCTAGCGGCTTTCAAACCATTTGACGTTCTCTCTTGCACTAGAACTTTTTCGGATTCTAGCAACATTTGGAATACTCTAATAAAGTATTGCCCATATTCATTTTGAGTATTTATATTCAGATTAAGTACTTCTAAATGGAGGTTTTTCGATATTATTTCGTTATCTATGAAGTCCATAAACTGTTTTGGCGTTAATCCCAAAGTTTTTAAGTCATTTATAACTAAAATATCATTCTCTTTTAATTCTTCTAAACAACTTTTAAGTTCTATTTGGTTTTTACTATAAATATTTACTTTCTCAGAAAAAACTAAATCACATCCATTGATTAACAAATGAGTTATCTCAACATCTAAATTTTGGTCAGTATAAGGTACACGTGCATATCCTATTTTTCTCATATACTACAGCCCTTTCAAATTACTCATTTTCTCCTATTAGTAAGCCATCTCTAGCAGTTTCTATCACTTCAACATTTATTTTATTCAATTCGTTAATCTCCATAATTCGTATAATTTGAGAAAATAATCTTTGTACTAATCTAAAATTACCATTCGTAATTTTTATTACCGTATTAATAGATTCATAATCTTCAAAATCCTCATAACTTAAAGGTAAGGAAAGCTCCTCCCACCTATATTCTAAAACGTGTTTTAATTCATCGTTGCTTAATTTTTCAAATTGATGACTAAAACCAATACGGGAATATAATTGAGGATACCTTGACAATCGTTTTTCTATACCTGGCATACCGATTAAAACAACACCAATATCAAGTTGATCATAAATATCTCTAATAATCTCTAGTGTTTTATAATTTAGTCTATCAACTTCATCAATAATAATTAAATCAATTTCATAATTACTTGGTTGTAATCTAACAAGTTCTTCTAATCCGTTAAATTCCTCTTGTCTTTTTAATGATCGATATCCAATTTTCCCTAATGTTAATTCACTAGCCAAGTTTAATAATTCTTTATAAATTCTTGAAGGTCTAACAGGAGGGGCAGTATAAAAAATGGTTTTGCAATTTAGAAATTGATCATCATGTACATTACTTCCTTTATCATCAGCTTTTTGATAATTAGTAATGATTGGGTTTACATAGTCCCAATTTGCATAATATTGTGCAGAAAATGTTTTACCTACACCGGGATTTCCGTAACAAACCCCCATATATTTATACTTAGCGCAATTATCACAAAATTCTTCAAATCGACGGTACTGCTTTGTTTCAACAAAAGTTTTATTAGTCATTTTTATACCTCTTTAGTTTTGACTTTTTAACTTGTTTTGCGTTATTACTTAATTCTTCATTTGATAGTTTGGGACGATTAAGATTTTGAACGAGGTGACGTGTACGAGTAATACTTTTTCCTAACTCTCTTTTTTTATTTGCTCTTAGTCTTTCGATTTCTTTTATACTTATACTTTGGTTTTCTAAATCACTGCAATATGCAATACTTAAAAATTGATTGTTTAAATAGACTCGAATTTCTGAAATATCTTGAGGATCATATCTTATAAAAACTTCTTCTGTTATATAAGCAATGAGGTTAGTAGAAAAATACCTTAGTCCTTTAAAATAGATACCATCTTTGTGTATTTTTCTAGGTTTGCTTGTAGTTAATAATAGTAAATCTAATAATTCTCTAGATTCAGGTAATTGTGGGAGAAAGTCTGGTTGATTCCATTTCTGCATCGGTTTTTCTTTTGTTGTTCCATGTTTACGATAATGATATTCGTTTATTATAAAGTGCTCAAACTTATTATTAAGCTCTTCCAAAGTAAGATGTTTTCTTGACTTTTTATTTTTTGTATAACCAGGAAGTAATTGAAGAAACATTAAATTAACTGTTTGAAAAAACGTTCTATTTTTCCTCTGCCTTTTGGTATACCTATTTTGGAATATATCAGTTCTATTTTGAGGTTAGCTGATACTTGTTGCATATGTTCTGAGGTATAATCTTTGCCATGATCAGTATAGAATTTTTCTGGTATGCCACAAATTGGCCAATTTGAATTTCCTTTTTTCCATATTGCTTGTCTTAGAACAAGTGCTGTTCTTTCAGTGTCTGGTGATCCAAACTCTATTCTGAAACCTGCAATTGCTCTGCTATAATCATCTAAAACAATTGTTAACCAAGGTCTTTCAATTTCATTCTTTTCATTTAATACTTCTATATCCAACATAGTATGATCAGCTTGCCAAATTTCATTGGGACGTTGGCACTCACGTAAAAATATACCATCGTATTTTTCAGCATACTTTTTTGAGTTCATATTTGAATAAGCTTTTAAGTTTTCAGGTATTCGCTTAATAATATTATAAACTTGGTAATAACTAGGTTCAGGAACCCTCTTATTGTTACACCACTGCTTTGTTTTGCGATATATAGAAGCTATAGAAATTCCTCTGTTACTGAAATACTCGTTCTGAACAAAATTGATAATATCTCCATCTATCTTTATTCGATGTTTATCTTTTCTCGTTTTATCTGTAAGGCCAGCTAATCCATCATTTTTGTATCTATTAATCCAATTATAAAGCGTACGCTTTGGTATTTTTGCTGATTTGCTAACTGTTCTAACTGATTTTAAGTTTTTTAAATAAGGTTCAAGGACACGATATCTTTCCATAGCTTTTTTACGTTCTTCTTCTGTAAAGTCAGCTAAATTTTGAATCATTTCAGCACCTCCATTAAAAAAAGGAAGCATACTGTTATGCTCCCTAATTTAATTGTTAATGATACGCCATTAACAACAGCCTTTATTATTCTGTTGATCTTTACTTGTATTCTCTTTTTTACTCTCTTTATTTTCTTCAATTTCTACTGAACAACATGACTGCTCTTGAGGTTTTAATTTTTTTAACGCGTCTTTGATACCCATTTACTTCACCTCCTTAAATGATTAAGTTAACAGTTAGGCCTGTAGCAACCGCCACTACTAAAATTGCTATAACAAAAGATATTACAAATTTCTTTTTAAATAATTTAGATAACAATACGACTTCAGGTATACTTGCGCCTGCGCCACCTATAATTAATGCCACGACTGTTCCTAGTGACATACCTTTAGATACTAAAGCTTCAGCTATAGGAAGTATCGTTTCTGGTCTAATATACATAGGTATACCAATAACAGAAGCAATAACAACAGAGATAATACCATCGCCACTTGCATACTTAGTTATAAATGCTTCCGGTATGAATCCATATATAAAGGCACCAATAGACACACCAATAAATAGATAAGGTAACATTGGGTATAAAAACGCCCACGCATCGTTTAATGCTTGTTTAAAACGAGATCCTGATTTATTAGCAAAAAAGCCATCACCTTTAACATTGACCCCTTTATAACTTTCAGCTAAATTCATTTTTGAAAACACTAAACCTGTTAAAATACTGAAAATTGCTAGTACTACAAAATAAACAACAGCTACTTTCCAACCTAATAAAGCCCATAGCATAAATATCATTAATGGATTCATTAACGGTGAAGCAATTAAGAAACTCATTGCTGGACCAAAAGGAACTTTGGAATTTAATAGACCTGCAAGTATTGGAATAGTTGAACAAGAGCAAAAAGGTGTAACAGCACCAAATATCATTCCTAATACATAGTTGGTTGCTTTATTTGGTTTGCTTAAAAGCTTTTGTATTTTATCTTCTGATACTACTTGTTGAATTAAACTTACAATAAAACTTACAACTATAAATAATGCTAACAATTCAAAAAATAACGTTAAAAATGTTTTTATGAATTCGATGATTGAATCTGTCATTAGTATAACTCCTCTGAATTTATTTAATCAACTTTTTTTGATATATAAATTAAAAAAAGTTGATTAACATGATGTGTAAGAAGATAAATCCTATAATATTTTACAGCAAGTATCTTCAGTTAATACGACTTGAATCTGTGCTTCATTGATTTTGTAGTAGTTCCATGTACCATGTTTTTCAGATATTAATATCTGTGCACTTATTAATTTTTTTAAATGATACGAAAGCTTAGATTGTTTTAAATCTAATAGCTCCTCTAAATCACACACACATAAAGATTTTGAATCACTTTGACGTATTGAATGTAGAATTTTAAGTCTGATTTTATCAGCTAGCGCATTAAACATCTGTTCATAAAAGTCTAATTGTTCTTCCTCAGTTCTATTAGGACTGGACTGAATAATTTCCATTAAATAATCACCTCTCTTATATATAGATATTTCTATTTTTGTTTGAGTTCTTGTATTGCTTGATTAAAATGAGTTTTTGTTATTTTACCATACATGTCAGGTTCACCTTTAAAGAACTCATTTTTCATATATGATATAGCTTCTTTTAAAGAAACTTCTCTTGATATCATAATTAGATTTAAGTAGCTAACAAAATAATCAACAGATAATGTACCTGCATGATTTATTCTCATAAAATCGAACTCCTTTATAAAATACTAAAACAATACATCAATTTTTTTTGATGTATTAACTATAAATTATTAATGCAACTTTTGCAAGTTACTAAATTCTGTTATTTAGGGTTTACCCTAATCGAACAATAAAAAATACTTGTAAAATGCTATTTTCGTTTGTATGATTAGGGTGTATGAAAAAGGGGTGCTAAAAATGATAGTTGGTTATGCAAGAGTTTCGACCATTGATCAAAATTTAGATAGGCAAATTGAAAATTTGCAATCTTTTGGTGCTGAGAAAATTTTCACAGAAAAACAATCAGGTAAATCTATAGAAAACAGACCTGTTTTTCAAGAAGTATTAAATTTTTTAAGAATGGGAGATCGTTTAATTGTTGAATCTATTGATAGACTAGGAAGAAATTACGAGGAAATAATTCAAACAGTTAATTACTTAAAAGATAAAGAAGTTCAGCTCATGATAACGAGTTTACCTATGATGAATGAAGTCATTGGAAATCCACTACTAGATAAATTTATGAAAGATTTAATTATTCAAATTTTAGCAATGATTTCAGAACAAGAAAGAAATGAAAGTAAACGTCGACAAGCTCAAGGGATTCAAGTCGCCAAAGAAAAAGGTATATATAAAGGGAGACCTGTTCTGTATTCTCCCAATGCTAAAGACCCACAAAAGCGTTTAGTTTATTACCGAGTTGTTGAATTACTTGAACAGGGTAAATCTATAAGTACTATAGCTAAAGAAGTTGGTATTACACGTCAAACTATATATAGAATAAAAAATAGTAAATAAAATAACATAGACAATAATCTATATAGATGTTAATCTATTTAATGTCTAGGAGGTTTATTCATGTCTTATAAAGAACTATCAACAATATTAAAAATTTTATCAGATCCAAGTAGGTTAGAAATATTAGATTTACTTTCTTGTGGTGAGCTATGCGCTTGTGACTTATTAGAACACTTTCAATTCTCACAACCTACACTAAGTCATCATATGAAGTCATTAGTAGATAATGAATTAGTTACAACACGAAAAGACGGCAATAAACATTGGTATCAACTTAATCATGCTATTTTAGATGATATTATCCAAAACTTGAACATCATTAATACATCTAATCAAAGATGTGTATGTAAAAATGTGAAATCAGGTGACTGTTGATGACTATTTTAGCAATTGTAATTTTTCTTTTAACTTTAACCTTTGTGATTTGGCAACCAAAAGGTTTAGATATTGGTATTACAGCTTTAATTGGAGCTGTTGTTGCTATCATTACAGGAGTCGTAAGTCTTTCTGATGTATTAGAAGTAACAGGTATTGTTTGGAATGCAACTTTAACTTTTGTGGCTGTTATTCTTATTTCATTAATATTAGATGAAATTGGTTTTTTTGAATGGTCTGCGATACATATGGTCAAGGCTTCAAACGGTAATGGCTTAAAAATGTTTGTTTTTATTATGTTACTTGGGGCAATTGTAGCAGCATTTTTCGCAAATGATGGTGCAGCTTTAATCTTAACGCCTATTGTATTAGCGATGGTAAGGAATCTAGGATTTAATCAAAAAGTGATTTTCCCCTTTATTATTGCCAGTGGTTTTATTGCTGATACTACATCACTTCCCTTAATTGTAAGTAACTTAGTTAATATCGTTTCTGCAGATTACTTCGATATTGGATTTATTGAATATTTTAGCCGAATGATTATTCCTAATATATTCTCTCTGATTGCTAGTATTCTCGTTTTATGGTTATATTTCAGAAAATCCATACCTAAAACGTTCGATACAGAAAATCTATCAGATCCTAAAAGTGCAATTAAAGATTCTAAGTTATTTAAGCTTTCATGGATAGTATTAGCAGTACTACTCGTTGGATATCTTGTTAGCGAGTTTATCCAAAAACC
>NZ_JAESMM010000019.1:0-2607 GCF_017893165.1 Staphylococcus sp. GDX8P54P
GCTCTTAATTGCTCTAAATGTTGCACTTTAAGGCGATCAATCTCATCTACTATAATTAAATCAATATATTTAAACATATCACTATAATGTTTACTATGTTCATGTCCATACTTATTTACAACATGTAATTTTTGACCCAAATCAATGCTTGCAGTAATACTATATAAATCATTCCTTAATTTAGTTTGTTTTTCTGCTGGTGCAGTATAAAATATTTTATCCACCGATAGTATGTCATCGGTCGTTTTACTAGCTAGATCTTCCCAACCTCTATGGTTAACTTGTTTTTCGATTGTATCCCAATTTGTATAATATCTTGAAGATAAAGTTTTCCCAACTCCAGGTTGACCATAACAGATACCAATATATTGATATTTAATGCAAGCGTCACAAAATTCAGCAAACCGTTTATACTCTTTCGTTTCAATAAAATTCTGATTTTTAGTCATTACGATACCTCTTTAATTTTTTGACGTTTTTAGTCGTTTCTTGAGGTGAATAACCACAATTTTTTTCTTCCTTAATTAATTCTGTGGTACTTGGACTAGCAATATTTTGTTTTAAGTGTTTTCTTCTCTGACTACGAGCGTGCTGTATGTCTTTTATATCTATGGAGTAATCAGCTATTTCTGGACATATAGCAGTACAAAGAAATTCATCTCTATAAAACACACGTATTTCAGCCATATCATTTGGGTTATAACGAATCAGTACATATTCACCTACATAAGCTGCTAGATTAGTATTACTGTATCGAAAACCTTGAAAATGAATGCCATCTGAATGAACTTTTCTAGATTTAGGTATTTCCAACAATAATAAATCAAGTTGTTCTAAGCTACTTGGCATATTAGGGAAAAAGTGATTACTATTCCAACGACTGATAGGCGTGGTATGAATAGCACTATGTTCTTTTTGATTATAATCTTCAATTAAAAAGTAACGTAGTTTTTCTTCAAAATTGTGAAAATCTATTAGATTACTAGGAGTATCATTATTGTTTATATATCCAGGCAGTTGTTCTAAGAAAGTTTGGTTAACTGTCTGAAAAAAGCGTTCTATTTTTCCACGACCACGAGGGACACCAACTTTTGAAAACATCAAATTTATTTTCAAGTCAATAGCGACTTGTTCCATGTGATTTGAGGTAAAGTCACTTCCGTGATCTGTATAGAATTTTTCGGGTATACCACACACTGGCCAGTTGGTATCATTCTTATTCCATATTGCTTGGTGTAGTGTTAATGCTGTGTTTTGAGCATTGGGGGCATCAAAACTTAAGAAATAGCCTGCAATTGCACGACTATAGTCATCCATAATTATAGTTAGCCACGGTCTATTGATATTACCTTTTTGGTCTAATATAAAGATATCTAGCAAAGTATGGTCTGCTTGCCATATTTCATTGGGTCTCGAGGATTCTCTAATTTGTATTAAATCGTACTTATTTTGATAGTATTTTTCACCTTGATGAGAGAAATCAATAACAGACTTAGGCATTGCTTTAATAACACTATAAATTTGTTTATAACTTGGTATATCAAAATTATTTTCTTTACAGTAATTAGTGATTTTCCTATGAATTGTGGCTATACTATTTCTTTTATTCATAAGCGCAAGGCGTTCAATTTCATCAATTATCTTTGGTTCTATTTTACGTGTTCCTTTATCAGCTCTTGTCGCATAGATTAGTCCTTTAAGTCCTTGTTCTTTATATGACTTATTCCACCTATAAAGGGTGCTTAACGCAATCCCTTTACTTTTAGAAATACTTGATAAAGATTGTTCGCCTAGGATAAAAGGTTTTATAATATTGTACTTTTGAGTAGCTTTTTTACGTTTGGCTTCAGAAAAATTAGTTAGATACTTCTCCTTGTTTTTCATCTTCCTTGTCCTCCAATTTATTGAGGTAACGATAAATTGTTGTACGTGAAACTTGCCATTGTTCTGCAATTGTTTTAATGGGGGTGCCATTATCATAAAGTGTTTTGAGTAAATTTAAGTCTTTTTTATTCAATTTTTCAGGTCTTCCACCATAACGTCCTCTGGCACGAGCTGCAATTCGTCCAGCTGAAGAACGTTCTAAAATTAAATTCCGTTCAAACTCTGCAAATGCTGCGAATAAATGAAATAATAATTGTCCTGTAGAACTTGATTTATCCATCGTTATATTTTCTTCTAAACTATGAAAACTCACGCCTCGTTCGTTAAGTTCATTCACTAATGTGATTAAATCCTCCATGTTACGTCCTAGTCTATCTAGTCTCCAAACAACAATGGTATCTCCTGACCTCGCAAATTCAATTGCTTTATCTAAACCAGGTCTTTTACTTTTTGAACCACTCATATGGTCATTAAATATTTTTTCACAACCATGTGTATTTAATCGATCTTCCTGTAAATTTAAATTTTGTAATCCAGTTGAAACTCTTGCATAACCTATTTTCAAAATACAAACCTCCTATATACATCTTCAGTGTACCATAACTTAATCACAAGGTCTTTTGTGAACATAGATTTTTTGTTGGGTTTTTGAACACATAATTCTATGTAATACATACTTATTTAGACATAAAAAGAGAGTGTACAGAAAATGGTTATTTTCTG
>NZ_JAESMM010000019.1:2683-2814 GCF_017893165.1 Staphylococcus sp. GDX8P54P
AATGTTTCTTTTGGTTTTTTATTATAATCAAACTCGGCAAGTATTAATTTATTATAACCAGTAACGATAGGGCACGAAGTATAACCATCATAATGATGCGTCAACATTTCATTATCCATTACTTGCAATAG
>NZ_JAESMM010000019.1:2953-3359 GCF_017893165.1 Staphylococcus sp. GDX8P54P
TGGTGTTACATGTAACATTTCATAATCTATTGTCTTTCTATCGTTTGTTTTAATGTGTTCAAATGTAGCCTCTTTTTTGTCTCCGTCAATTTCAACAAGATTATAATTGTAATCGACAATTATATCCCTTTCTTCAACAATTTTCTCTAATTCTTTATTATATTTGCCTACGTCAAATAAAGCATCTTTTGGTGTTTTGTATATCACATTAGCATTAGAACGGATATTATGTTTTCTAAAATAATCTTCAGCTAAATACATAATTTTCATAGGTGCGCCTCCGCATTTGATAGGCGTATTAGGATGCGTGAAAATCGCGTTCCCTTGTTTAAATTTAGAAATTTGTCTCCAAGTTTCGCGAACATAGTCAGGTGAATAGTTAGAACAAACACCATTTTTACCTATA